>CALJEL010000096.1 GCA_938074335.1 uncultured bacterium | reverse complement strand
TCTACTGGTCTGCTGGTCTACTGCTCTATTAAGGTGTCGCAGGCGGGGTCCCCAGAAAATCGTCAGATTTTCTGGGGTGCTGGTATTGCCTTTAGAGCACGGGGTGAAGACAAGCTTCACCCCGTGAACCCCGAAATATGGGCAGACTGCCAGTTTTATCAAAGGCTTTTTATAAATTTCTAATGGCAGATTACGGGAGTGTGGTTATCAGTACCGAATTTATGTCTATAGAATATTTAAAAGAATGCCGGGACGCACTTTACCACCGACACCCTGGTTAGTTAGGCTGAAGGCGAAAGGCTCAGGTGAGGCTGACCTGCTGCCTTAAGCCAAAGGTTAAACCTTGTACTTGAGGCAGACAGGCAATTTTTCTAATAACAAATTAGTCCACCTGACAAAGGGCGATGGTTATTTTTTAAGACATTTTTATTCTATAGGTGCATTATTTCTTATAGCCTCTTTAAGGGTCCTCAGCATTTGCCCTATCCCCTTTCCCTGTAAAGGAGTTATAATTTGTGGTTCAGGTAACCCTCTTCTCTGTGCAGCTTTCACAAAGGCATCTCTTGCTTTTTTTCTGTAGCAGGCTCCGCAAATGAGTATAATTGGATTGTAGTTTAATAAATCCTTATCTATTACCTGCTGAATAAGCTCGTCACGATCTATAGCTTCAGGATCGCCACAAGTAATGTCATAGTTCTCTATCTCTTCTTCAGGCTTGAGAAAACCATATTTTGCAGACAATATCCTGTAAGAGTTTTGATAAAAATGTTCCGCATACTGGATGCATGTCTTAGCAAATGGACCTATATATGCCTCTCTTGCAGGAGTACGGCCCTGGTCGGGCTTTATGTCCCATATCTTTTTCTTTCCGCATGGCACAATGCATAATGGCATTTTCAAACACCTCCTTTATTGATGATGGATGCAGAAATTATTCACAGGGCAGTAATTTAATCTTGGGCAAGAATTACCTGCTGTCTTTGAGCATCCCTCTCTTGATAAATGTTAGAGGGGTTCATCGATGTCAAGGGGCATGCTCTCTTCATCCGGAAGGCTTGAATCCTATGCCAATCTGATACAAGATTTTGGGAGATCCTCAGGAGGACCCTCAATATCAAGGGCTTGACAAGAATAATTCTAATATGATAATGTTTATTAAATTAGAATTATGCAAAAGTATAGAAACATAGGGATCAAGCTAACACCTCAGAGGCTGGCTGTGCTTGAGTTTCTTGAGGGTAATAAGAGCCATCCCTCAGCAGAGGATATATACAGGGCTGTAAAGAATAGGTATCCCATGATATCACTTGCAACTGTATATAACATACTTGAAACCCTTAAAGAAAAGGGGCTTGTGCAGGAATTAAACATAGACCCGTCTAAGAAGAGGTTTGACCCTGACACCAGTTCCCATCATCATTTGATCTGTATGGGATGCGGAAAGGTCATAGATATATCTATGGATTACAGTCCTCATATACCTGAAACCGCCATTCAGGGGTTTGAGGTCAAGAGGGTTCACCTTGAGCTTTATGGATTGTGTCAGGACTGCAGGGAAAAATGATTTTTTATAATTGAAAAGAGGAGCTTTTAGCTCCTGTATAACTAATATCAGGAGGTTTAAGATGTCAGAGGTTGTAAGAGTGGGTCAGAGTGTTCCAGATTTTGAGCTGGAGACCTATAATCCAGCAACAGGCAAGTTTGGGAAATTCAGCCTTGCTGAGGCAAAGAAGGACAAGAAGTGGACAATCCTGGTGTTTTATCCAGCTGACTTTACCTTTATCTGTCCTACAGAGCTTGCTGATGTGGCAGAAAAATACGAAGAGCTCAAGAAACTTGGTGCAGAGGTTATATCAGTGAGCACAGATACAAAGTTCGTCCATTATGGCTGGTATCAGCAGGAAAAGACCATCCAGAATGTTAAGTATCCCATGGGTGCTGATCCAAAAGGCACGGTATCAAGGCTCTTTGGTGTTTATGATGAGGGTTCGGGTCTGGCATTAAGGGGAACATTTATAATTAATCCAGAGGGTGTTCTGGTGGCTTCTGAGATCAATTATTACAATGTTGGAAGGAATGCTGATGAATTGCTAAGGAAGCTTGAGGCCTTCACCTATGTTTGGGACAAGCCAGAGGAGGTATGTCCTGCAAAATGGACGCCAGGGCAGAAGACACTCAGGCCATCAGAGGAGATCGTTGGCAGGGTCTATGAGGCCTTAAGATAATTAATTAAGGGTGCGGTTTCCGCACCCTCTAATCCATGACAGGAGGAATTTTTTATGACAAAGAGATTGCAGGTTTATAAATGTGAGGTCTGTGGCAATATGATTGAGATCATTCACGAGGGAGTGGGCACACTGGTATGCTGTGGCAAGCCCATGAAGCTTTTTGAGGAAAACACAGTTGATGCATCAAAGGAAAAGCATGTGCCTGTTATTGAAAGGATAGAGGGAGGTTATAAGGTAAAGGTTGGAAGTGTACCTCATCCCATGGAAGAAAAACATTATATTGAATGGATAGAGCTTATAGCTGATGGAAGGGCTTACAGGGAGTTTCTAAAGCCAGGTCAGGCTCCTGAGGCCCTATTCAGGATAGAGGCATCAGAGGTTACAGCAAGGGAGTACTGTAATCTTCATGGACTGTGGAGGTCATAGATATGGCATTTGAATGGAGCGATGAGCTTTCTGTGGGCATACCGGATATTGACAGACAGCATAAAGAACTGCTGAATAAAATCAAAGAATTAAGAGAGGCTTGTAGAGAGGGCAGAGGTAAGGAATTGATAGATGAGATGATGGCTTTTCTTGAAAGATATATTAATGACCATTTTAGTTGTGAGGAAAGATATATGAAAGAATTTAACTATCCACAGATGGTATTCCATGTCAAGGAACACACGGATTTCACAAAAAGGTATCTCGAGCTAAGGGATGAATTGCGAAAGAGAGGCTGGAGACTTTATACAACCTTAGAGACGAAGGATTTGCTTGGTTTGTGGTGGATAAATCATATATCAAAGGTGGACAGGGAATTAGGAAGATTCTTAAAAGATCAGAAATACACATCTAAGAGAAGTTAAAAATGTTAATAGTGGAAAAGAGATGGATGAGTTTGAAGATGGAGAGGTAAAAGAAACTAAAGAGAGCTCTGGCGGGCTCTAAGATTTATAAGGAGGTTTAAAGATGGAGACAAAGGTATCAACAGAGCTTAAGGAATATGTATGCGGTCAGTGTGGTTATATTTATAATCCTCTGAAGGGTGATAAGAAAAATAAAATACCGCCCGGGGTTCCCTTTGAGGAACTACCGGATGATTATAAGTGCCCACTCTGTGGTGCACCAAAATCAAGATTTTCACCCATGCTTTAAGGAGGTCAATTATGTGCATGGATTATAAGGTATCCTGTGAATGTGGTAAATATACTGCAAGCTTTAGCTTCAGGGACAATATCATGCCAGCTGAGGTGGTAAACAGACTCTATTGCCCTGAATGTGCCAGCGGTATTTCCTTTGATCCTTCAAGGATGATTATTGACAATGGATGGATAATTGAATATGATATGGATGTAGCAAGGTTCGCCTCAAGGGTTCTTCCTGTGAAGGAGATCACACCTGAGTTTTTATTTGACCAGGGATACTGCACATGGCGAGGAATGTATCCAACAGATTATATGGACTCTCTCCATGAGAGACAGAAGATCATGGAGCTTTCAAAGATTGATCCGAAGAGGTACCTTGAGGAATTGAAGTCCTGGGGTATTAAAAGGATGTCTCGCCTGAAGGCAGAAGGATGGAGAAAGGCCTCGAGCGAGACACCTTATGGATAATTTAAAGTCATGCCCGGGGTTTAAGGCTTAACCAGGGGCTGCCCTTCTTCAGTGTTAGCCGCTTGTAAGCCCCGGGTTTAAAAAGGAGGTTTGTATGAAGGACGAAAGGTCTGCATATAAAGAAAAGCCAGCATGCGCTGAGCTTAATGCACCCTTTCCTGAGTTTGTAACCTGTCCAAAATGCGGAGAGGACATTGAGATATGGACAGATGAAGAAGAGACTCAGTGCATATTCTGTGGATACCATCTCTTCAGGAAAGAATCCATAGTTCATTAATCTCCTTTGGAGATTAAGATTAAGTTCTTCAGGAGGTCTTTATGGCAAGCAAGGAATTACTTGACAGGCTTAACGATGCGATTGCAAGGGAGATTCAGGTAAGTGTTCAGTATATGTGGCAGCATGTTACTGTTAGGGGTGTGAATGCAGAGGCAGTTGGCGGAGTGTTCAAGAAGATTGCAATAACAGAGATGAAGCATGCAGAGGCTATTGCAGAGAGACTTGATTATCTTGGAGGTGTTCCAATAACAAAGCCAACACCTATTACAGTTGGCGGTAATCTCAAGGAGATGCTTTCAATTGACAAGAAGGCTGAAGAGGAGGCTATTGCCCTTTATAAGGAGATAATCAAACTTGCTGAAAGGGAAGGAGATGTGGTTACAAAAAGGCTCTTTGAATCCATACTTGCTGATGAAGAGGAGCATCACAATCAATTTTCAACACTTCTTGAGGATTAGTAATATGGATTAAACTTTTTTCTGGAAGGAGGTGGACAGTGAATCCTGTTAGGTTAAAAGAAGGTATCTACTGGGTGGGTGCAATAGACTGGGCTGTAAGGGATTTTCATGGCTATATTACACCAAGAGGTACAACCTATAACAACTATCTTATCCTTGATGAGGAGATCACCCTTGTTGATGCAGTAAAAGAGGATTTTACAGAGATCAGTCTTAAAAATATCAGGGCACTCGTTGAGCCCTCAAAGATAAGGCATATTGTTGTAAATCACATAGAGAATGACCATGCCTCTGGTCTTGACAGGATTAAATCCTTCTGCCCTGATGCTGATATCTACATAACAGAGCGGGGTAGGAAGGGACTTGAGAGGTTCTTTGACATATCAGGATGGAATATAAAAACAGTAAAGACAGGTGATACCCTGAAGATAGGTAAAAGGACATTGCTCTTTATTGAGACACCCATGCTTCACTGGCCTGACTCAATGATGACCTATGTAAAAGAAGAGAGGCTCCTCATAAGTCAGGATGCCTTTGGTCAGCACATTGCATCATCTGCAAGATTTGATGATGAATACATTACCTGTGAGTCCATGTCCGAGCTTGAGGATGCAGTGGTAGATTACTATGCCAATATCCTTATGCCCTTTGGTCATCTGATAAAGTCAAAGATAGAGGAGCTAAAGAAACTCAACCTTGAGATAGACATGATAGCCCCTGACCATGGAGTCATCTGGAGGCAGAATCCCCAGAAGGTCCTTCAGATGTATCTTGATATGGCAAATGGAAAGGCAAACCTGAGTGTTGCCATTATATACGATACCATGTGGCACAGCACAGAACAGATGACACTTCCTATTATGCAGGGTATCAGGGATGAGGGAGTGGATTGTAAGGTGATAAAGCTCAGGGCAACACCCATGAGTATTGCAATAAAGGAGTTCTGGAAGGCAAGGGGTGCCCTTATAGGTACACCCACATTGAATAACATAATGTATCCTTCAGTTTCAGAATTCCTGACTCACCTGAGAGGTCTCAGGCCAAAGAACCGCATAGCAGGTGCCTTTGGAAGTTATGGCTGGGGAGGTGGTGCGGTTAAGGAGGTTTACGAGGAATTAAAGAGGATGGGGCTTGAGATATATGAGCCTGGAATTCAGGTCATGTACAGGCCATCCCTTGAGGACGAAAAAAGGCTTTATGAATTCGGGAAAGACTTTGCCAGAATGGTAAAGGAATATCATGCTAAATTTTAGGAGGTAAACATGGGAGTATGGAAATGCACAATCTGCGGATATGAATATGATGAAGAAAGGGAAGGAACACCCTTTGAAAAACTACCTGATGACTGGAGGTGTCCTGTGTGCAATGCACCAAAGGATGCCTTTGAAAAGATTCATTAAGGAGGTCAGGATGTCAAAGACTGAAAAGAATCTACTTGATGCCTTTGCTGGAGAATCTCAGGCAAATAGAAAATACCTCGCCTTTGCAAAAAAGGCAGAGGAGGAAGGTTATAAGCAGATTGCAAGGCTCTTCAGGGCTGCTGCTGAGGCAGAGACAGTTCATGCATTGAATCATCTGAGGGAGCTGGGTGGGATCAAATCCACAAAAGAAAATCTTCAGACTGCTATTAATGGTGAAACTTATGAATTCCAGAATATGTATCCCCAGATGATAAAGGATGCAGAGGCAGAAGGAAAAGGCGGGGCGCTCAGGAGTTTTGAATTTGCCAATGAGGTAGAACAGATCCATGCTCAGCTTTACAAAAAGGCACTTGAGAATCTTGGCAAGAATCCTGATGTGGTTTACTATGTCTGTCAGGTCTGCGGGAATACTGTTGAGGGAGAGGCACCTGATGAGTGCCCTATTTGTGGAGCAAAAAAACAGGCATTTAAGAAAATAGAATAATGAAGATAGTTGCCTTTAATGGAAGTCCGAGGATAGAGGGCAATACAGAGATACTTCTTAAGGAGTGTCTCAAGCCAGCTCATGAGGCAGGTGAGGAGGTCAAACTCTTCAATCTGAACCTCATGGACATAAAGCCCTGTCAGGATTGTGGTGGCTGTGACACAACAGGTAGATGCATAATTGATGATGATATGACTGAGATATATGATGCCATAAGGGAGGGGCACAGGTTCATCCTTGCCTCTCCTGTATTTTTCTTTGGCCTAAGTGCTCAGGCAAAGGCAATGATTGACAGGTGCCAGGCCTTCTGGTGCGAAAGATACCTTCTTAAAAGACCAATACCAGAAGGTCCTCTGGGCAGGAAAGGTCTCTTAATTATAGTAGGTGGTATGAAAAAGGAGATCGGTATCCAGTGTTCTGAGGCGACGGCAAAGGCATTCTTCAGAACCATAAGTGTACCCGAGCATGAGACAGTGAGCTTTCTTGGAGTGGATGCAAAGGGTGCTATACTTCAGGTTCCTGATGCCCTGAAAAGGGTTTATGAGGCAGGAACGAGATTATTAAGATAGGAGGTTTACATGGGACTCTTTGACTGGATATTTAAAAGAAAGAAATCTGAGCTTTTTATTGAATGGAATGATAAATATAAAGTGGACATCATTGAGATTGATGCCCAGCATAAAAGACTGTTTGGTATTTATAACAATCTTGTGGATGCAATGTATCAGGGAGTGGGTGTGAAGGAACTCGGTAATGCCCTTAATGAGCTACTTGAATATTCAGTTGTCCATTTTATGACCGAGGAGGGCTATATGGAGAAATATAAGTATACAGGGCTTGAGGAGCATCGCTCGGCCCACAGGGCCTTTAGAGAAAGGTTTTATCATTTACATAAAGAATTCACAGAGGGCAAGCCAGTCCTAACTGCTGATGTAGTAGAGTATCTCAGAGACTGGCTTAAACAGCATGTATTAAATATGGATCAAAAATATGCTCCCTTTTTGAAGAGGTCAGGGGCAGTATAAAAAGGAAGGCCAAAAACCTGCACCTCGTAGGTGCAGGAATCAGGCTTGAGGCGATAGGATTAAGGATTCTTCAGCCTACAGCCTAATTGAAGCCTTACCTGGGGTCAATTTTTACGTGCCCATTTACGAAACATCCTGATTCTGGACTTCCAATTGAAGGTATAAATGTATTAAAATTATATCATTCATTCGGGCAGGTAGCTCAGTCGGTAGAGCAGGGGCCTGAAAAGCCCCGTGTCGGCGGTTCGATTCCGTCCCTGCCCACCATAATTCCAGCACTGGGAAACCTGACTTGAGGAGGAAATAAAATATGGAGATGTTAATACCTTTTCTCACAGCCATTCATGTAATAACCATAATCCTCTGGATTGGCGGGGTGGCCTTTGTGACAGTAAATATATTTCCTATTCTTATGAGGATGGAGGATTCCCTTGAAAAGGTCAGGTATTTTCAGGCTGTGGAGAATAGATTTGCCCGTCAGGCAAGGCTCTATGCCCTTATTGCCGGTATCACAGGAGCAGTAATACTTTTTCTTGAAAATGGCTGGCACGGCATATTCAGTAAAAGAGGGCTCGGCATTCTTATAATGCTCCTTGCCTGGCTTGTCTATGTCATTATACTCACCTTTGAGAGAAATATCTTCAAGGTCCTTTTCAGGGATACAGCACAGGATGTCTCAAAGATATTTTTTAAATTGAATATCTTTCACTGGTTTATCCTTGCTGTAAGCTTCCTTGCCGTGTTTTCCGGTGTTTATCTTGGACACGGCGGGTCTTTTTAAATTGTGGGCAATTCCCTCAAAGAGTTTATAGAAGCCCTCAAGGAGGACAGTCATTACAAAAGGATAATTGCTGACCACAGGTATGTCCCACCTCAGGAGGCTTTTTTTTCTGATATTGATATCTTACCAGCCTTGAAAAAGGCCCTTTCTCAATCGGGCATAGAAAGGCTTTTCATCCATCAGGCAGAGGCAATTGGAAAAATAAGAGAAGGTCACAATGTGATAATCATGACTCCTACTGCCTCTGGTAAGAGTCTTGTTTATAACATACCTGTTATTGAGTCTCTCCTGAAAGACCAGTCCTCAACCAGCCTTTATATATTTCCATTAAAGGGACTCGAGCAGAACCAGCTTGAGGTGCTTAATAATCTTTTAAAAGGTGCAGGGCTTTCTGAGGTCTTTATCTCAAAAAGGGGTCATTCTATAAAGAGGGCTGAGGTTTACGATGGAGATACCTCTCAGCACAGAAGAAGGCTTATCCGTGAAAGGAGACCTCCTGTTATCCTCACAAATCCTGATATGATCCATATGGCCATAAATGCCTATCACAGGAAATGGTCTGATTTTTTGAGAAAACTGAGGTATATAGTTATAGATGAGATACATGCCTACAGAGGGATATTCGGTTCTCATATAAGCCATGTCCTCAGGAGGCTGAGGAGACTTGCGAGGTTTTATGGAGCAGGTCCTCAGTTTATTGCCTCTTCTGCAACCATAGCAAATCCAGTAGAGCTTGCAGAGACATTAACAGGTGAGAGGTTTGTCCTTATAGATAAAAGTGGTGCCCCTCAATCAGGAAGACATTATGTTTTTATCAATCCCCTGGAAAGTCCTTATACAGAGGCCACAAGGTTGTTCCTGAGGCTTGTTATGAAGGGATTCAGGACAATACTGTTTACAAAGGCAAGGAAGATCACTGAATTGATATACCGTTGGTCAACTGAGAGGGCACCTGAGCTGAAGGACCTGATAAGTGCCTACAGGGCTGGTTTTCTTCCTGATGAAAGGAGATTAATTGAGAAGAGATTATTCAGCGGAGAGACCCTTGGTGTTATAACAACCTCTGCCCTTGAACTTGGCATTGATATCGGAGGCCTTGATGTCTGCATACTTCTTGGCTATCCTGGCTCCATATCAAGTTTTTATCAGAGGGCTGGAAGGGCTGGAAGGTCAGGCCAGGAATCAGCAGTATTTTTTATTGCCATAAAGGATAGTCTTGATCAGTATTTTATGAGGCATCCTGATGAGTTTTTCAATAAATCCTTTGAGGCAGTGGTGATAGACCCGTTAAATCCTTATATATTAAGGCAGCATCTTCTCTGTGCCAGTGCAGAGCTTTCACTGAGGAGCCCTTCTCAGTATGATGGAGATGATATCTTAATAAAGAGGTCTGGTGAAGTCATAGAGGATCTTCTTAAAGAGGGCTATCTGAGAAGGTCTAAAAAGGGGAATCTTTATTCTACAAGGAGATTTCCTCAGAAGGACATATCTATACGGGCTACCGGAGTTCTCTATAACATAAGGCTTGTCACAGGTGAACTTATTGGAGAGATAGATGAATGGAGGGCACTTAAGGAATGTCATCCTGAGGCTATATATCTTCATGCAGGAAGGCAGTTCAGGGTCTTAAGGATAGTGCCTGAGGCAAGGGAGGTTTTAGTTACAGAGGCAGATGTTTTATACTATACCCATCCACTCACAGAGGAAAGGATTGAGATCATTGAAGAACAGATAAGGAGACCCGTTGCAGGAAATCTTTCCCTGAGATGGGGAATTATTGATATAACAAGAAGGACAAGGGGATATGAAAAGAAAGGGCTCTTTGACGGAATGACCATATCAAGACACACTGTAATGATGCCAGAACACAGATTCCAGACAGAAGGACTCTGGCTCATTCTTGAAAAGGATACAGAAGGATATCTAATGACACAGGGCTATGACCATCCCGGTAGCCTTCATGCAGTTGAGCATGTAGTTATTTCATGCGTGCCTCTTTTTGCCATCTCAGAAAAGGGTGACATAGGAGGATTGAGTTATCCAGGACTATTTATGGATGGTGATAAAAGGCCTGTTATATTTATTTATGATGGAGCCGAAGGAGGCGCGTGGCTTACAAAGAGGCTTCTGGAGCATATCCCTCAATGGTTTAAGACTGCCCTGAGGATTGTGGAGGAATGTGGCTGTGAGGATGGCTGTCCATCCTGTGTGCAGGATCCTCAGTGTGGCAATGCAAACCAGCCACTTGACAAAAAAGGTGCGGTGGCACTGCTTAGAAGATGGCTGAATTTAACAGGAGTGAATCCATGAATGCTGATATAATGAATTTCTTTCAGCAGATAGCCTTAATGGCAGTTCCCATATTGATCGCCGTGACATTCCATGAGCTTGCCCATGGAATTGTGGCCGACAGGCTCGGTGATCCCACAGCAAGGATGGCCGGCAGGCTTACGCTGAATCCCATAAAACACCTTGATCCCATAGGAGCCATTGTCTTCATCTTGACAAGGACCATTGGTTGGGCGAGGCCTGTTCCTGTAAATCCCTATAATTTTAAAAATCCTCTAAAGGGTATGGTTTATGTATCCATTGCCGGGCCACTGGCAAATTTTGCAATTGCCTTTATCGCATCCTTTATCTACAGACTTATCCTAAGCATGCAGGCAGATCCATTGATTGCTGAAAGGCTACTTGTGCCGATTGCACTTATGATCAGATATACAGTGATTCTTAATATAGGCATAGGTGTATTTAATCTTATCCCCATACCTCCTCTTGATGGAAGCAAGATATTGATGGGTCTTTTACCGCCAAGGCTACGAATGTTCTATGCCAGCATAGAGCCCTTTGGATTTTTGATACTTTTAGGATTGATAATCTTAAGGATTGTGGATTTTTTAATATTCCCTGTGGTGCGCCTTCTGGTGAGATTGTTGATTTAAGCCTCAATTTGTCGATAGAAATGCATTTTTAATGGCAGGGGATGCCTCAAAACCTTTTTAGACCAGCAGAGCAGTAGTGCAGTAGCACAAACATTCTTGTCTGTGGCTTACAAAGTAGTGCTACAGTGCGACAGATAGAGCAACAGACCAGTAGAGCAGCAGAGCAGTAGTTTTTATTAAGGAAGTTTTTTTCTTATTATTATTTAACTGTTGCTCTGCTGCGCTGCTGCTCTGTTGCTCTGCTGGTCTAAAAAGGAGGTAGCCGCAGGCTTCAGCCTGCGATAAATGGTGGAAATACAAAAAACGCAAGCTAAAGCTTGCGGCTACTGCTCTATTGCTCTACTGCTCTGTTATTGCCTGTCGCTCCGTTGCACTGTCGCACTATCGTACTACTTTTAGGCATCTTTAGACCATATCCTTATCCTTTGCACCATAATCCGAGATGAGCCTAAATTATTTTTTCTGATATTTCATGAGATGCTGTCTTGCCTTTTCATTGGATGGGTTGAGCTCAAGGGCGGTCTTAAAGGCCTTAACTGCATCATTGATGAAACCCATCTTTGTGTATATAAGGCCGAGATTCGTATAGTATTCTGAGCTCGGTTTAAGCTTTATGGCCTCTTTCATTATCTTCTCTGCAAGGTTGTAATTTCCTGTCTTCAGATAGGCAAGTGCAAGATAGTTTCTTGCCTCAGGGCTTGTACTGTCAGTCTTGATATATTCATTAAGCAAGGGAATTGCCTCAGAGTGCTGCCCGGATTTTATAAGAGAGACTGCCTTTTTCAGTAAAGAATCATCTGACACTCTTTTTTGAACAGGTGTTACAGTTGTAAGTCCGAGCTTCTTCATATATTGCTCTTTCAGGGATGGATCTTTAAGGACATTGTATGCCTTTGTGATTGCATTAACAAGGCCTGTTAGTTTTTCCTTCAGGGACATATCAGAGTAATTATAGGCCTTATCAGGATGAAATTCCCTGGTGAGTTCAAAATACCTCTTTGTTATTGTTTTTATCCCTGCATCATCAGAAACACCCAGAAGCTCAAAATAGTTCATGGAATCTATTTTTTCATAAAGTTCATTGACCTTTTTAATAAAAAGGTCTTCCTCCATCAGGATGGGTTTAAATATATCCTCAAGCGACAGTGTTACGAGTTCTTCCTCCTTTACTGGTTTAACCTCCTCAACAACCTCAAGTATAAAAAGTGTATAGAGGGTCTTCAATGCATCAAAGGGGCTCACCCAGGAGTTATCTATAATCTGTTTTACGGTCTTTTTCCCATCAATAAGTGTAAGAATCTTTCTGTCCATTTCTGA
This sequence comes from uncultured bacterium, assembly GCA_938074335.1. Classification (GTDB taxonomy): domain Bacteria; phylum Nitrospirota; class Thermodesulfovibrionia; order Thermodesulfovibrionales; family CALJEL01; genus CALJEL01. The sequence continues at coordinate 39,967 of CALJEL010000096.1, read as the reverse complement.
AAATTCAATAGACTGAAAAAGTCTGAGTGGATTTAAACTTAACTGTAAGATAAGGTCATCAGGTATCTGCCTTTTAAGCATACTCCAGTTGCTTGACCTTTTGATTCCTTCATATATTAAATTACCCATACTCATTCTGAGTGTGATCACCTCTTCTGTTGGCAGTGGTCCTGGCAGGAACTCATATTCTCCATGATCAAGTCCAAAGAGGCTATAGATAATCTCCTTTACCTGGGCCTTTACGCTCTGATAAAGCTCCTTAGGGGTGAGGTATCCAAGCTCCACAAGAATTTGACCCTGCCTTTTCCCTGTCTTTTTAAGGAGTTCTACAGATCTGTGATACTGTTCAAGGTTGATCTTTCCCCATTTAAGGAGCATCTCACCGAGTCTGTCGTCTTCAAGGTTAGAACTGGCAAATATGGCATCACCCTGCTTGAAGTAAACCTTTTTTGTGAACCTCGGTGTTGAGACAGAAAGTATCCCTGTCTCTCTTTGTTTGTTGAGTTCAATGAATATCTTTGCTATGGGATAATCCGAGAGCTCTCCTCTTAAAGGTAGTTCCATATTTATCTTAATCTCTTTACAGTAAATTTATAAACCTCAAAGTCCTCATCCTCTCTTATACCTGCCTTCATAAGGGCTATAGAGAGCTGTTCTGCTACTGTATTTACACCCTCAAGGTCTGGCAGGAGGACTCCCTTTCTCATACCCTTTGAGACAATGATACCATATTTTCGGGGATCCAGTTCATTTAGGTCCCTTACCTTTTCAGGTGATGAAAGGACATCCACAGAATAGGTGAGCTCAGATAATTCATCCTCTGTAACGGGTAAAAATCTCGGGTCTTCTGTGGCTGCTGCAATGGCATTCCTTATAACCTCATGGACAAGGTTTTCTGTGGTGGGATAGATAGTGCCTATACATCCCCTAAGCTGTCTGTTTTTTTTAATAGATACAAAGGCGCCAGCCCTTATCTTCCATTCTTCAGGAATATCTTCTGGAGGCTCTATAATCTTTCCTGTTTTTACATAGGTCTCTATTGCATCCTTCGCAAGTTTTACGAGTGGATCCATATTACACCTTCCTTATTATTGAATAATCAGCCAGATAGAAGAGCTCATCACGGACAGAGGAATCAGGGAATATAGAAAGGGTCTTTTTGGCATCTATTATTATTTCCCTTGCCTTATCCATGGCACTTTCAATGGAGTTATATTCCTTCAATTTTTCAGTAAGCCATGAAAGGTCTCCGTCCTGAGGCCCTTCTTTTATTATTTTTATGATCTGTTCGCTTTCTTTTTTGTCTACCTTCTGCAATAAATGTATAAGGGGAAGGGTGATCTTTCCCTCCTCAAGGTCTTTACCAAGGTTTTTCCCGAATTGATTTTCATCAGACACATAATCCAGTATATCATCTGAGACCTGAAAGGCTATGCCAACCTGCATACCAAATCTTGAAAGAGCCTCTTTTTCTTTTTCTGAAAGATTTCCCAGAATGCCTCCGATCCTGCAGGCAGAGGAGATAAGAGCCCCTGTCTTTGCTGAGACTATTCTTATATAGTCCTCTTCTGTTATCCCTGGATCTGCAATCTTGTTTAGTTGGAATAACTCACCTTCTGTCATGAAGGTTGTTGCCTCTGATAACGCCTCCATTATCTCCTGATTCCTGAAACTCACTGCTTCCTTCAGGGCGTTTGAATAGAGATAATCTCCAACGAGTATTACTATCTGATTTCCCCATATATGATGGGCCGCTGTCTTTCCCCTTCTCATTCTTGCATTGTCTATCACATCGTCATGAAGGAGCGAGGCGGTATGTATTGACTCTATTATTGCAGCAAGCTTTATCCTTTCCTCTCCTCTGAAGCCAGAGAGCTCGGCGCTGAGAAGTAAAAATAAGGGTCTTATCCTTTTGCCACCACCCTCAACTATATATTTACCAATAACAGGAAGAACAGGTACATCACTTCTGAAAAGAGTAAGAAGCTCTTCTTCGACCTTTAGCAGGTCTTCTTTATAGTGTTCTATTATTGAATTAAATGTAAGCTCGGTTTTTGAATCTATTTTCATATTTACCCTTGAAGCCTGCTTATCTCATCAGGTGTGAAGATACCCTTTTCAGTTATGATGCCTGTTATATATCCTGCAGGTGTGACATCAAAGGCCATATTTTTAACCTTTACACCCTCAGGTGCAATCCTTATACCCATTATGGTGGTAACCTCATCTGCTGGCCTTTCCTCAATGGGGATCTCCTCTGCAGATTCAATCTTAAAGTCAATGCTGCTCAGTGGTGCGGCTACATAAAAGGGAATATTATTTTCCTTTGCAAGTACAGCAAGGCTGTATGTTCCGATCTTGTTTGCCACATCACCTCTCCTGGTTACCCTGTCTGCTCCAACTATTATGAGGTCAATAAGCCCTTTTTTCATCAGGGCACCAGCTGAATTGTCAGTGATAAGGGTACAATCTATGCCTGCCTTAAGGAGCTCCAGGGTTGTAAGCCTTGCACCCTGAAGGACTGGTCTTGTCTCATCTACAAAGACATGGAATCTGATACCTTTTTCCCTGGCTATAAACATTGGTGCCGTGACCGTCCCATAGCCACCTGTTGCAAGGCTACCAGCATTGCAGTGGGTGAGTATGTTTATACCTTCCTTTATGAGGGGGAGTCCATGAAGACCAATAGACCTGTTTGTCTCAATGTCTTCTTCAAGTATCTTCAGGGCTTCCCTTTTAAGGATCTCCTTTAATTCACTTACATCCTTTCCAGAATTTGAGTCCACGAGTCTTTTCAGCCGATCCATTGCCCATCTTATATTTACTGCAGTGGGTCTTGTCCTGAGCATAACTTCAATGATTGAATTAAGGGATTTAAGAAACTCAGACCTGGTCTCTACCTTTAATCTTTCTGCACCTATGGCCACACCCATGGCAGCAGCGATGCCAATGGCAGGCGCTCCACGAATCTTCAGTGTCTTGATAGCCTCTGCGACCTCTGGATAATCATTGCATTCAATATATTCAATCCTGTGAGGAAGAAGTGACTGATCCAGTATAAAAACCCTTCCATCTTTCCATTCAATACTTTTAAGCATGTTTTATTATAAAACAGAGCAAAGGTTTCAGGCTACATGGTATTATAATACATGCCCCAGATTCTACCCGAGATGGCTGTTTCAGAGGCCCTTGATCTATTGAAGAAGAAACTCCTTGAAGTTCTTCAAGGAGACCTCCTTAGAATAATATTCTTTGGTTCAAGGGAGGCCGGGAGATTCAGAGAAGATTCTGATATTGATGTTTTTATTGTTATTAAACAGAAGAGTTCTTTATTAAGAGATATCATATATTCCATTGCTGATGAGATTGAAAGAGAGATATTACTTTACAGGATTCCTCTAAGTCTTCATGTTTTTGATGAGCCACAGTACAGGACATTTAAAGAAAAGGGGAGTCCCTTTTTAGAAGACCTTGAAACAAGAGGGGAGATATTATATGAAAGAGCCTCTAAAGCGGAAGACAGGATAGCCCTTGCAAGATATCGTAAAGAAAGGGCTTATGAGAGACTGGATGCAGCAGAGGTTTTACTTTCTCAGGGATTTTACAATGATGCTATATCAAGGGCCTATTATGCTATTTATGCTATTTCAAGGGCTATACTTATACTTTACGATATAAGGGCATCTACTCATGAAGGTGTAAAGACTATGCTTTTAAAGGAATTGATAAGGGAGGCAAGACTTTTACCAGAGGATTTTGCAAAAAAATTTTCCATCCTCAAAACATTAAGAGAGGATGTAGATTATGAAGATTTTGTGAGGTATTCAAGGGAAGATGCAGAGGAGGCCTTGGGGATAGCAAGGGAATTTGTGGAGAAAATAGCATCGACCATTGACGGGATCATAAAAAATTTAGAGAGATGAAACGGCTTACCCAGGAAGAGGCAAAGGAACTTTTTAAACTCTCCCTTTATGAACTCGGCGAAAGGGCAGATAGTCTCAGGAAAGAACTCCATCCTGAAGGCATTGTCACCTTTATTATTGACAGGAATATCAATTACACAAACATATGCATAAACAGGTGTAAGTTCTGTGCCTTCTGGAGAAGTCCTGAGCATCCTGAGGCTTATGTACTTGATATTGATGAAATATTAAAAAAGGTTGAGGAGACTGTGAGACATGGAGGGACACAGATTCTCATACAGGGAGGGCTACATCCTGAGCTGGACATAGACTTTTATATAAGGACGCTCAGGACCATAAAGGCGAATTTTAATATCAATATCCACGGTTTTTCTCCTCCAGAGATATGGTATCTGGCAGGTAAACATGACCTCACGATAAGAGAGACAGTTCTTATTCTTAAAGAGGCCGGTCTTGATTCAATACCAGGTGGTGGAGCTGAGGTCCTTTCTGACAGGGTAAGGGAGACAATCAGCCCGAGGAAGATAAGATCCTCTCAATGGATCAGGGTAATGGAAGAGGCACACAGGATTGGTATGAAGACCACGGCAACTATGATGTTCGGCACTGTGGAATCTCAGGATGACATAATAGAGCATCTCGACCGAATAAGAAGCCTTCAGGACAGGACAGGTGGTTTTACTGCCTTTATCCCCTGGACATATCAGCCTGGAAATACTGAACTCGGTGGAAGGAAGGCAGGTGCGGTCCAATATCTGAAGGTGCTTGCTGTCTCAAGACTTTACCTTGATAACATAAAAAACATTCAGGCCTCATGGGTTACACAGGGTATGGAGATTGCACAGCTTGCCCTGAGATTTGGTGCAAATGACTTTGGTTCAACCATGCTCGAGGAAAATGTGGTCTCCTCCACAGGCCACAGGGTGGCTGTAGAGGCTCCAGAGAGACTTATCGAGAGGGTTGTGAATTCCATAAAGGCTGCAGGATTCATACCCTGCCAGAGGGATACTTATTACAATATCCTCAGGCAATGGTAAGAGGCTGTCCTTTGAGGAGGTTTTATGATAAGACTGAAATTTTTTGAGAGGTTTGAGGATAAGGAATATGTTCTGGTTGAATTCAGAAGACAGAAGGAGAGTCATCTTCTTGAAAAATCAGATGGAAGAAGATCACTTGTTATAGGGATTGAAAAGCCAGAAAAGATCAATCACAGGCGGGCTATACTCCTTGCAAGACAGATAATATCCCTTGCAAAGGCAAACAGGCTTAAGAGACTTGTCTTGAATTTTCCTGACTTTACCTTCCCGGAATTGAAGCTGTCCGATGAGGAAAAGGCAGAGCTCCTCATTGTAAATTTTGAACTTGCCAATTTTGAATTCACACAATATAAGACTCCTCCAGAGGATGGGTGGAATTTTGTAGAGGAGATAGTAATCACCGGAAAGATAGATGGGTCAGTTAAGGGTGCCTTCAGAAAAGGACAGATAATAGGTGAGGGTGTGAATCTATCAAGGATGCTTGTAAATACTCCAGCAGGAGACCTTACACCTGATAGTTTTGCCAGGGAGGTAAAGAGGATATTCAGTAAGACAGATGTGAGGGTGAAGATCTTTAATAAAAAGGATATTCAGAAGCTCAATATGGGAGGAATACTGGGTGTGAGTAAAGGCTCGGAGAAAGAGCCGAGATTTATCATGCTTCAGCATAGAGGTAATCGGGAAAAGGCTCCACTGGTCCTTATCGGAAAGGGCGTTACCTTTGACAGCGGTGGATTGAATTTAAAACCAGCGGATGCCATGTCTGATATGCATATGGACATGTCAGGAGCTGCCTCTGTGGTGGCATCAATGAAGATAGCAGATGAACTTAAACTCAAAAAACACATAATAGCACTTATCCCTGTGGTGGAGAATATGCCTTCGGGAAAAAGCTATCATCCTGGAGATATACTGAGGACCTCCTGTGGTAAGACCATAGAGGTCTTAAATACCGATGCAGAAGGAAGGATTATCCTGGCCGATGCATTGTGTTATGCAAAGAAACTCAAGCCCTCACTGGTTATTGATGTGGCAACCCTTACAGGTGCAGCAACAGTTGCCCTTGGTCAAAGGGCGATGGCTGTATTTTCAAATAATGATGAGATTCTGGAAAAGGTGAGAAGACTTGGAGAAGCAAGTGGTGATTATGTATGGCCCATGCCTTTATGGGAGGAATATGAAGAAGACATAAAGGGCACCTTCGGAGATGTAGCAAACACAGGAAAGACAAGATATGGTGGTGCAATAACAGGTGCTACCTTTCTTCATCAATTTATAAAGGATGCAGGCTGTCCATGGATCCATATAGATATGGCACCAAGGATGACCTCAATAGAAGGTGAATACCTTGCAAAGGGCTCTTCAGGAGCACCTGTGAGACTTCTTGTGAAAATCCTGAGTGATAATCTTTCTTGAAATTAGTAGGGGAGTATGCTTATTAAGCAAGTCTTTGCCTCGTTATTTTAACCCTGGCAAATTTTTGCACAATTGATTAATCTTTTATTTTGAAAACCTCTGTTATTTTAGGAGACGGAAAATCGTTTTTTTGAAACTTTACCGTATTGCATAATTAGTTATTAATTCCAATCCTTACCCAAAAAGTCTTAAGACTTGAGTCCTTATGCCTCCTTGAATGAAGTTTTCATTCCTTTAGATTCTTTAAATAGGATAACAATCTCTATTTTGCCATTAGAGAACTGGCAGTCTGCCTCAAAGTCTTCTTAGACCATCAGAGCAGTAGCACAGACATTCTTGTCTGTGATGCCTGAGTTACTTTTCTCAGGCAAGAATGCCTGAGTTACTTTTCTCAGGCAAGAATGCCTGAGTTACTTTTAATAGAGCAGCAGACCAGCAGAGCAGTAGAGCAGTAGTTTTTATTGAGGAATTTCTTTTTATTATTTAACTGCTGCTCTGCTGCGCTACTGCTCTGTTGCTCTGTTATTGCCTGCTGCTCTACTGCTCTGTTATTAACTGCTGCTCTGTTGCTCTGCTGCTCTACTGCTCTACTAAGGTGTCGCAAGCGGGGTCCCCAGAAAATCATTAGATTTTCTGGGTTTAGTATTGCCTTTAGAGCACAGACTGAAGACAAGCTTCAGTCCGTGAACCCCAAAATATCGGCATTCTACCAGTTTTATTAAAGGCTTTTTATAAATTTCTAATGGCAGATTACGGAACAATTCGGCTATTTGACTCTTGTAATTAGTTAGATGTATACTACTTTTTAGTAAAACCTATTCTGAACTGGTCACGATTAAATGAAGAGGATAATCATACTTTTGATAATATCTGGCTTATTGCTTATCAATGCGGCAGAATCCTCTGCCCGCACAGAGATTACATTTTATGTGTCCTTTGGTATTGTTATTGGAGGATTTATGGTCTTTTTATCCTTCGGTGGAGGGGGTCACTCAGACCTCTTAAGTAATGAAGGCATATTATCACAAGATATTGAGCCTTCAGCTCCCTGTTATCCTGTCTTGAGATGGTGAATAAGCCATGCCTTTCTTTTTATAATTGCATAAAATAAAAAAATGAACAAAAAATAATTTTTATGGTAAAATAAATAATCTTTTTTGTTACCATAAGTAGTGAATATGTAACCTGGTGTAACAGTATGATGTATCTCATAAACAGGCGTCACGATTCAAAAATCAGAAGCGAGAAATTTTTAATAATTTTTAGCTTCTGAGAGCTGGATTTAATATTTGTAGAGGGAGGTAAGATGAAGTTAGAAGAGCTCAATGATTCCCTTATAGATACCCTTTATAAGGGGATAGCAGAGGTTGCCACACCTAAACAGAAAAGAAGGGGACTTTTGATTCATGCCCTTCAGGAGATACAGAAGGAGTATAACTATCTTCCTGAGGATGTCTTAAGGCAGCTTTCAAAGAAACTTGAGATCCCCCTTGCTGATATATACAGCACAGCCTCTTTTTATAAACACTTTTATTTTAAGCCCCGCGGAAGGAATGTGGTCTGTGTGTGTATGGGCACAGCCTGTCATGTGAGGGGTGCATCAAAGGTGCTTGAGAAATTTAAGGAGACCCTGCACTTAGAAGAAGGTGAAACAGCACCAGACCTCTCGGTCACCCTTGAGACAGTTGGCTGTGTGGGTTGTTGTGGACTTGCACCTGTTGTCACGGTAAATGAAGAGGTTATAGGTTCAGTCAGTCCCAAAAAGGTAGAAGAGATCATACAGACAGTAAAGGCTGAGAAATAAGAGGTAATCTATGGAAAGGCTTAAGAGCGTTGATGAATTAAGAAGACTCAGAGAGAGACTTTCAGCAGAATTTTTTGCTGAAAAGCCAAGGGCAAGGGTCTGCTGTGGTACTGCCTGCATGGCCTCTGGTTCAGCAAAGGTGATAGATGCCCTTGAGACCGAGACAAGGGCGAGGGGGATTGAACTTGAGATTATAAAAACAGGCTGCCAGGGTATGTGTCAGGGGGGACCAAATCTTCGTATAGAGCCCCATAACATATATTATCAAAGGGTAAATCCTGAAAATGCGAAATGGCTCGTAAGTTACACACTTATTGGAGGGATGCCCTTCAGACAGAATCTTTTTAGAGAAGATATCCTTCGTGAACCCATTCCTCATATGACGGACATGCCCTTTTATAAAAAGCAGGTGAGGATTGCCCTGAGGAACAATGATAAGATTGACCCAACAAACATCTATCACTATATAGCGGTTGGTGGTTACAGGGCACTTGAAAAGGCACTTACAGAGATGACACCTGATCAGGTCCTTGATGAGGTGGACAGGGCAAACCTTAGGGGAAGGGGTGGAGCAGGCTTTCCAGCAGGTAAAAAATGGAGGCATACAAAAAGGGCACCAGGTAATATAAAATTTGTTGTTGCCAATGGTGATGAAGGAGACCCTGGTGCATTTATGGACAGGGCAATAATGGAGGGAGATCCCCATAGCCTTCTTGAAGGAATGCTTCTCTGTGCCTATGCAATTGGTGCAAGATATGGTTTTATCTATGTAAGGCATGAATATCCCCTTGCAGTGAAACACCTGAGGATTGCAATCAAACAGGCAGAGGAGCTTGGACTGCTTGGAAAGAATATCCTTGGAACAGATTTTTCCCTTGACATAGATATTCGTGAGGGTGCTGGCGCCTTTGTATGTGGTGAGTCCACTGCCCTTGTTGCATCTATTGAAGGAGAGAGGGGATTCCCCAGGCCAAGACCACCCAGGCTTTCTGAGCCAGGTGGAGGAGTCTGGGGTTATCCAACGAATCTTAATAACATTGAGACCTACGCTTGTGTGCCTGTGATAATAGAAAAAGGTGCAGACTGGTTCAGGAGCATCGGAACAGAGAACTCTCCCGGGACAAAGGTCTTTGCCCTTACAGGTAAGGTGAAGAACACAGGGCTTGTGGAGGTTCCCATGGGAATAACCCTGAGGGAGATAATATTTGACATAGGAGGAGGCATCATAGGAGACAAAAAATTTAAGGCAGTCCAGACAGGTGGTCCTTCTGGTGGATGCATCCCTGAGCAGTTCCTTGATATGCCTGTTGATTTTGACTCCCTTACAAAGGTAGGCTCCATGATGGGTTCTGGTGGAATGGTTGTTATGGATGAGGATACCTGCATGGTTGATGTGGCAAGATATTTCCTGAGCTTCACACAGTCTGAATCGTGTGGAAAGTGCCCACCCTGCAGGATTGGCACATACCAGATGCTTCAGATTATGGAAAGGATATGTTCAGGTGAGGGAATAGATGGAGATATTGAAAGGCTGGAAGAAATCGGAGGGCTAGTGCAGAAGGGTTCACTGTGTGGACTCGGTCAGACCGCACCCAATCCAGTGCTTTCCACTATAAGATACTTCAGGGAAGAATATGAAGAGCATATATATGATAAGTACTGCCGTGCAAAGGTCTGTAAGGGGCTCGGGGTATTCAGCATTGATCAGGAGACCTGTTTTAAGTGCGGTCTCTGTAAACAGGCCTGTGCCTATGATGCGGTAAAGGTGACAAAAGATAGATACTTTATAGACCAGGACTACTGCACGAAATGTAAAGCCTGCTATCTTGCCTGTCCAATAGGAGCGGTGAAGATAGAAAAGGCAAAGAGGACAGTGGCAAAATAAGGTGAGGTGTTTATGACAGAGATTAAGGAAAAAAAGGTTGAGGACATAAAAAAAGAGGCTGACAACACAGTAAAGTGTCCTGTGGGAAAGTCCCTTTATTATATTACTGAGTTTTTAAATGGCCCTATGTGTGGAAGGTGTTTTCCCTGTGAGATGGGAACATACGAGGCAAGGATAAGGCTTGAAAGACTTGTAAATGGTGAAGGCTCTGAGGCTGATATAAAGGCACTCAGGAAGATCATGAACTATATGCTTACAGCCTCTATGTGCATGAAGGGTAAGAATACAGCTAAATATGTCCTTGAATGGATGGATTCAGATGTCTTTGATAGCCATACAAAAGGAGAATGTCCTCAGATGGAGTGCAGGGGTCATATCCGCTACAGGATCAGGCCAGAGCTCTGCATAATGTGTGGTGATTGCCAGGATGTATGCAAATTTAATGCAATACTTGGAGAAAAGAGAAAGCCCTTTTTAAGTGGTTATCTTCCTTTTGAGATAAGGCAGAGAAGATGTACAAGGTGTGGTGAGTGCATAAAGGTCTGTCCAACAGGAGCTATTGTCCTTGAAAGCAGGGCGGTATTTGAAAAGACAACAGCACCTGCAGGAAAATAGAATGAAAAGGAGGCATAGATGGCAAACCTTGTGAATATCACAATTAATGGTAAGACATTACAGGTTCCTGAGGGAATGAACCTGATAGAGGCAGCAGAGCTTGGAGGTATGCATATACCGAATCTCTGCTATATAAAGGGAATGCGTGGGATAGGTGCCTGCAGGCTTTGCATGGTAGAGATAGAGGGTACAAAAGGACCTGTGATTGCCTGCACTACCAGGGTAAAGGATGGCATGGTTGTAAAGACATCAACTCCTGAGATAGAGGAGATAAGAAAGTTTGTCATAGACCTTATTGTCTCAATGCATCCACTTGACTGCATGACCTGTACAAAGGCTGGTGTATGCAAACTTCAGGACTATGCATACGGTTTTGAGATAAAGGAGTCAAGCTTCACAAGAAAGAGATTTGGTTTTTCTCCTGATGAAGGGAATCCCTTTATAAAGCGTGACCCTGATTACTGCATCCTCTGCGGGCGGTGTGTGAGGATATGCAAGGCACAGGGAACAAATGTCCTTGACTTTATGGGTAGGGGTGTGGGTGCAAAGGTTACCACTGCAGCTGACAGACCCCTTCAGGAATCAGGTTGCACCTTCTGCGGAAGCTGTATAGATGTCTGCCCTGTGAATGCCATACTTGAGGCAGACAGATGGCGTAAGGGGAGAGAATGGGATTATGAAAGGGAGAGCTCTATATGCCTTCTCTGTGGCGGTGCCTGCAGCATTACTGTAAGCAGACTCAATAATCGTATAATGAAGATAAACGCTGGTGCATCTGAAGCCTCCCCTGAAAGATACATCTGTGCCTATGGAAGATTTGGCTATGACTCTATAGAATCACATGAAAGACTGAGGACACCTTTAATAAGAGAGGAGGGAAGGCTCAGAGAAGCCACATGGCAGGAGGCCTTTGAGGCAGTAGCAAAGGCCCTTAAAAAGGCTGGCAGGGACTCAGGTTTCATTACAACAGGCTCTATTACAAATGAAGATGCCCTTACAATAAAGAACTTTGTCTCAAAGGTGGCAAGATCAAAGAACCTTGATTCCACAGTAAGTCTTTATGGAGACAGAGATAGCCTTATCTCATCACAGGCTGATATAGGAGAGGCAGACCTGCTGATGGTAGTTGACCTTAATCCCTCTCAGTGGACAAGGGCACTCGCCTCCCTTGATGCAATAATAAGGAAAAAGGTCAATGCTGGTGCAAAGCTTGTGGTGATAAATTCAGAGGATATACCACTTTCATCAATAGCAACAGTGAGTATTAAAGGAGATGAGGCAGAGACCTTAAGGGCCATAGCAAAGGCACTGATTGATAAAGGTCTTTCAAAAGATAGCGGTCTTATTAAAGTGGCATCAGGCGCAGCGGTCTCCGAAGAGATTGAAAAGATAGCGGGGCTACTGGCAGATTCGAGATCACCTCTTATACTCAGCTCTCCAAGGCTTTATAATGCCTCAGCAAACCTTGAGCTTATTAAAGGAAAGGCAATATCAGTCCCGCTTGAGGCAAATGCAAAGGGAGTGGTATTGATGGGGATAACTCCTCAGGAAAAGACTATAAAGGAGATGGCATCAGGAGGAGTTAAACTTCTTTATGTAATAGGCGATGTACCACTTAAGTCAAGGCCAGATGTAGAGGTCCTTATCTATCAAGGCTCCTACATGACAGAGCTTGCACAGGCTGCAGACATTGTCCTTCCTGTGACAACCTATCTTGAGCAGGATGGAACAATACTGGACTATCTTGGAAGGTTGAGGAGCTTAAACAGGGTGATAGAACCTGTTGATGTAAAGACTCATAGAGAGATTCTTAAGGACCTTGCAAAGACTATGAAGGCAACACTTCAGCTGCCAAAATCAACAGAGGTCAAAAAGCTAATAAAACTGCCAAAGAAGGTAAAGGCTTCACCCTTTAAGAAGAAAGAAGGCTATGACATTGATGCAAGGAGATTCATAGAATCCCTCAATACCTCAGTAATAAAGGGCTCAAGACTCCTCTGGCTTAAAGAGGCAGGAGTGGTGGTTTAAGGTATAAAATCACAGGTCAGAAATATTCGAGCAGTAAGGGTCAGATAATTCTACTGGGAGCTGATATCTTTAATAGGCTTAAGGTATAAGGGAGAGTAGCCTTTCAGCTCAGGTGAAGTTCATAAAGCCTGAGCTGTTAAACTCCAGTTTTATTTTAGGCTTATTATAAATTATTTATTCAGTTATAATATCCCGTGAGCAGGGATGAATTTATAAAGAATATCTTTTCCACTGTTGCTCCTCATATTGATTTCCTTAGCACATTCCTCAGTCTTGGTCTGGATAATTACTGGAGAAGAAAGGTTACCTCTTATATAAATCCAGGAGAGGATGTTCTTGATGTATGCACAGGTACAGGAAGGCTGGCTTTTCTCATCTCAAAAAGGCTCAAACAGAGTTCGGTAAAAGGAATTGATATAAATGATACCATGCTCCAGGTTGCAAGGCAGAAGATTAAGAATAACCCTGGGAATCTGTCTTTTTTAAGGGCTGATGCAAGGGATATCCCTTTCCCCTCTCAAACCTTTGATACTGTTACTGTAGCCTTTGGAATAAGAAATATATCCGAGCCCTCAAGGGCATTGAGAGAAATCCACAGGGTTTTAAAGTATAGCGGAAGGCTTATATGTCTTGAGCTGATGAAACCAGAAAACAGGTTTTTCGCACCACTGTGGAAGTTTTATGTTTTTAAGATAATACCCCTTGCAGGCAGACTTATCGTGGGAGACCCTGTGCCTTATAAGTATCTTCCAGCATCCATAGAGGGATTTTACAATAAAGGTCAATTCCTCCAGCTCCTTAAAAATAATGGATTTAAGGTGCTTGAGGTCAGGTCTTTAACCTGTGGGGCGGTGAATCTATTTATTGCAGAAAGAGGATAGTTCTTATCCACCCTTTTCCAAAAAATAAAATATATATTTGATGTATTCTTTGAAATCCTCTTTGTTTTTCCGAATGCTCTGGAGCATCAAGTCTAAATCTATCTTTTCATATCTATTAACCAGCCTGTTTCTCAGGCCAACTACGGGTGCAATCTTCTTTGCAAAACCTTCAGGGATGATGTTATTTTCTGCCAGTATAGTAAAGCCACTTTGAAAATCAGGTGGTAATTTCAGAGGAGTATAACGAATTATATGATTATTTATATCAATGATCTCATCCACTATGAGCTGAAGGATTCTTTCAAAAGCCCGTAGCTTTATAAAATCTTTTTTAATCTCTTCATCAGTAAAAGAAAGAAGCCTTTCCATTTCATAATAATGAGTCTGGATATAAGAAAGTTTTTGTTCTATGAATTCTTTATCAATCATTTATAAATGCCTTTAAGCGTTCATGCCTCATTTCATAAAGAATCCTTGCCTCATTGTATTCATAAAGGCTTGCCAGTTCAACCTGATAAAGTAAAAAAGCTGATCTGCAATAAAGGACCTTATAGCTATCAAATATCCTTTTTCTCAACAGGGGTGATGAATTTTTAATATCTACAACATCTATATCTTCAGACTTCAATATATAGCTCAATTCACTGGAAAGGACAATTTTTTCTTCTTCAGAAAGAATGTGTCTTCCATAGACAGCGATATCAAAGTCACTTTCCTCTGTCTGCCTCCCTTTTGCCCTTGAGCCAAAAAGGAGTATAAAGTCAAGATCAAACTTTTCTGCAATATCTTTAAGTTCCATGTTAAAGTATATCATAATTTTATACCTGCCATTCTGGGCTGTTGAGTTTTTAAACCCCTTCGGGTTAAACTTTTTAAATGGAAGAAATCAGGCAGGATATGATTACCCGAAGTCCCAGCATTTCAGAGACTCAGGACCTACTTTATAGTGTTAAGATACCTGTTTTTGAAGGGCCGCTTGATCTTTTACTTCATTTAATAAGAGAAAATAAGATTGATATTTATGACATCCCCATTGCCCTCATCACAAGACAATATCTCGAATACCTTGAGATGATGAGGGAACTGAATCTTGATATCGCATCAGAGTTCCTTGTTATGGCTGCTACCCTTATCTATATAAAATCAAGGATGCTCCTTCCAAAGGATGAATCAGGAGAGGTCATGGAGGAGGATCCAAGGCTTGAGCTTGTTGAAAGGCTTATAGAATATCAGGCAATGAAGGAGGCAGCCCTTGGTTTGAAGGAAAGGGAGGAAGAATGGTCTGGTGTTCTATCCAGGCCTTCCATGAGCCTTGAGGAGGAACCAGAGGAGCTTCTTCTTTTTGATGTGAATATCTTTGACCTCCTCACTGCCTTTAAAAGATTGCTTGACAGGCTTCCACCTGAAACCATTCAAATAACTGCCGAAACCCTTACTGTCAGGGACAGGATATCCCATATCCTTAATATACTTGAGCAAAGAGAATCTGTTAGCTTTGATGACCTTTTTGATGGCTTAAAAACCAGAGATAGCCTTATTGTGACATTCCTTGCGATCCTTGAGCTTATTAAACTCGGTCTGATAAGGGCTTATCAGGAAAGGACATTCAGCATTATCTGGATATTTAAAAAAGATAGCCAGATTATTGAAAAAAAGTAACCGCTGTTACCCCTGGTTGCAATTATAAGTTTATAAGATAAAAAAATTCTAAAAAATCTTTACTTTAAAAAGAGTTTATGCTATTCTTATAGACTTAAGATTTTACAGTGGAGAATCCATTTTCACTGTTCAGGCAGCCTGAACAGTGATACTCAGTTTTAAACCTGCAATGAACAGGAGGTATGGATGCTCATTATAGGGGAAAAGCTCAGTATTATTGCAAAGCGGGTAAGGGAGGCGATGCTGAAAAGGGATAAGGCCCCTATCCAGGAGATAGCCAAGGAGCAGTGGATGGCAGGAGCCGGGATGATAGATGCGAATATCGGACCTGCTGAAGACGGTGGCGAGGCTCTTATGGAATGGATGGTTACAACAATCCAGGAGGTTGTGCCATTACCTGTTTGTCTTGATACAACAAATTATAAGGCCATAGAGGCAGGCCTTAAGGTTCATAACAATCAATGGGGTAGACCTCTTATTAATTCAACCTCTAATGACCCCGAGAGATTTCCCATGCTTGAGCTTGCTGCAAGGTATAACTGTCAGATAATAGGGCTTACGGTTGGCAAGGGTGGTCTTCCAGCAGATGCAGAAGAGCGTGCTGCAATAGCTGCAGAGATAATGGCAAGGGCTATGGAATATGGTGTGCCTCTTGAAGACCTCTATCTGGATCCACTTGTCCTTCAGATTGCTACTTCACAGGACCATGCCCAGAAGGTCATTGAGGCAATAAAGATGTTTAAGGAGATGAATGACCCTCCTATGAAGACCGTTGTTGGACTGAGTAATATTTCTAATGGCTGTCCTAAACAATTGAGACCTGTTATTAATAAATATTATTTCCTCATGCTCCTTGATGCCGGTCTTGATGCAGCAATAGCTGATCCAAAAGAAATGGCAGAGGCAATGGAGGAAAGGCCGCTTTTTGAGAAAGTGCTTTTTGGAGACAATATTGGAGATCCAAAAAAAGAGATGGTTATGAAAAAGACCATTGATATAATTCTGGGCAAGACCCTTTATGCCCATTCTTATTTAGAGATGTAAACGGAGGTAAAAATGGCATTTGTTGCACCAAAAGAAACATTTTCAGGAAAGGTCTTTGAGGTCACCATTGGTACGGATAAAGCCATAAGTTTTGGTGGTGAGAATGTCCTTCCTTTTCATTCCTTTGAGGGGACGGTACCTCATAGACCTGTTATTGCCTACGAGATACAGGATGTGCCACCAGAGGACTGGCCTGAAACTGTGAGGTCAGTTTATGAAGGTGTATCATCTGATCCTGTCTCCTGGGCAAGGTTCTGTGAAGATAAACTCAATGCAAAGGCAATAGCCCTTAGGCTCATAGGAACCCATCCTGATAGAGAGAATAAAGGGCCAGAGGAGGCAAAAAAGGTTGTCAGCGATGTACTTTCAGCCATAAAGGTTCCACTTATTATCCTCGGGAGCAATCATGTGGAGAAGGACTCCGAGGTACTTGTGGCAGTGGCGGAGGCGGCAAAAGACAGGAACTGCATTATTGGTAAGGCTCAGGAGGGAAATTACAAGACCATTACTGCTGCTGCCATGGCTCATAATCACAAGCTTATTGCCATGTCCGAGCTTGACATAAATCTCTCAAAACAGCTCAATATTCTTATAACACAGATGGGGTTTCCGAAAGAAAGGCTTATAACAGACCCCATGTGTTCAGCCCTTGGGTATGGGATAGAATATACCTATTCTGTTATGGAAAGGATCAGGCTTGCTGCACTCACACAGAATGATGCTGTTATGCAACCACCGCTGCTTGGTGATGTGGGCACCTATGTGTGGAAGGTTAAGGAGACACAGGCAAGTGAGACAGAACTTCCATCCTGGGGTTCACTCAAGGAGAGGTCCATAACCTGGGAGGCTGTTACAGCAGCAGCAATGCTTGTGGCAGGTGCAGAGCTTCTTATTATGAGACATCCAGAGGCTGTAGTGGCGGTGGAGAGATTTATTGATGAATTAATGCAATAAGGAGGTAAAGATGGCCCTTACAGGTGTAGAGATATTTAAACTTCTTCCAAAGACCAATTGTAAGAAATGCGGACATCCCACATGTCTTGCCTTTGCAATGAAGCTTGCCCAGAGGCAGGCATCTCTTGATCAGTGTCCTGATGTCTCTGAAGAGGCAAAGAGGATTCTCGGTGAAGCCTCGGCACCACCCATAAGGCCTGTGAGTTTTGGCTCCGGTGACAGGACATTGAAGATGGGTGAGGAGATGGTCCTTTTCAGACATGAAAAGAAGTTTGTAAATCCTGCAGCCTTTGCCGTTGAGATTAAGGATACAGAAAGTGATGACAGGATTAATTCAGTGGTGGAGGATGTGCTTTCATCAGAGATTGAAAGGGTTGGTCAGAAACTCAGGATTGACGCTATACTTATAAATAATGTATCTGGAGAGGCTTCACGCTTTGAGGCTGTTGTAAAAAATGTTTCAGAAAAGGCGCCGAATGTTCCCCTGATAATCGCTACAGGAAATCCTGAGGCAGCAGAGGCTACACTGAAGATCGTTGCTTCCCGGAGGCCTCTTCTTTATGGGGCTAACAAAGATAATGCAGAACAGATGGCAAATATTGCAAAGACCTATAAGGTACCTCTTGGTGTGAAGGCTGATGGCCTTGAGGCATTATCTTCACTTACAGAAAAGATAAAGTCTCTTGGAGTGGAGGACCTCGTGATTGATAGTGGTGCAATGAAGGCAAAGGATATCATTGAGCATAATACTCTGATAAGAAGGGCTGCACTCAAGAAGAACTTTAAGCCCCTTGGATACCCTGTCATAAACTTCTGCCAGAGGGAGGATAAGATACTTGAGGCACTTATAGCTTCCCTTGGGGTTATGAAATATTCATCCATAGTGGTGCTCAGCAGTGTTGAGAAGTGGAAGAACCTGAGCCTCTTTACCCTCAGGCAGAACATCTATACAGATCCCCAGGTACCCATGCAGGTGGAACAGAAGGTATACAAGATCGGAGAACCAAGACCGGAGTCACCACTGCTTATTACAACAAACTTCTCCCTTACATATTTTATTGTCTCAGGTGAGATTGAAAATAGCAAGGTTCCTTCAAGACTCGCTGTTATGGACTGTGAGGGACTTTCTGTGCTTACAGCCTGGGCAGCAGGTAAATTTACTGCAGCGAAGATAGCCCAGTTTATAAAGGAAAGCGGGATAGAAAATGAGATCAGCCACAGGGAGCTCATCATTCCTGGGTATGTGGCTATCTTGAGCGGAGCAATAGAGGAAAAACTCCCTGGCTGGAAGGTGACAGTCGGTCCAAAGGAGGCAAATGGTATCCCTGCCTTTTTGAGGCAGAGGATGAGTTGACAGAATTAAGTTAAATAATTAATAATAAACTTAATAAATTCGGAGGTAGAGATGTCCAAGATTATTGCCTCAGCAGCTATCAGGGGAGCACACAGGCTCGTAAAAGAGGCGGAAGAGGCCCTTGAAAAGGCAATCAGCGAAAAAGGGAAAGATTTTCAGTTTGAATTTCCTGATACAGCCTTTTACCTTCCAATGGTTTATGCAATTACTGGTTTTCCTGTAAAGACCCTTCAGGATATGAAGGTAGCCCTTGGATTTGCAAAGGAGCTCCTTCATCCTGAACCAGAAGACCATATCTGGAGGCCCTATCTTGGAGAGGCACTTGATTCAGGAATGGCAACACTCTTTGCTGAGGAGATCCTGCTTGCCCTGAGATATATTAATGGACAGGAGCCTGCAAAAGACCCTGATACTGGGTATGTCTATAATGGATTTATTACTGATACGATTCAGAGGAATCTTGGTATACAGCTTGTTGATGGAAGGATGCCCGGATTTGCTGCAATTATTGGTGCTGCACCTGATGAGGATATAGCTGTCCATATAGTAAGGGAGCTTCAGGAAAAGAATATCCTTATATTCCTCTCAGGACAGGCCCATGATAAAAATGGAAACCTTACAAGTGTAACAAAACAGCTTCTCAATAAAAAAGTAGAGCTTGGATGGGACACCTATATTGTTCCCCTTGGTCCTGATACAGAACACACACTTTATGCCCTTGACTGGTCCATAAGGGCATCTCTGATATTTGGTGGTAATAAGCCTGGAGATTATAAGGCCCATCTTAAATATACAAAGGACAGGGTCTTTGCCTTTGCACTGGTGCTTGGTGAGCTTGATGACATTAAGTGGTCAACAGGAGCAGGTGCAATAAATATGGGATATCCTGCTATTTGCGATACAGAGGTACCTGTAATACATCCAACAGGTGTCTGCACCTATGAAGAGGTTGACAGGGAGCTTGACCATTCTAAGATCGTGCAGAAGGCAATAGAAGTCAGAGGTCTTAAGGTAATAGTTACAAAGCCACCTATACCTGTCTCCTATGGTCCGGCCTTTGAAGGTGAGAGGATAAGAAAGGAAGATACATTCATAGAATTCGGTGGTCAGAGGACACCTGCCTTTGAATGGGTGAGGATGAGGGAGCTTGATGAAATAGAGGATGGAAAAGTAATAATTGTTGGTGATAACTGGAAGGAGCGTTATGAAAAGGGTGGTCAGATGCCACTTGGAATAGTTATAGAGGTAGCCGGAAGAAAGATGCAGAAGGATTTTGAGGCAGTTATAGAAAGGAAGGTCCATCACAATATCAATGAGGCACAGGGGCTCTGGCATATGGGCCAGAGGGATATAAACTGGATAAGGATAAGCCATGCTGCAAAGAATGCAGGTATAACCCTTGAGCATCTTGGAATTATACAGACCACCATGATGAAGAATAGATTCAGCTCCATTGTTGATAAGGTTCAGGTCACTTTATATACAGAAGAGGCTGATGTATTAAGGGTAATGGAAGAGGCAAGACAGGCCTACAGGGAAAGGGATCAGAGGCTTGGTACCCTTACAGATGAGGCGGTTGATACATTCTATTCATGTCTGCTGTGTCAGAGCTTTGCACCAAGCCATGTCTGTGTAATAACACCTGAGAGGCTCGGGCTCTGCGGTGCCTACAACTGGCTTGATGCAAAGGCAGCCTTTGAGATAGACCCTACAGGTGGTAACCAGCCTGTGCCGAAAGGAGAGCTTATTGACCCAACCTATGGCAGGTACACTGGTGTGGATGAATATCTTAAAAAGGCCTCTGGCGGTGCTGTTGAGACATTAAACCTTTATACCATAATGGAAAACCCCATGACATCCTGTGGATGCTTTGAATGTATCGTTGCGATCATTCCTGAGGCAAATGGTGTGATGATTGTAAACAGGGGTCATACAGGGATGACTCCAATAGGAATGAAATTTTCCACACTTGCCGGGACTGTAGGTGGTGGAATGCAGACACCAGGATTCATGGGCATAGGAGTGAATTTTATTACAAGTAAAAAGTTCCTCTATGGAGATGGTGGATTAAAGAGGATAGTATGGATGCCAAAGGCACTTAAAGAAAGGATAAGAGAGGCCTTTAAAAAGAGGGCAGAGGAAGAGGGTGTTCCTGACCTTCTTGAAAAGATTGCTGATGAGACCATATGTGAGGATTCAGAAAAACTCCTTGAGTTTCTTACACAGGTGGGGCATCCAGCCCTTGAGATGGAGCCAATGATAAAGTAAGGAGGCATCATGGATAAAAAACTTATGAAGAAAGGAGGCAATATCATGGATAAAAAACTTATAAAGAGCGCAAATGAAGCAGCAGAAAGGATTATAGAATGGGGAGAATCCCAGAGGCTTGAGACCTGTTTTGAAAGGGCAGAAAGACTCAAGCCATGTCCAATAGGACTGACAGGTGCCTGTTGCAAGCACTGTCATATGGGTCCATGCAGGCTTGTGGGTCCAAATGCTGAGGAAGAGGCAAAGGGAGTATGTGGTGCACCCCTTTCAACAGTAGTGGCGAGAAATTTCTTAAGGATGATTGCTGCAGGAACAGCTGCCCACAGTGACCATGCAAGGGACATGGTCCTTACACTCCTGGCGGTGAGTCTTGGAGAGACAAAGGACTTTGAGATAAAGGATGTAAGAAAACTTTACAGAGTGGCAGAGATACTTGGTGTTGAATTTGAGGGAAGACCTGTAAAGGAAGTTGCAAGGGATGTGGCATTAAAATTCCTTGAGGATTATTCAAGGCAGAAAGGAGAGCTTAATTATATAAAGAGGGCACCAAAGAAGACACAGGAAAGATGGAGGAAATGGGGTATTGTCCCGAGAAATATAGACAGAGAGGTTGCAGAGGCAATGCACAGGACATCAGTGGGTGTTGACCACGATCCTGACAGCCTCCTTCTTCATGGCTTAAGAACAGCCCTTGCAGATGGCTGGGGCGGATGTATGATATCCACTGATGTGACAGATATCCTTTTTGGAACACCAAGGCCTGTAAAGGCAGAGGCAAGCCTTGGAATATTCAAGGAGGATGAGGTGAATCTTGTAGTCCACGGTCATGAGCCATCCCTTGCAGAGATGATAGTGGATGTGGCATCAGAACCAGAGATGATCGCCTATGCAAGATCAAAAGGTGCAAAGGGAATAAACCTTGGTGGTATGTGCTGTACAGCCAATGAGGTCCTTATGAGGCATGGTATTCCAACTGCAGGTGGATTTACGAATCAGGAACTCGGCATCATGACAGGCCTTGTTGATGCCATTACAGTGGATGTGCAGTGCATAATGCCGGCTATTGCAGAGCTTTCAAAGAGATTCCACACAAAGGTTATTACCACATCAGAGAAGGCAAAGATACCAGGTGCCATTCACATTGAATATGATGAGCACAGGGCAAAGGAGATAGCAAGGCAGATTGTAAAACTGGCAATAGATAATTTCCCTAACAGAAAGACAAAAGGTGGTTATGTTACTGATAGATATCCTGTTATTGCAGGATTCTCCCATGAATACATTGAATACATGCAGGGTGGAAGATGGCGTGCCTCCTTCAGACCACTTAATGATGCAATAATGGCTGGAAGGATCCGTGGAGTTGTGGGACTTGCAGGATGCGATAATCCAAGGGTTCCATCAACAGGGGTTCATAGATTCCTCGCAATAGAGCTCATAAAAAATGATGTCCTTATTGTCTCCACAGGCTGTGGTTCTGCTGCCTGTGGAACTGCAGGTTATCTTACACCAGAGATGGCACTTGAGCATGCAGGACCGGGCTTGAGGGAGGTCTGCGAGGCAATTGGAATACCACCGATACTTCATGTTGGTGCCTGTGTTGACAATTCAAGAATACTTACCATAGCAACTGCCATGGCACATGAAGGAGGTCTCTCTGATGAGATAGGTGGTATGCCTGCAGTTGGTATTGCCCCTGAGTGGATGAGTGAAAAGGCAATTGCTATAGGTGCCTATTTTGCTGCATCAGGTGTTCCGGTTATCTTTGGCGGAGAATCACCAGTTGGTGCCTCTAAAGAGGTTACAAGGATAATGACAGAGGTCTGGTGGGAGAGATTCAAGGGTTCCATGTATTTTGAGCCTGATCCTGAAAGGATGTTACAGCTTGCACTCCAGTATATTGACAATGCAAGGGCTGCACTAAAACTCAGGAAATACGAGCCAGGAAGATTTGGCACAGAGCGTGTCCTTATGGATATGGCTGCAAGGCGTGAGCTTGACAGGATTGCGAAGGCCCATTCAGGGCTTGGATAAAGAAACTTCCCGGGTCCTGTCATGGGGCCCGGGAAAAAGTCCTTCAGGACAGATAAATGTTGAATGATAACTGATTTTTAAAGTAAGCAACTGATTAAGTCATTCAGTATATTTGCCATATTTTCCTTATTTACCTTCCTCGGGCTTCTGAGTGAAAAGATAGGTCAATATAGATTCTTATCCCTCTGAAAATTATGGATAAAATAATAGCATGGGAAAGGTTAGCTGACCACAGAGCAACAGTTTTATAATAAATCCTCATCATCCCTTAAAACTTCATACCTTTTCATCTCTTCCTCGTGATAATGTATCTTTTCTGCATAGCCTCCTCCTTAAAATGTTCTTATCCTTAAGAAGGAGACTACCAAATATGTGACATTTTAAAATAGTAATTATGTGTGACATTTCAATATAGTAACCACACAAATCTTTCACTCTTTTTAATTATAAGCAATATATGGTATACTTGCTGCTAAAGTGGGGATACTGGCGAGCATACTTATACTATTGCTGTTGGGGAACAGCCTTTAAAGACTTTTAGAGAAACTGCCGACAGAAGAATATGTCTTAGGTGAGAGTGAATGGTGGTTATGATGGAGACAGAAACCGTCAGTATAGATTAGTGTGTTGATAAAGTATTCATAAGGACAGTATATTAGGGTTGCAGTAGAGCTTTTATGCCTTCTTTTATTTTTTATCATGGTTTTTTTCGCCTGTATCGGCACAAAATGTACCAATGCCAGACATGACCTGTGAAGGCAGTCAATTTGCTGATGGGACATATTTACCAAGAGGTCAAAAAGCAATTCATTAGATGTAAAACTTATAGAGTAAAAAGGAGGCAACATGAAGAAGCTTATTACTTTACTGATCGTATTTATGATCACAGCAGTTTTTTACGGTGCTTCCTATGCTGAAACGCATGTAGAGGCTGTCACAGGAACTGCAGTGGTTAAGAATATCGGATATGAAGAAGGTACTATAAAACTGTATTACAAGCTATATGGCTTAAGGGCAGTAAATTATATAAAACTTGGCAATGATTTACAGGTAAGGACAGAAGCTATTGGTACTATCAGTGATAAGGAAGGAATAGAAAAATACGGAACACAATCATCATGGAATATAAGTACTGCAACTGTTAGAACAGGTATTACTTTTGAAAGTATCTATATAGGACCTGTCTACAGGATTACACATATGGATGCAACAGGTGGACCTACTGCATACCCCCAAATAAAAGGTAAGTTTGACCTTAAAATAGAAGAGCTCTATATATCACAGGGATTGTTTTTTAAAGAGGCTTCTGGTCCCCATATGCTTGAATTCATGGCTGAGGCGTTTATTCCCATAGATGGCCATGTAGATTTCGAATTTAAAATAGCTAACATTGAAAGAAAGAAAAAGCTCTATAATACAACAAATCTGGGTTATGGACTGGAACTTAAGTATGGCTATAAAAGGTTCGTATCATCTCTTAGATACAGCATCTATTCTATAGAAAAAATTCCCTTCCATTATACCTATCTTACAGCAGGGCTGGCCTTCTAGCCCTGCTGCACCTGGTCTACCATGTCCTCTTTTTTGCCTGCATTGTCTCGATCTGGCTTCTTATGAAACTTCCTGCTGCTGTAGGAGTATCACAGCTTGCATTGGAAAATATCATAAAAAACTGCACCTATTCACAAAAAGCTGCACCTACGAGGTGCAAGTTTTACCTTACTGGCAGGTTGCCTCACCATAGTGCGATAGTGCAATAGACTACACAGAACACCCTTACGTCGCACTGTCGTTCTGTCGCTCTGTCGCACTACTTTGTCTTCGGACATTCCTGCTTAGCAGGAACTTGAGGTGCCAGATCCTTAGGTACTTCAGCACGGGGGTGAAGACAAGCTTCACCCCCGTGAAACACCCCTTCCTATGGAAAGGATAAAGTCAACTCTTCCAGATCTTATATCAGGCATTGGAAAAGTCAGACCACTTCAAAGATTAAATGGAACCATTTATAATTCATTAAAAAAGGTGTTTCCTCATTGCCATGTCTCCTCAGAGGAATATGGTATTATGATCGCCTCACAGTCTCCAATTGAGCACCCCCGACATAGTGTTAGGCTTTATCACAAAAAACTGCACCTACGAGGTGCAGGACTTGCTTGACATCGCAGGCTGGAAGCCTTCGGCTACCTACTTAAGAAGGAGACTACCATATATGTGACATTTTAAAATAGTAATTATGTGTGACATTTCAATATAGTAACCACACGTCGTATTTGTGTAATTGAAACTCTATGGTCTTAAATATTATAATTATTAATTCAACTTTCAAATCCTGAGGAGGTGCCTGTGAAGTATTCTTTGCATATTGAGCTTGCTGATCGGGTGCGTAATCTGCCACCATATCTTTTTGCCCGTATTGATGCAATGAAGAGGAAGGCCCTTCAAGAAGGTGCTGACCTCATTGACCTGAGTATCGGGGATCCTGATATCCCCACTCCCCAGCATATTGTGGAGGCAATGAAAAAGGCAGTTGAAAAACCAGAGCACCATCGCTATCCATCCTATGAGGGGATGCAGAGTTACAGGGATGCAGTTGCTAAGTGGTACAAAAGGAGGTTTAATGTACAGCTTGATCCTGACACAGAGGTGTTATCACTGATTGGTTCAAAAGAAGGTATTGGACATGTCCCCCTTGCCTTTGTAAACCCGGGGGATATAGTTCTTGTGCCGTCTCCGGGCTATCCTGTCTATAGCATAGGAACACTTTTTGCCGGTGGTGCGAGTTATTTCATGCCCCTTAAGGAGGAGAATGGCTTTCTGCCAGATATTGACGCCATACCTGAGGATGTGGCAAGGAAAGCAAAGCTTATGTTTATAAACTATCCAAACAATCCAACAGCAGCAACTGCAAAAGAGGATTTCTTTAAGAAAGTTATAGAGTTTGCAGCAAAGTACAATATCATAGTCTGTCATGATGCAGCCTATTCAGAGATATATTTTGACAATAAGAGGCCCTTAAGTTTTTTGAGTGTTGATGGAGCAAAAGAGGTCGGGATAGAATTCCATTCGCTTTCAAAGACCTATTGTATGACGGGCTGGAGGATAGGTTTTGCTGCTGGAAACAGAGAAGTCATAGCAGGTCTTGGCAAGATAAAGACAAATCTTGACTCAGGAGTATTTCAGGCAATTCAGGAGGCTGCAGTTGTTGCCCTGAATACTGAAGACAGTGTCCTTTCTGAACTGAGGAAGAGGTTTCAGGAAAGAAGGGATGCCCTTCTTGAAGGTCTTCAGAGCACTCCCCTCAAGGCCATAAAACCTGAGGCAACCTTTTATGTATGGGCAAGGGTGCCTGATGGATATGATTCAACTAATTTCGTTAAAAAGATGCTTGAAAAGGCCCATGTACTTGCTACCCCTGGTGTTGGCTTTGGTGATGCAGGAGAGGGATATGTAAGATTTGCCCTTACGGCAGAGCTAAAGAGGATTAAGGAAGCTGCTGAGAGAATAAAACAGATATGGAGGTAATTAAATGGTAGAGATTGAGGACATAAGCGGGACGAAAAAGAGGTTGAAGATTGAGATACCTGCCATTGCAATTGAGGAGAAGATAAAAAAGGCACTTCTTGATACCCAGAAGAAGTTAAAGATGCCAGGTTTCAGACCAGGGAAGGTGCCTCTTGATATCATTGAGAAAAAATTTGGCAAGGAGATAGAACAGGAGGTTATTGAGGAGATCGTTACTGAATATTATGCACAGGCTGTTCAGGAGACAGCTATCAGGCCTGTCAGTATGCCGGTTCTTGAGGAGGAGTTTAAATTTGAAAGAAAGTCTCCACTTAAACTCACCTTTCTTGTAGAGGTAAGACCGGATATTAAGGATATAAATTATGATTCTATTGTAATAGAAAGAAAAGAGGTCAAGGTGGATGACTCCGAGATTGAAGAAACCCTGAAAGGCCTTCAGGAAAGCAGATCAGTATATAAACCTGTTGATGAACCAGTAAGGGAAGATGATCTTGTAATCATGGATTATGAGATACCAGAGTTAAACATAAGTTATTCAGACCAGGTCTTCAAGATAGGTACAGACCTTTTTCCTGAAGAATTTTCAAGGCAACTTACCGGTTTAAAAAAGTCAGATTCTGTAGAATTTGAGGTCCAGTTTCCTCCTGATTTCAGGAATGAGGACCTCGCTGATAAGAAGGTAAAGGTAAAGGTTACTGTGAAGGAGGTTAAAAGGAGAGAACTCCCGGAGATAGATGATGAGCTGGCAAAGGATGTGGGTTTTGATAACCTTGAAATGCTTAAGACAAGGATAAGGGAGAATCTCTTAAAGAAAAAGGAGAAGGAAGAGGCCTTCAGGCAGAAGGGTGAGCTTCTTAATAAACTTGTGGATGCTGTTGATTTTGAGATCCCTGAACAGCTCCTTCAGGAACAGCTCATGGCAGACCTTGAAGACATGAGAAGGCAGGTCCCAGATGATCAGAGAAAGGATGAGGAGGTCATGGAAGAATTAAGGCCTCAGTCTATAAGAAAGGTTAAGGCATCCATCCTTCTGGAGGTGATTGGTGAAAGAGAGAATATTGAGATTAATGAGCAGGATATAAAATCCTATATAGTTGACCTGAGTCAGAGGTTGCTTGTGAGCCCTGAGTTTATTGTAAAATATTATATGAGTGATAAAGAAAAGAGGGATGCCTTAAGAAGGGCTGTTTATGAAGAAAAGGTCCTTGACACCATCCACAAAAAAATAATAGAGAAAGGTTAAAAGAATGAGCATAATACCGATTGTAATAGAACAGACAGGCAGGACAGAGCGTGCCTATGATATCTATTCAAGGCTTTTAAAAGACAGGATAATTTTTATCGGTGCACCAATAGATGACTACATAGCGAATCTGGTTATTGCCCAGCTATTGTTCCTTCAATCAGAGGATCCGGAAAGGGATATCCATGTGTATATCAATTCGCCTGGAGGCTCTGTCTCAGCCGGGCTTGCTATTTATGACACCATGCAGTATGTGAAATGCGATATTGCCACCTACTGCATTGGTATGGCTGCAAGTATGGGAGCCCTGCTCCTTTCAGCAGGAAGTAAGGGGAAGAGATATGCCCTTCCCCATTCAAGGATAATGATACACCAGCCTATGGGTGGATTTTATGGTCAGGCCACTGATGTGGAGATCCATGCAAAGGAAATCCTTAAGATGAAAGAGACCCTTAACAGAATCCTGTCCTCTCATACAGGTCAGCCCTATGAGAAGATACAGCAGGATACAGAGAGGGATTTTTTTATGTCTGCCGAAGAGGCCTTAAATTATGGGATCGTTGATTCTGTGATAACAACATTAAAAAAGAATAAATGAGGTATTGATAGATGGCAAAGAAGAATCCTTCACTTAGATGTTCCTTCTGCGGAAAACCTCAGGATGAGGTTAAAAAACTCATTGCAGGACCTTCTGTGTTTATTTGCGATGAGTGTGTGGAGCTTTGCAGAGAAATAATAGCAGAGGAGGTTTATGAGGCAATCCCTGCCTCTGGCATGAGGCTGCCGACTCCAAGGGAGATTCATCAGTTTCTTGATGAATATGTTGTTGGTCAGGAGAGGGCAAAAAAGATCCTTTCTGTGGCAGTCCATAATCATTACAAGAGGATATATTCTCCCCATGCTGGTGATGTGGAGCTTCAGAAGTCAAATATCCTTCTTATAGGACCAACAGGCACAGGAAAGACACTCCTTGCCCAGACCCTTGCAAAACTCCTGGATGTGCCCTTCGCCATAGCTGATGCAACAACCCTTACAGAGGCAGGTTATGTTGGTGAGGATGTGGAGAATATACTGCTCAAGTTGTTACAGGCTGCAGACTATGACATAGAGCGCTGCCAGAGAGGCATAGTCTATATTGATGAAATAGATAAGATCAGCAGGAAATCCGAGAATCCTTCAATAACAAGGGATGTTTCAGGTGAGGGTGTCCAGCAGGCACTTCTTAAGATACTGGAAGGGACTGTGGCAAATGTACCACCTCAGGGAGGAAGAAAGCATCCACAGCAGGAATATATCCAGATAGATACCACAAACATACTCTTCATCTGTGGTGGTGCCTTTGTTGGTCTTGAAGAGATAATTGCAAAAAGGGTTGGAAAGAAATCAGTTGGTTTTGGTGCAGATGTGATAAGTTTTAAAGATAAAAGGATCGGATCACTATTAAGACAGGTGGAGCCTCAGGACCTTATCAAGTATGGACTGATACCTGAATTTGTTGGAAGGCTTCCTGTTGTTGCTACACTTGATGAACTTGATGAGGCAGCCCTTATAAAGATCCTTACAGAGCCAAAGAATGCATTGATCAAACAATACCAGAGACTCCTTGCCCTTGATAATGTAAAACTCAAATTTACTGATGGAGCCATATCTGCTGTTGCGAGGCTTGCAATGCAGAGAAAGACCGGTGCGAGGGGGTTGAGGGCTATACTGGAGGAATTGATGCTGGATGTAATGTATGAGATACCTTCTTTGAAGGATGTATCGGAGTGTATAGTGAATGAAGATACGGTGCTTAAGAAGGAAAAGCCCCTCCTGATTTACCGGCATACCGTTGAATCAGCATGAAAGGTGTGATAGTGCCACAGAGACACAGGATAGATGGTCGCAATGACCGCACGATTGAAGGCCCATAATGGAGCTGATCAAATCCCTTATTCAGAAGAATGAAAGGAAGATAGTCTTTGTTGTGCTTGATGGGCTTGGTGGTCTTCCTGTAAATGGAAGGACAGAGCTTGAAGCAGCTAATAAGCCCGGGCTTGATAAACTTGCAAGGATATCTGCCTGCGGTCTTCACATGCCTGTGTTTCCAGGTATAACACCTGGAAGTGGTCCCGGTCACCTGAGCCTCTTCGGGTATGACCCCGTTAGATACCAGATAGGTCGTGGCGTACTTGAGTCCCTTGGACTTGGTGTGGAGCTTACAAGAAGGGACATAGCAATAAGGGCAAACTATGCTACATTAAAGGATGGCCTTATAGTTGACAGGAGGGCTGGCAGGATCCCTACCTCTCAGAGTGCCAAGATCACAGAATATCTTTCAGAAAACATTAAAGAGATAGAGGGTGTTGAGGTCATATTCAAACCAGGGATGGAACACAGGTTTGCCATTGTGCTCAGGTTCCCCGAGGCATTGAAACCTGGTTCTGATAATATTGAGGACACTGATCCACAGAAAGAGGGGAGGGAGCCCTTACCTGTCAGGGCTAGTTCAGTAGAGGCAGAAGGGGTTGCCGAGATTATAAAAAAACTTCTCGACAGGATACTTTTTTATTTAAAGAACAGAGAAACTGCCAATTATGTGCTTTTAAGGGGAATCTCAATGGTACCTGAGCTTCCTGATTTTGGCAGCACCTATGGACTGAGGCCCATCTGTATTGCCACCTATCCAATGTACAGGGGGCTTGCAAGGCTCATAGGCATGAATCTCCTTGATGTAAAGGGTGATATCCCTGAGGAGATAGATGCATTAAAGAAGTATTATGATAGATATGATTTCTTTTTTGTCCATATAAAGAAGGTCGATTCCTATGGTGAAGACGGAGACTTTGAAGGAAAGGTAAAAAAGATTGAAGAGTTTGATAAGTATCTGCCGGAGATACTTGCATTGAGGCCTGATGTCCTTGTTATCACAGGCGATCATTCCACCCCGAGTCTCTTAAGATCCCATAGCTGGCATCCTGTGCCTGTGCTACTTTATTCTCCCTATGTGCTTGGAGGTCTGAGCTCTTCCTTTACTGAACGGGAATGTGCAAAGGGAGAACTCGGCATCTTTCCCACAGTCTATCTTATGAGCCTTGTCCTTGCCAATAGCCTCAAGCTGAAAAAATTCGGTGCATGATAGATACCCACTGCCATCTTGAACTGAAGGATTTTGATAGAGATAGGGCCTCTGTTATTGAGAGGGCCCGTATGGCAGGGATTGATATTATTATTACTGTTGCTACTGACCTTGAGGATGCCAGAAGGGCTATCAGCATAGCAGAGGATTTTCCTTCTGTATATTTTTCTGCTGGTATCCATCCCCATGAGGCAAAGGATTTTAATGATGATACCTATAAGGCACTCCTTGATATATTGAAGCATCCAAAGGCAGTTGCGGTGGGTGAAACAGGGCTTGATTATTACAGGGACAGGTCTCCAAGGGATATCCAGCGAGAGGTCTTTAAGAGACATATAGAGCTGAGCCGATCAGTTGAGCTTCCATTAATAATTCATTCAAGGGATGCAGCAGAAGATACAATGAAGATAATAGAGGAGTTTGATGTGAGAAGGGCTGTGCTTCACTGCTTTTCAGGTAGCCTTGAATTTGCCAGATGGGCAGTAAGAAGAGGGCTTTATATCTCCATTGCTGGTCCTGTTACCTTCCTTAATTCAAGAAGACTTCCTGAGATAGTAAAGGAGGTACCCGATGAGTTTATCCTTATTGAGACAGATGCGCCCTATCTTACCCCGGTGCCTGAGCGGGGCAAAAGGAATGAACCTGCCTTTTTAATTCATACCGCCAGGAAGGTGGCAGACTTAAGAGGGGTCAGCCTCGAGGATATAGACAGGATTACAACAGTCAATGCAAAGCAATTCTTCAGACTGAATTCACTTCCTGAGCCAACCATTGCCTATAAGATAAGGGATAATCTTTATCTTAATATTACAAACAGGTGCTCTAATGTCTGCACCTTCTGCATAAGATTCCATACTGATTATGTGAAGGGTCACAACCTGAGACTCATGAAGGAACCCACTTCAGAGGAGCTTATAGCTCAGATAGGTGATCCAACAAGGTTTAAGGAGATTGTCTTTTGTGGATATGGAGAGCCAACCCTCAGGCTCGATGTAATAAAGGAGGTCTCTCAATGGATAAAACAAAGGGGTGGAAAGGTTAGGATAAATACCAATGGACATGGTAATTTGATTAATAAAAGAAATATCCTTCCAGAGCTTCAGGGGCTTGTAGATTCTCTCTCAATAAGTCTTAATGCCCAGGATGAAGAGACATATAATAGGCTCTGCAGACCTCTTATAAAGGGAGCCTATCAGGGTGTTATTGACTTTATAAGGGAGGCTAAGAGATATATACCTCATGTTGTTGCTACAGTGGTGGAGATGGAAGGTGTGGATATAGATGCCTGTAAGAGGCTTGCAGAATCCCTTGGCGTATCCCTTAAAATAAGGAGGCTTGATGCTGTCGGCTGAACCATCTGAGAAAGCCATCCACAACCAAGGGGTCAAACTGCGTTCCAGAGGACCTTTCAATCTCTGAGGCTGCCTCCTGAAAGGATAGTCTTTTTCTATAAGGTCTGTCTGTTGTCATTGCATCAAAGGCATCAGCAACCGCTATTATCCTTGCTATAAAGGGAATTTTTTCTCCTCCGATTCCATAAAATCCTTTGCCATCCCATCTTTCATGATGATATTTTATCCCCTGGATTATATCGCCACAGGGCCTCAGCGGATGGAGTATCTCTTCTGCCTTCATGGTGTGTCCCTTTACAATTATACTTTCCTCCTCATCAAGTTTCCCTGGCTTATTCAGGATATAGTCCGGGACGCCAATCTTTCCAATGTCATGAAGAAGCGCAGCAATCTTTAATCTCTCAAGCTCAGCCCTTGATAAATTGAGTTCTCTTCCGATTGCCATTGCATAATGAACAACCCTTTCTGTATGACCGGCAGTCCAGGATGAAGAAGCCTCCAGTGCCTTTATAAGACAGTTTATGCTTCCTGTAAGGAGTTCTTCAAACTCAGAATATATAAGCGTATTCTCTATAAATAATCCCGCCTGGCCTGTAAGGGTATTTATCAGCTTTATCTCATTAGCAAAGAATTCCTTTGAAGGTCTCTGGACGATAATAAGGGCTCCTATCTCTGTTTTTTTGCCTATCAGTGGACTTACGAGCATGGATACATCTTCTTTCTGACCATTAAGGAGTTTGCAGAATGCCTTTGTCTTTTTATCCTTCAATGTCTTTTCAATCAAAGTCTTCTCCCTCGTTATCTCTTCAAGGTCAATCTCACCTCTGTAGACCTTTGGATAGAGTTCCCTGTTCCTATCAAAGAAAAGTATAAGAGAGTTTTTATATCCAAAGATACGTTCTGCGAGATGGAGGACCTTTTGGGCTATCTCATCCACATCAAGGCCAATGAGTTCAGAGGTTATACTATACAGAAGGGATAACTCTTCATAGGTCCCGGAGAGTTCCTTTATGGTGAGCTCAAGGTCTCTTTTTAATGAACTAATCTCTTCCAATCCTCTCAATGACGAGCTCAAGGAGCTCTTTTGGGCTGAAGGGTTTTGTTATGTATCTTTCAGCACCATATTTGATTCCTGCAAGCTCGTCATCCTCCTGTCCTTTTGCAGTGAGCATGAATACAGGTATATCTTTAAGCCCTGGGTCTGCCTTTATTGCCTTTAATATATCAAGACCGCTTATCCGTGGCATCATCCAGTCAAGAATTATGAGGTCAGGTCTTTCTCTCTTTATTGCATCAAGGGCATATGTACTATCCCTTATAGAGAGCACCTGGAAATTATCTTTGAATTTATCCTCAATCATCATCGAGATAAAAGGTTCATCATCTATGACCATTATCTTTTTCTTCATGCTACATTACCCTGGAAAGGAAGGCTTATCTGTATTGATGTGCCTTTGCCGAGCTCACTTTCTATAGAAAGAACCCCTCCGTGAAGTTTAACTATCTCCTTTACAAGACTTAGGCCGAGACCTGTACCCTTTGTCCTTTCACCATGCCTCCCCCTGTAAAACTTTTCTCCAATGTGAGATAGATCCTCTTCAGGAATGCCCCAGCCTGTATCCTTTACCGTTATCTCCAGCCTGTCATTCAATCTCCTCAATAGCATTGAGACCCTCACTCCCTTATCCGAATAGGTCAGGGAGTTATCAATAAGGTTTCGTAGCATCTGTTCAATCCTCACCTCATCACCTTTGAAACCCGAAATATCTCCCTCCACCCTGAAGGCTATCAGGGCAGACTTTTTTTCTATTATATCAGAAAAACCCTCTTTAATGGACTCAATGATCTTTTTGAAATCAACAGGACCGATATGGAACAATTCCCTTTTTTCAATCCTTGATATGTCAAGAAGTTCGGATATCATCTTTGATAGTCTCAAGCCCTCTTTATACATTATATTAAGATATTCCTTTGCCCTTTCACCTGAGACATCTCCAGAAAGGATCATCTCTGCCATGCCTATTATGGCAGTCAATGGTGTCCTAAATTCATGGGATACTGACCTTATTATCTCTGTCTTGAGCCTGTCAAGTTCTTTCTGCCTTGTCACATCCCTGAATACCTGAACAGCACCAGTTATATTTCCTGTAGCAGGGTCTCTAAGGGGCAGGGAGCTCAGCTGGAGTATAAATCTTCTGCCTTTGGGATTTATATACTCCACCTCAGTGGATGAACCACTTCCTTTAAGGGCAATAGTGAGAGGACATTCATCAGTTCCGCAGAGTTTTTTTTCAGCACCATGGAGAATCAGGTCTTTACATCTCTTTCCTATAACCCTTTCCCTCCTCAGACCAAAGATCTCTTCAGCAGCCCTGTTCATGGAGCTGATATAGCCATCTATGTCCACTGTATACACACCATCTTCAATACTATCAAGGATAGTTGTGGACAGGGCCTCCTGCCTTAGAAGCACTTCATAGGATTCTGACCTTTCCATGGCTAATCCAAGCACAGTTGAGAATATCTTTAAGAAGTGAATCTCTTCTTCTGTAAATTCCCTCGCAGTCTTTGAATAAAGACTGAGACATCCGATTGTTCTTTCACCAGAGGTAAGGGGGATTGTAAGGGAGGAGGTATAATTACCCTTCAGGACTTCATGATAATAAAATCTTGGTTCCTGAACTATATTCCTAATCTGAACTATGACACTTTCCTTTATTGAAAGACCTTCCTGTGAGCTAATATTCCCTGCATAGAGCACAGTCGGTTCCTTAAACCCGTGAACGGAAGGTATAAGCCTTCTCAGTAAGAGATTTCCCGAGTTGTCCGGTCTTATCAGGGCCACGAGGTCAGTATTGAGCCTTTCCTTTATAAATAAGAGGGAGTTTTCTATTAATTCATCAAGCCCCCTTGTGCCAGAAAGTATGTCCACCATTATTGAAAGGTCTTCAAGTTCTTTTTGCCTTTTATCCTTAAGGGTCCTGTAAAGGGTCTGGCCCTTTTCATAAAGAGATATATTCTCAAAGGCAAGACCTATGAGCTCACCAACAGCCCTCAGGATATCCTCGTCATCCACAGTCCATTCATGGGGTTTAAAACTGAAAAGGCAAAATACACCTTTAATCTTTTCCTTTCCCTTTATGGGGATGCAGCAGTATCCTTTTATACCTGAATGTCTGAGGATTGATCTTTCAAGCCTCTTGTCCTTTGATACATCAGGGGTTGTAATAACCATCCCTGACTGGGCAACCCTTCCAGGTATGTCAATTCCAAGAGGAACACGGCCTGCCTGCCTTACAAACTCCTCAGATATGCCTGAGTGGTATCTGCATACAAGGGTTTCCTTGTCAAGGATAAAGATACCTCCGCCATCCATCCCGAAGGTATCTGTTAATTTCTCTATTACTGCATTGAAAATCTCCTCTGCCCTGAGAGACTTTGAAAGGAGTGCTGATATCTCATTAAGAAGGCCCAGTTCTCTATTCTTTTTTCTTAATTCTTCCTCTATGGATTTTTTTTCTGTGATATCCCTCATGAATTCTATTACATTTTTTATATTCCCATCTTCTCCTGTAACTGGATAGGCTATAATCTCATAGACACGGCTTTTTCCTGATGAGTCCTTATGTTCATGCTCTGTAACAAAAGGTCTTCCTGTATTGAAGACCATAGTTAGCGGGCATTTTATATCTTTACCTTCAATATAGATGCAGGGCCTTTCAAGGAGATGGGAGATTGAATAACAGAATTTCCCCTCAGGGTTTACACCTATCCTCTTTTTTACAGCATCATTTGCCTTTATAACCCTGAAGTCCCTGTCTATTACAAGAAGCTCATCCTGTATGCTGTTCATGATGGTCTCAAGGTAATCCCTTGAGAGCCTGATTTCTTCTCTCAGGGCAAGACCTTCCCTGAAGTCCTTTAGAGTTAATATGAGAAATCTGGAGCCATAAATTGTTAGTGGAGTTGCTGAGATAAGAAATGGTATAGACTCTCCAGTCTTTGAGGTAAGATTCACCTCAATTGTTTTCTCAATATCTTCAATGCCATGGATTGAGCTTAAGAGCCTTTCAATCCTTAAACCGAGTATCTCCTTTCTTTCATAACCCAGAAGTCTTGTGAAGGCAGGATTTATATCTATGATCTTTTTCTGATCATCAATAACAATGAGCGGGTCTGTCATACTTTCTATATAAGATTCCTTTTTTTTGAGCTCCTCGGTTGTCTCCTTCAGCCCCCTGAGCATTATGTTGAAGGTCTTAATGAGTTCACCGAATTCATCACTTGCCCTGTAGGGGATTTCAAAATTATAATCTCCTTCTCTAACCTTTATGGCTGCCTCCTGGAGTATATGGAGTGGCCTTGTTATCTTTCTTGAGATAAAGAGTGAAAGGATAAAGGAGAGTATGAGACTGTAGAATGTAATGATAAGCAGTCGTTCTGTTACTGCATTGAAAAGTTCCTTTCCAAGGGAGACCTTCAGCAGAAATACTAAAGGTGTTATTGTAAGGCCTATTACAAGGAATAACACCAGAAGAATTACATAGATGAATTTTAATCTATACATAGTAAAGACTGAATAAATAGACCAGAATGACAGTTAATAACCAGGAGATAAAAACTGCATATAGAGGTTTCGGTCCTATATCGGCAATTGATTCAAAGTCAACACTGAGTCCTATAGCAGAGAGTGTTACTGTAAGAAAGAATCTACTGAAGGGTTCAAGGACTCTCTGAAGAGGTGGTCCTGCTGTGTTTGCCACTATTACCATCGCAAGAAAGCCTGCTACCAGTATTAACCTGAGGATATATGGAAAGGAGATGAAACCATTCTCTTTATTATCTTTTATGAAAAGGCCAAACCATATTATGAGTACCATGAGGAGTGATATCCTGAGGAGTTTATAGGTGACAGCCTTCTGAAGGATTATCTCACCAAGCATACTGCCCACAACCTTTACCTGTCCAAGCATTGGAAGGGTTGTACCTGTGAAGAGGGCCATGCCTTCATTGCTGAGCCCTGAGTCTGCTCCAAACAGAGGATATACAATGAGTCCAATCAGACCTATAACCATTATGGAGATGATAGAAATGGAGGTCTCCTCCTTTTTTGTGCCAATGAGAGGTGAGATGATCGCTATGGCAGAGGCACCACAGACAGATAAACCAGTTGCAAGAAGTAAGGAAAAGGGTCTTCTTATCTTCAGGAGATGACCAAATAATAATGTCAGGCTGAAAGTACCTATAAATATGACAGGTACAACGGCAAAATGAAACATGGTACTACCACTGATTGTAAGCTGGCTACCATAAAGAATGATGCCAGCTGGCAGGCAGGTTCTTATGCATATATTAAGACCTGACTGTAGAAAAACCCTTTTTTTAAAGAGATTTCCAATAAGCATGCCGAGGATTATTGACAGGACCAGGCTATCAAGACTTGGATGAATGGAGCTCATCCCCATGGATAGGAGTGCTATTAGCAGGGATAGAAGAATTGCAGTCATGATATTACCTTTGTAATCTCTTCTTCCATGACCTCTCCTTCAGAGCCATCTGATAGCCTTTTCCATTTGAGGACAGACCTCTTTAATTCCTCTTCACCTATTATTATGGCATATTCTGCTTTTAGTTTATCTGCCCTTCTCAACTGGGCCTTAAGGGAGCCACCTGTACCAAGCTCTACCCAGAATCCCCTGGCTCTCAGGCTTTCAGCAATCTTCATTGATACCTTTTCTGCCCCTTCTCCGAGGAAGGCTATGTAGGCCTTTGGACCTTTATCATATAGCTCTGTTTTTATAAGGCTTGCAAGCCTCTCCATGCCTATGGCAAAACCTATGGCCGGTGTTGGTGGCCCTCCAAATTCCTCCACCAGGTTGTCATACCTTCCACCTGCAGCAATAGCACTCTGTGCACCAAGGGTCTCGCCTTTGATTTCGAAGATCGTCCTTGTATAATAATCAAGCCCACGGACGAGGTCATGCCTTATGGTATAAGTAATATCAGTATCTTCAAGATAGGTTCTTAATTTTTCAAAATGTTTGATACATCCCTCACAGAGAAACTGGAGGATCGAGGGTGCATCAGTTCTTTCTTTTATACAGTTAGGGACCTTACAGTCAAGAAGTCTCAATGGGTTTTTTTCAAATCTCCTCTGACAGTCACTGCAGAAGGCACCTATCTTTTGAGAAAAAAATTCTATAAGCCTTTCTCTGTATCGTGGCCTGCACTCAGGACAGCCAAGGGAGTTGAGCTCAAATATCAGGCTGTTAAAACCGAGTCGTTTTAATAAAGCCTGAAGAAGAAGTATCACCTCTAAATCCATCCGTGGTTCAGCGATCCCGAAGGCCTCAACCCCTATCTG
The DNA here is from genome assembly GCA_938074335.1 of uncultured bacterium. Classification (GTDB taxonomy): domain Bacteria; phylum Nitrospirota; class Thermodesulfovibrionia; order Thermodesulfovibrionales; family CALJEL01; genus CALJEL01. The sequence continues at coordinate 1,466 of CALJEL010000096.1, read as the reverse complement.
GTGAAACTGCCTGAATCTACCTGCCTGAGGTCTTTCATATCTGAACATGGGACCCATATAATAAAACTTCTGAGGAGAGGGAAGATTGTAAAGACCATTTTCTATATAGGCCCTGACTGCACCAGCAGTGCCTTCAGGCCTGAGGGTGATGCTTCTTCCAGCCCTGTCGTTAAATGTATACATCTCTTTTTCAACGATATCAGTGGTTGCTCCAATAGACCTCTGGAATAATTCAGTATGCTCTATAATAGGGAGCCTTATCTCTTTAAAACCATATACCCTGAATATTTCCTTTGAGGTCTCCTCAATCTTCTGATAAACATATACCTCTGGTGGATATATATCATGGACACCCTTTACCCTGCTAAACTTCATCAGTCTTGCCCTTCTCCCGTTCGGCGTCAAATTCAAGCATCCTCATATGACTCTCAAGAAGCCTTCTTAGTTCTTCCTTTATGTGCTGTCTTATTCCTTTAAGGTCCATTATGTCCTCATGTATCTTTATAACCTTGTCCTGTGCCTCTCTGACCATCTGCTCTGCCTTCAGCTCAGCCTCTTTTATCATAAGCTCTGCCTGTTTCCTTGCATTGTTTCTATATTCCTCCACCATCTGCTGTGCTGTCATGAGTGTTTCCCTGAGTGTTGTTTCCATATCCCTGTATTCCTTGAGCTGACTTTCAAGCCTTTGAATCTGTTCCTTGAGGGAGGCGTTTTCTCTGAGGAGATTCTCCATCTCCTCCCTCACGATCTCCAGAAAGGCATAGACCTCCTCTACATCAAAGCCTCTGAATCTTATCGGAAACTGTTTTTGCTGGATGTCAAGGGGTGTTATCCTCAATTTTTAATACCTCCTTTTTATTTCAATTTATACCCCAGTTCAATGAGTGTGACTATCAGAAATTTTTTTATGAAATAGATTAAAAGGATTACAATCATGGGAGAGATGTCCACAGGACCAAGCCTGAAGCCAATAAGCCTCCTCACGGGTCTTAAGACAGGCTCAGTAAGGCCATAAAGTATCCTTACCACAGGATTATAGGGATCTGGATTTACCCAGCTAACAAGGGCAGCAATTATTATGACCCACATATATATGGTAAGGGCTATGTCAAGTATATCAGCAAGGGCAATTAAAAGATTCCCTATCACAAACATGAAGACCTCCCTTTTAAAGATTATTAAGTTAATTATATCACACTGGAGGGCAGACCAGCAGTCCTTATTAACTCCCCGCAATCTGCCAATAGAAATTTATAATAAACCTTCAATAAAAACTGGCAGGCTGCCCATATTTCGGGGTTCACGGGGTGAAGCTTGTCTTCACCCCGTGCTCTAATGGCTTTACCTGCGACACCTTAGTGTAATACTATTAATAAGCTTACTATACATAACTGACTTCACCTTTTTAAGTGATGAACTTTTGTTACATAATAAATAAAGATTGTCGCATTGTAAAGACTTTGAGG
>CALJEL010000095.1 GCA_938074335.1 uncultured bacterium | reverse complement strand
TCTGCAAGCTCCTTTTGTGCTTTTGCGAGGTCAGCAACAATTGCCTTGAGCTCATTAAAATCCCTTGTCTTTACAGTTTCATCAACAAGCTCAACCACCTCCTCAAGCACTTGAGCCTGTTCTGGAGAAAAGACCCTCTTGATCCTGTCTGTTAATTCAGAAACCATCATACTTAATTATATAATACCTCAAAGTTCATAAGGAAGCACTCCGAGAAATGTTAGAAGTAGTTCTTATTAACTGTTCAAACTGAGCTATCTATTTTCTCTTAATATAGCCTTTGCTGCTATATCTTTTCTGTAGTGCATTCCATCAAATTTTATGAGCTCTATGGCACTGTATGCCCTTTTTACCGCCTCTTTTATATCCTTGCCGAGGGCTGTTACTCCCAGGACCCTTCCTCCAGAGGTCACAATCTTTCCATCACTAAAACTTGTGCCAGCATGAAATACCATTATGTCCTTTCTTCCCTTAAGCATCTCAAGCCCATGTATAACCTTTCCCTTTTCGTATTTCCCTGGATATCCCTTTGATGCAAGCACCACGCACACAGATGCCTCTTTTTTCCATAGGAGCCTTGTCTCATCAAGTTTCTGGTCCGTGATGGCAAGGCAGACCTTCATGAGGTCTGATCTCATCCTCATCAATACAGGCTGGGTTTCAGGATCTCCAAATCTGCAGTTGAATTCAAGGACATAGGGCTCTCCATCCTTTATCATGAGACCCGCATATATAATACCCCTGTATTCTATGCCCTCCTGTCTCAATCCTTTCATTAGCGGCATTAGTATCCTTGACATAATCTTTCTTTTTACCTGCTCTGTCACAACAGGAGCAGGGCTGTAAGCACCCATCCCTCCTGTATTTGGACCTTCATCATTGTCAAACACCCTTTTGTGATCCTGGGAGCTCACCATGGGAATAATGGTCTTCCCATCCGTGAATGCCATGAAGGAGGCTTCTTCTCCATCAAGGCAGTCCTCCACAATAACCCTCTCACCAGCCTTACCAAAGACCTGCTCTTTCATAATAAGCCTTACAGCCTCTATTGCCTCATCAACAGTTTTTGCTACAAAGACACCTTTGCCTGCTGCAAGTCCATCAGCCTTTACCACTATCGGTGCTCCCTTGAATTTAATATAATCCTCTGCGTGAAGATAAGAGGTGAAAACCCTGTAGGGAGCAGTGGGAATGTTGTGTCTTTTCATAAAGTCTTTTGCAAAGACCTTACTTGCCTCAAGCCGAGCAGCCCTCTCACAGGGACCAACAATGCGTCTTGCCTCTTTCTGGAAGGCATCAACTATTCCCCTTGCAAGGGGCTCTTCAGGTCCAACTATGGTGAGGTCAATCCATTCATATTTTACAAAGTCAATGATGGATGAAAAATCTCCAGGGCTGAGTTCCACACATTCTGCTATCTCTGATATGCCTGCATTTCCTGGAAGACAATATATCTTATCCACCAGATCTGACTGGCTGAGCTTCCATACAATAGCATGCTCCCTTCCACCACCACCTATTACAAGTACCTTCATCTTCTCTTTTCCTCCGCCTTTGTTACAAGCCAGTATATAAAGCCTATAACCAGTATGGCTGCTATGAGATAGTAAATAGTATCAGGTCTTTCATGTTTAAGTGTTGCAATCATGGTCTCCCTGATCATGGTAACAAGGGCAACTCCTATGAATATGCTTATGTGGAATTTACCACCCTTAAGATGGGATATCTCTGTGTTCATGAGCTCTATCATAACCCAGAGTATAAGTAAAGAACCAAGGGATGAGATTATCCCTTCATAGAGCTTTCCATGAAACAGTCCCTTTATGTCTGACACAAAAAGTGCTATGACGCTGATAGTGAGCCCTATAAGTGATAGTATTAATATGAGATTCATGGACTGGGAGAATTTTTCAGCAAAATCCACCAGCGTGCTTTTAAGTTTGTAAACAGGTGAGTAGCTCTTGATCTCCTCTTCAATGTAGGCAGAGGTAATGACATCAAGATTTATATCCAGTATCTTTTCAAAGGATATGATCTTTTTGGTCTTTTCTTCCTGGGGTTCTTCAAGCCTGTTTAATATTATATTTATGCAGGTATTGCGAATGATATTTATTGCCCTGTTCATAAAATGGGCATCCACATTTGCCTTCACATGAACAGAGCCTATCTTGATAAGCCTCTCAAAATATCTATGGTCATAGATACCTGAAAAGAGGTCAAGAAACCATATCTTCTGGCTTGAAAAGACATGCCTTTTCTTTGTCTCATCTGTAAAAAATCTTGAGGCATCCCTGTCTGATACTATCCATGAACTCAAGCTATCCATTACCTCATCGGCAGAGGCAGTCATCAGGGGTCTCAGCTGCTGAAGCCTTTGCCTGTCCTCTTCAGTGAACTGATATCTTTCTTTTATTTCTTTAAAGGATCTCATAATCGTGTTTCACGGGGGATTGCAGGCAATCCCCCGTGTTGCTTAATGTCTGAAATGTCTTACACCTGTAATGAGCATTGCCATTCCATGCTCATCAGCAGCCTTTATAACCTCTTCATCCTTGAGTGAGCCACCTGGCTGGATAACAGCAGTTACACCTGCCTCATGAAGTACATCAACTCCGTCCCTGAAAGGAAAGAATCCGTCAGAGGCTGCCACACAACCTTTCACTGATTCCTGTGCAAGCATTGCTCCTATCCTTGCTGAATAGACCCTGCTCGTCTGACCGATACCAATCCCCACTGTCCTGTCCTTGAGGGCATAGACAATGGAATTTGATTTTACATGCTTTACAACCCTCCAGGCAAATTCCAGTGCCTCGTATTCTTCTGGTGTGGGTTGACGCCTTGTCACTGCCTTGAGACCTTTGACATCCACCTTCATGGTATCCCAGTCCTGTATGAGCATCCCACCAGCAATTCTCTTCATCTCCCATCCCCTTAGGGGTTTTTTCAGGTCAGGAAGCCTGAGAAGCCTTATGTTGGGTTTCTGGCTGAACATCTCCCGTGCTTTCCTGTCAAAGTCAGGTGCTATTATAACCTCAACAAATAGTTTTATAATCTCCTCTGCAGCTGGACCATCCACAGGTACATTAAAGGCAAGGACTCCTCCAAAGGCAGATACAGGATCGGTCCTGCATGCCTTTTGATAGGCCTCCTTAGGGTTATCAGAAATGGCAACACCACAGGGGTTGTTATGTTTGATAATTGCACAGGCAGGTCTGTCAAATTCAAGGGCGAGCATGAGTGCTGCATGGGCATCAAGATAATTATTGAAGGACATCTCCTTTCCCTGAATGATCTCTGCATCCACAAGGCTAAGGCCTCCAAGCCCATCACTGTAAAGACAGGCCTTCTGATGAGGATTTTCACCATATCTTAAGGTGGCTGCCCTTTTAAGGGGCATGATGATTGATGGAGGGAAGGTCTCACCCGTCACACGCTCAAGATAGCCTGAGATTATGGCATCATACCTTGCTGTATGGGCAAAGACCTTTTTTGCAAGCTTAAGCCTTGTTTCATAACTCAGTTCAGTATTATTTTTTTTAAGCTCATCAATTATTGAATTATAATCATCAGGATCAACAATAACAGCAACATCCCTGAAGTTTTTTGCTGCTGACCTTAACATGGTGGGTCCACCTATATCAATATTCTCTATGGCCTCATCAAAGGTTACATCTGGCTTTGCTGTTACCGTCTCAAAGGGATAGAGGTTCACAACAACCATATCAATAAGCCCTATGCCGTGTTTTTTAAGGGTCTCCATGTGTTCAGGATTGTCCCTTTTAGCGAGGAGCCCTCCATGGACCTTTGGATGGAGTGTCTTGAGTCTTCCTTCAAGCATCTCAGGGAATCCTGTGTATTCTCCTATTTCAATGGCAGGGATACCTGCCTCCATAAGGGTCTTTCTGGTGCCTCCTGTTGAGATAATCTCAACACCCATGGAATTAAGTGCTCCTGCAAATTCCACTATTCCTCTTTTGTCTGACACGCTTATTAATGCCCTTTTAATCCTTGCCATGTCTCCTCCTTAATTATAGTAGTTGGTGATTACTGCTTAAGATTTCCTAAAAGGCTCGTATATTTTCCATCACCTATTATTACATGGTCAAGCACCTTTATGCCAATTATCCTGCCCGCTTCAACAAGCAGATCCGTAACCTTTATGTCATCAGGACTTGGTGATGGATCACCGCTTGGATGGTTATGGACAAATATGACTGAATGGGCAGACTCCTTTATTGCCTCCTTAAAGGCCTCTCTTGGATGTATAAGGGAGTTGGTTAATGTCCCCTCAGATATCCTGAGTTCCTTTATGAGCCTGTTTTTTGCATCGAGCATTGCACAGTAAAAGACCTCTTTTTTCATTCCCTTAAAGATCGGGCTGAAGTATTGAAAGACCCTTTCAGGGCTTGAGAGGGTTATTTCGGCTATTGCCTTTTCTCTCATAAGTCTCCTTCCCATCTCGAAGGCGGCCTTTATCTGCGCAATCTTTGCTGTCCCCATTCCTTTAATCTCAAGGAGCTCCTTAGGGGATGCGTTATTGATCCTTTCAAGGCTCTTGAATCTTTCAAGTAATTCCATGGCAAGCTCTATGGCACTTTTCCCTGAGCCACCTGTCCTGAGGACTATACCAATAAGCTGACTGTCAGAAAGGACCTCAGGACCTTCTTTAAGAAGTCGTTCACGAGGTCTTTCCTCAACTGGCCATTCCTTTATGGATCTTTTTGACATGACCTTACCTTTTATCAGCCATCACTGTAAGCCATACAGTATTAAATACACTTGAGGCTTCTTTTAAAAAGGATTCTATATCTCCCTGAGGATTTTCGTTTTTGAGATATCTCCGAAACTGCATATCCAGATATTTAAGGATCTCGTCCTTCTGAAAACTGTGAAAGGTATAGATACATTTTCCCATAAATATTTTACCGTTTATTATTATGAAGCGTGTTGCAAAAAGATCACCCCTTTTCAATCTGGATAATCTTTCTGAGATAATTTCCAGTCCTTTATCCCTTAAAAGGTCTTTAAGCCTTATCTTACCATCAGTGACATCCTCAACCTCATAAAGGCTGATCCTGCTTTCTTTAAGGGCAGCAAGGATCTTTTTTTCATTCTCAGGGGGTTCTGAGTATTTTTCATAGAGTTCCAGAAAGCCTTCTCCATAGGGGTTTCTGTAATCTACTGTAAGCCAGTCATCAAAATTGAGCTCTCCCATATCAAGGAGCATACCCTGAAGTATGTCCTCGGGTCTTTCCTCTTCCCAGAAATATTCAAAGGCCTCCTGGATATCTTCCTGGTAGTGCTCATAGATAAATTCACTAATCTGATTAAGGATCCTGTAGATTTCTTCCTGCATAATCTCTCCTCATGGGATTAGTTGAGACGGCCTTTAATTCCTCATAAAATATCATACTCCTTAAGGCCCTTGCAAGGATAGCTCCACAGAGATATTTTATAAAGTTGACAAAAAGACCATAAATATTAGAAAATGTGGCATGAGAAGGGTTTTAATACTAATAGTGATAGCAATACTATTAAGCACCTTTAGCCTTTCTTTTGGCCGTGAGGTTTCTTTTACTCAGGAAGACAGAGAGAGGCTTATTAGGCTTGAGACGAGGCTTGAAGAAGGTCTCAAGGCAATAAATCAGAGGATAGATGATACAAACAAAAGGATAGAGGATACAAACAAAAGGATAGACGACCTTCAGACCTTTATGTTATGGGGATTTGGAATACTTTTTGGTGGGATGTGGATACTGATAGGCTTTGTGATCTGGGACAGGCGCACAGCCCTTGCACCAGTGGCAAGGAAGAACAAGGAACTTGAGGAACGAGAAGAGAAAATTGAGAGGGCACTTAAAGAGCTTGCAAAAAAAGATCCAAAGGTAGAAGAGGTATTAAGGCATGTGGGGCTTTTGTAAGAGAGTTTTGAGTAAAAATTATTTCACTCAAGAAGTGCCTTTACAAACTCTTCTGTGCTGAAATCGGCAAGGTCTTCTATACCCTCACCTGTACCTATCAATTTTACAGGGATATTGAGTTCCTTTTTTATGGCAAATATTATTCCACCCTTTGAGCTTCCATCAAGTTTTGTAAGTGCAATACCTGTAACCCCTATAGCCTCATTAAAGAGCCTTGCCTGATTGAGGCCATTCTGGCCTGTAGTTGCATCAAGGACAAGGAGGGTTTCATGAGGTGCCTCAGGCATTGTCTTCTGTATAACCCTTTTAATCTTTTTCAGTTCTTCCATCAGGGGACTTTTTGTATGAAGTCTTCCTGCGGTGTCAATTATTACTATATCTGTATTTCTTGCCTTAGCAGACTGAATTGCATCAAAGGCAACTGCAGCAGGGTCAGAACCCATCTGGTGTTTTATAAGATGGGCACCTGTCCTTTTAGCCCATATCTGAAGCTGCTCTATTGCAGCAGCCCTGAATGTATCAGCAGCTGCCACTATTACAGATTTTCCCTGTGAGCTAAACCTGTGACAGAGCTTTCCTATGGTTGTTGTCTTACCAACTCCATTTACTCCAACTATCATAAAAACAGCTGGTGGTGATGAAGGCAGTGTAAGTGGAACAGGCTCTCCAAGTATGGAAAGCATCTTTGCCCTGAGGATATCTTTAATATCCCTGCCATTGGTTTTTTTTGACTCTTCCTTGAGGCTTCTCAGCAATTCCTCTGTTGCCTTTGGCCCTACATCAGCCAGGAGGAGCGCCTCTTCAAGGCTCTCAAGGGCATCTTCATCCAGAGAACCCTGAAATATAGAGCTTATCTTTTCGATAAAACCCTTTCTTGTCTTTTCAAGCCCTTTTCTTAAGAATTCAAACAGTGCCATCCCTGACCTCTAAGATTTCCTTTATCTTTTCAATAAATTCAGGAAGGATACCCTCTGCATCCTCCAGAAACCTTTTGATCCTCTTCCATCTTATATCAAGATATTCATGGGCAATGATGTTTCTCATTGTGGCAAACCAGGCGATCCTTTCTCCAAAGTTTTCATTAATATGGATGGTGCTAAAATTTTTTAAGATCTCCCTGTAGGAGTCAGGTATCTCCATCTTCTGAGAAGCAAGGATAATCTTTGCTATATCAAGCATAGCCATTACAATATTTTCTATCCACCTCTCTATAACCTTTCTTTTAAAGCTATCCTCAAGATAATCCTTCCACGAGATTGCCTTTATCATCTGAATTTCACTGAATTCATTTTCAAGAAATCGCAGGTATCGAAGGACTCTTGCCCTTTCAGATGGTGGTATTGATTCAGCCTTTTCGCTTATTATGTAATATTCCCTTACAAATTCCCACCACTCTATTGCTTCTGAGCTCGTTTTACATAAAAGGTCAAGATATAAGCCCCTGTCTTTTATGACAAGTGGTATGCCTTTTCTTAATACATTAAAAACCAGTGAAGGGCTTGCCCTGTTCAGGATAACAAGATCAACATCATCAGTCCTGAGAATCTTCATAAGGTCAGACCATATCCAGTATTCATCAGGATAATCCCTTTCGGTCTCAATCTCTGCCCATTCCTGAGGTCTGAAATATATACCTATATCCCAGTCTGAGAGTTCCCTCACATTATTTCCAGCCCTTGAGCCAAAGACAAAGGCAAGTTGCACAGACGGCATCTTCTCAAAATAGTCCTTTAAATCGCTGAGCCAGTCTTCCATAGGTTATTTTAACACATGGTGAATATGTTAAAATAACTCTTATGAAGGCAAAGGTATATGTGACATTAAAAAAGGGAGTCCTTGACCCGCAGGGAAAGGCAGTGCAGTCAGGACTTGTGCACCTGGGATTTAAAGGTATTAAAGATGTGAGGGTTGGTAAACTCATAGAGATAGAGCTTGAGGGTCTCAGCCTTGAGGAGGCCCAGAGGTCCTTAAAGGATATGTGCGAAAGTCTGCTTGCAAATACAGTGATTGAAGATTATCACTTTGAGATAGGTGATGCTCCAGAGAAGGTCACAGAAAGATGTATACTTTCTGAAGGCAAAGTTATTGCCTGAAGGCCTGTATAAAGGGCCCGTGGAGGTCTGAATGTTTGGAGTGGTGGTATTCCCTGGAAGTAATTGTGACCATGACTGCTATCATGTCCTTAAACATGTCCTCGGCCAGCCCACCCATTTTATCTGGCATCAGGAAGAGAGCATTGATCCTTCCTTTAAGGTAATTGTACTTCCAGGTGGTTTTTCCTATGGAGACTATTTGAGGACAGGCGCTATTGCAAGGTTTTCTCCTGTGATGAAGGCAGTGGCAAGATTCGCTCAAAATGGTGGCATTGTAATAGGAATATGCAATGGCTTTCAGATCCTTCTTGAGGCAAGGCTTCTTCCAGGTGCGATGCTACGCAACAGGGGCCTGAGATTTATCTGCAGGGATGTCTATCTAAGGGTTGAAAATACCGATACAGTTTTTACAAATCAGTGTGCCTCAAAAAGGGTCCTGAAGATACCCATTGCCCATGGCGAGGGGAATTATTTTGCACCTCCTCATGTTATTAAAGAATTGAAGGATAATAACCAGATAGTCTTCCGTTACTCGGGTCCTGATGGAACTCTGGATGATTATAATCCAAATGGCTCTGTGGAAAACATCGCAGGTATTATCAATAAAGAAGGTAATATCCTTGGTATGATGCCCCATCCTGAAAGGGCATCAGAGGAGATACTTGGAAATACCGATGGACTTTATATCTTTAAATCCCTTATCAAGGCAATAGAATTGCACAGCAATACAGGTGCAGTCAGGTCAGTTGCCAGGTAGTTTATCCCATCAAATTGAATGATGTGGTCCTATATCTTCAGACGACTCCTCGGGATGATACCCATATTACTGGGAATAACAGTGATTACATTCACTGTTATTCACCTTGCACCTGGTGATCCTGTTGAGACCCAGACAGAGTTAAATATCAAGGCATCAGCCCAGGCAAGGGAAAATCTCAAGAAGCTCTATGGTCTTGACCAGCCCCTCCATGTTCAGTACATTAACTGGCTCAAGAGATTTCTCAGATTTGATTTTGGCGAGTCCTTTGTTGATCAGAGAAGGGTTATAGATAAAATAAAGGAAAGAATTCCCATCACACTCTCAATAAACCTTATTTCCATGATGATAATATTTATATTTGCAATTCCTATTGGTGTCTTTTCTGCCTGGAGAAGGAATTCCCTTTTTGACAGGATTACAACTGTCTTTGTCTTTGCTGGATTTTCAATGCCCCATTTCTGGCTTGCCCTTCTTTTGATGATACTCTTTGGGGTAGAACTTGGATGGTTTCCTATCTCAGGGCTACAGAGCATAGAAATAGAAGACATGAGTTTCTTTGAGAGGCTAATAGATATAGCAAGGCATCTTGTTCTCCCTGTGGCTGTTGCTACTACAGGAGGTATCGCAGGGCTCTCCCGCTACAGCCGTTCAAGCATGCTTGAGGTCTTAAGGCAGGATTATATAAGGACAGCGAGGGCAAAGGGCCTTCCAGAGAAGACAGTAATCTTCAGGCATGGCCTGAGGAATGCCCTTCTTCCTGTGGTTACCATACTGGGGCTTTCTGTGCCGGGGCTTATTGGTGGCAGCGTGATCTTTGAAACCATATTCGCAATACCAGGTATGGGTCAGCTTTATTACTCCTCTGCAATGGCAAGGGACTACCCCGTTGTTATGGGAATGCTTGTCATAATAGCAGTGCTTACATTACTTGGTAACCTTATTGCAGATATTACCTATGCACTTATTGATCCAAGGATAAAGGTAGGAGGTGAGAGGGGATGAATTATGTTATTGAAAACTTCAGGAGGAACCCTCTTTCCCTTATGGCACTTTTCATAATAATACTCCTTGGTGTTACTGCCATCTTTGCGCCTGTGATTGCACCCTATTCACCAACAGAGATTGATGTGGATAATGTCCTTGCACCTCCAGGTCTCAGGCATCCTTTCGGTACAGATGAGCTTGGTAGAGATGTGCTTTCAAGGATGATATATGGTGCGAGGGTATCCCTGAGCGTGGGTTTTGTGGCGGTGGGGATAGCTATAATGATAGGAACACTCATCGGTGCAGTAGCTGGATATTACGGTGGCAGGATAGATTCCATACTTATGAGATTTGTTGACATAATGCTTACATTCCCGACCATATTTTTGATCCTTGCAGTTGTGATAATCATAGAACAGAATATATGGACTATTATGGTTGTTATTGGTTTAACAGGATGGATGGATGTGGCAAGGCTTGTGAGGGCTGAGTTTTTGAGTATAAAGGAAAGAGAGTTTGTTCAGGCAGCAAAGGCAGTGGGGGTTGACAATCTGAGGATAATCTTCAGACACATCCTACCTAATGCCCTTGCACCTGTCTTTGTGGCTGCGGTATTTGGGATAGCTGGTGCAATTCTTACAGAATCAGCCCTGTCATTTCTTGGATTCGGCATAAGACCGCCTGAACCAAGCTGGGGCAATATCCTTACCTCAGGGAAGGACAATATAGAGGTTGCCTGGTGGCTTTCTCTTTTCCCAGGGCTTGCCATATTTATTACTACATTAAGCTATAATCTCGTGGGTGAAACACTCAGGGATAGTCTTGATCCAAGACTGAGGCAGAGCCGCTAAAGAGGAGGTTGCCTGTCAGTCCCCCGTGCTGTAGACCTTTGAGCTCCACTCCTCAGCAATTTGCCTTGCAACAGACTCCATGGTGTTGTAAAGGGCTTTTGATATTGATTTATGAGCCATCTTTAAGAAAATGGGCAGTCTTACCGTATCTGATAGTGCTTCTGTTTCAAGATTGTAAAGGTGGAGAATCTTAAGAATAATCTTTCTGAATTCCTCTTTTTTGAAGGCAAGTCTGATGGCATCGTAAAGGGATTCTTCATCCATCCAGTGATGAAGAATCGTGCAGACAAATTTTGCGATAAGCTCCATTCGTTTTTTTCTTAATTCTTCTATCTTATCATAGGGGATTGTTAATGAGAGGGGAAGGGAACGGGTTCTGGCAAGGAATTCCTGATCAATCTTTTTTGTTTTTTCAATTATACTTTCAAACTCAGCTGGTAAGACCCTCTTTTCAAGCTGGTAGGCATTAAAGATCAATTTTATGGCAAGCGAATCTTTCTTGATTTCCTTTTCTACATTCTCATCAAGAAATTTAGACAGCGCTGGCATGAGCACCCTGAAAAGGGTCTGGTCTTTGAGATTATCAATTGTCCTTGAGCTGAAGGCATGCATCAGCGCACTGTATTCCTTTGAGATCAATTTAAATCTTTCCATAAGTCCGTCATCCGCCGATAGGTCTCTGCTCTATTAAGCTGCCAGTTTTATTGATAGAGCAGCAGACCAGCAGAGCAGTAGAGCCAGTAGCACAGACATTCTTGTCTGTGGCTTACAAAGTAGTGCTACAGTGCGACAACATAGTGCGATAGTGCTACAGTGCGACTGTGCGACAGATAGATAGTGTAGGGGCACGGCATGCCGTGCCCCTACACAGAACACCCTTCCTCAGCGCTGTCGCTCTGTCGCACTGTCGTTCTGTCGCTCTAAAAACTGCTGCGCTGCTGCTCTGTTGCTCTGCTGCTCTATTACTGTCTCTATAATCCTGTAACCACCGCAGGGATCAGGAGAATGTCCTGCATAGAAATCACAGTCGTTAAACCTGAAGTCGCACCTCTGGCAGAGGTCTTTCTGCTCAAGGAAGGGATTTATAAAAAGGTTACCATTAATCAAGTCTTTTAACTCTTCTGGTGTAAGGGAGGTCTTCAGAAATTCAAAGGCACCGCAGGAGATCTCTTCCTTCCCTGGCTTGTAATAACTGCAGAATTTTTTGCATATAATATCCCTGTATTTCCTTTCACCTTTCATCCCTGTATCCTGCTTTTTCATGCCCTGTTTGCTGGTCTCATAGAGATGAGCTGCCAGGTCTTTTCATCAATCTCATCAATATATTCACTGATGCTGAATATCCTGCCGCAGGACCTGCAGCGGAGATACACAGACCTTCAACCCATATTGAGCTCAACGGGACCATTGCATATCCTGCACTTCATAATTTAATTATATCAAACAGGATATGGATCATGATTTTTGCCACCCCTTTTCCTTTCTGAGATAGACTGTCCTGTGCGGGAAAGGTATCTCTATGCCTTCCTGCCTGAATCTCTTAAGGATCCTTTTTCTTAATTCGTGTTGAACTGGATATTGATCTGTAAACTCCCGCACATGGCAGACAAGGGTAAAATCAAGAGAGCTTTCGCCAAAACCTGGAATAAACCTGACAGCAGGCTCAGGGTCTGAAAGAAGACCGGGGACCTCACCGGCCGCCTCTTTTGCCACTTCTAAAAGGATCCTTTCTACCTTTTCTGGATCAGACGAATAGCTAACGCTTACAGGAATAAGCACCGCCATCCTTCTTTCAGGAAGATAATAATTAGTCACTATACTCTGTGCAAGCTTACTGTTTGGTATCACAACCATATTATTAGGAAGCAACCTTATCCGGGTTGTCCTCCAGGTTATATCAACAACATAACCCTCCTGTCCTGTCTCAAGCCTAATAAAATCTCCTACCCTTATAGATTTCTCAACAAGTATATGTATCCCTGCAAAGAGGTTTGCAAGTGTATCCTGAAGTGCAAGGGCAACCGCAAGGCCTCCCACACCAAGGGCTGTTATGAGAGGGGTTATTGAAATACCAAGAAGGCTGAGTATTATCAAAAAGCCTATAATGATAATTATTCCCTTTAATATTCCGTAGGCAAGGCCGGTGGTTGGTATTGGCAGGTCTGATTTCTGTATATAGTTTTTGAATATCCTCCCAGCTAAGTTTGAGGTGGCAATCGTTATGGAGAAAATCACAATGACATGAATTGCCTTGCTGAAATAGAAGATATATTTTTCTGGAAGTCTTGAAAATGCTACAGCTGCGTAAAGCCCGATGGCTAGACACCAGTAAAATGAAGGGACCTTAAAGGATTTAATTATAATATCATCTATCTGAGTCTCTGTCCTTTCAGCCCATCTGTGAAGAAACCTGAAGGCAATACCCCTGATAACAATAAGCACTGAGGAAGATACAATTCCTACAATAAGAGGCCCTAAAATATCTTTTAATTCAATGCTCATACTTATCTAACCTCCTATCAAACTCTTATTATACTATAAGAGCACATTAACTGAAATCTAAATATACCTGGATCTCATACTTAGTGACAGGATATCTGTCCTCAATAGGCCTCCTGTGAAACTTCTTTACCTCCTCATCAAGGCTCCTTGCTATGTTGGATATCGTCTGTGCACTGAATCCCTCCCCTATTAAGGGCCTTAAGGCCTGGGCAGTGAGCCTCGTGGAGGCTCCATAA
>CALJEL010000094.1 GCA_938074335.1 uncultured bacterium | reverse complement strand
TGACTTCGTAAAGATAATAAGTGCCACGGATAAGCCTGAGTTCAGTGCCCTTTCTTTTGTGTTTTAATGCCCATTCAGGATGTTGCATATTAATATTACGTATATACGGAATATTAATATATAAAAGATACGCAGAAAAGTAAATCCCTGCTTACTTTTACTAAATCCTATTACGTATTTGAGGCGGAGTTACGGATTAAATCCTCCATTATTCATAAATATCTCTTATGCAGCTTCCTATATAAATTTTGATTTTTTGTTCTATATGTTACAATTAATTATGCAAGGAAAAATAATTGCCCTTATTGAAGGACGACTATCGAATCCCTTTGAAATCCTCGGACCTCACAAAAAAGAAGGGAAGATTATTATAAGGACCTATCTTCCCCATGCAAGAAAGGTATGGCTGATCACAGGTGTGAAGGAATATATATTCAATGAGATTGAAAAGGGCTTCTTTCAGATTGAGCTTGAGAGTCTTGATGAAAGGCATTATAGGCTGAAGACCGTAGATTATAATGGCCTTGAAGAGGAATTCATCGACCCTTACTCTTTTAAAAAACCTATTCTTGGTGAGCTTGATCTCCATCTTATAAATGAGGGCACACACCATAAAATCTATGATAAATTGGGTGCTCACTCAATGAAGATAAATGGAATCAAAGGCACACACTTTGCCGTATGGGCGCCCAATGCTGAAAGGGTAAGTGTGATCGGTGACTTTAATAGATGGGACTCAAGAATTCATATGATGAGACCGCTTAAAAACTCTGGAATATGGGAGATATTTATACCAGGGGTGGAAGAAGGAGCCTTGTATAAATACGAGATAAGGTCAAGGTATCATGGCAATATTATAAGGATAAAATCAGATCCCTTTGCCTTTTATTCTGAGGTAAGGCCAAAGACTGCTTCTATAGTTGTTGATATTGATTCATACAAATGGAACGATTCAGAATGGATGGACAAAAGAAGACATTCAAATCCCTATGAATCTCCCATCTCTATTTATGAGGTCCATGCAGGTTCATGGATGAGGGTTCCCCATGAAAACAACCGGTTCCTTAATTACAGAGAGCTTGCCTATAATCTTATCCCTTATGTAAAAGAACTTGGTTTTACCCATATTGAGCTTATGCCTGTTACAGAACATCCCTTTGATGGCTCCTGGGGTTATCAGACCACAGGATATTATTCAGCAACAAGCAGATACGGTAGCCCCGAAGATCTCATGTATTTCATAGACCGGTGTCATCAAAATGCAATAGGTGTAATACTGGACTGGGTTCCCTCTCATTTTGCCTCTGATGATCATGGCCTGAGATTTTTTGATGGGACCTGTCTCTATGAACATGAGGACCCAAGAAAGGGCTATCATCCTGACTGGTCAAGCCTTGTATTTAATTATGGAAGAAATGAGGTGAGAAATTTTCTCGTAGGAAGTGCCCTCTTCTGGCTTGATAAATACCATGCTGATGGTCTGAGGATTGATGCAGTGGCATCCATGCTCTATCTTGATTATTCAAGAAAAGAAGGAGAATGGATTCCAAATGTATATGGTGGAAGGGAAAATCTTGAGGCAATAGCATTCCTTAAATATCTTAATGAGACCGTGCATCATTATTTCCCAGGGGTGCTCACCATAGCAGAGGAATCAACTGCCTGGCCCATGGTATCAAGACCCACCTATCTTGGTGGTCTTGGATTCAGCATGAAGTGGAATATGGGATGGATGCATGATACCCTTGAATATTTCTCAAAGGATCCTATCTACAGAAAATATCACCAGGGAAATCTCACATTCAGTATGCTTTATGCCTTCAGTGAAAACTTTATACTACCCTTAAGTCATGATGAGGTGGTGCATGGCAAGGGCTCACTTATCGGGAAGATGCCTGGAGATAACTGGCAGAGATTTGCAAATTTAAGGCTTCTTTATGCATATATGTTTGGACATCCTGGTAAAAAACTGCTTTTTATGGGTAGTGAATTCGGACAGTGGAGGGAATGGGATTACAATTCAAGTATAGACTGGCATCTCCTTCAGTATGAATCCCACAGAGGTGTGCAGTTATTAGTAAAAGACCTGAATTCACTCCTTAAGAGAGAACCAGCACTCCATGAGCGGGATTTTCAATGGACAGGCTTTGAGTGGATTGACTTTCATGATTCAGAAAACAGCATCATAGCCTTTATGAGAAAGGCAAAGAATACTGAAGACTTCCTTATCTTTGTTTATAATTTCACACCGGTAATAAGATTAAACTACAGGATAGGTGTACCTAGACCTGGCTTTTATAAAGAGATCCTTAACACCGATTCATCAATATACTGGGGAAGCAATACTGGAAATCATGGTGGCGTTTATGCAGAACCAGTGCCCGCTCATGGAAGGCCCTATTCTATAAATCTTACCCTTCCACCACTGGCTGCCTTAGTATTTAAACCTCAATAATGGCAGGCGCGAAGGGCTCGCCAGCCTGGTTTAAGAAAAAGACAGAGTGGGAGTTTGCATTGCGTATATAAAATTATTATGATAGTAAAACCGCATAAAAGGGAAAAATTTACAGCGGTGTTAAAAAGTTTTAAAGTATTTAGGGGAGATTATCATAATACTATAATGATAAAGGGATATTGCGCGAGGATACCTGACATCCCTTCTATCTACTGTTAAAAAGCCAAACTAAAAAACTGATATTTTAAGACCTGAGTCCAAGTTCGCTATCATCACGGGTAGTTAAAATTTTCTGTTATTCCTAAAGTCAAGTCACACTTTATTACTACTTTGAAATGTCACATTCTTTTTTTTCCATCCTTTCCTCCATGGATGATTTGCTGGTGGAGATTTCTTCTGCCTCCTTGTTTTTGGTATCTCTTTAACTGATGTT
>CALJEL010000093.1 GCA_938074335.1 uncultured bacterium | reverse complement strand
CGAAAAAGGCAATATCAGCACCCCAGAAAATCTGACGATTTTCTGGGGACCCCGCTCGCGACACCTTAATAGAGCAGAGCAGCAGCGCAGCAGTTAAATAATTAAAAAATTCCTTAATAAAAACTACTGCTCTGCTGGTCTGCTGCTCTATCAATAAAAACTGCTGGTCTACTGCACTACTGCTCTGCTGGTCTAAGAAGACTTTGAGGCAGACTGCCAGTTTTCTAATGGCACAACAGAGAACACAATCCCATCTTGAACGGTAAGGGTTTTTGTTTTATCATATCTGAAAGTCTTCTTTTGACAGTTTTTTTTCTTGATCTACCGGGTGATATTTTACATCCTGATAAAAAGTAAGAAAATATTAAATCCTCATAGAGGATTAATGATTAAAGAGTCGGAGGTCCTTATGGCAGAAAAAAAATTTGTATTTATAGTTAAACATTTCTATGATGACCCTGATATTGCAGCAGGTGCAATGCAGCTTGCTACAAATATGAAGGCCTTTGATGTGGAACTTGACTTCTTTCTGATGGACAAAGGGGTGCTTCTTGCAAAAAAGGGATTTGCCGAAACCCTCACCTGGCAGAAAAGGGATGAGTTTTCACCTGTTGCTGCCTTTTAAAAACACTTACAGAGGACTTTGGAGTGAAATTTTATATATGCGCCTCCTGTGTGAAGCACTATGGACTTGATAAAGTAGAATTAATCAAAAATGCAGAGATAAGGCCAGGTTCTTTCCTTGGAGAGATGCTCCTTGAAAGACAGGCACTGACCTTTTGATGAAATGGCCAGCTGATAGAGAATCTGCAAAAAAAATCCAGAGGGAACTTTCAAAAAGGGTCAGGATTGAGCCCTTAAAGGAGGATTTAAGATATATTGCAGGTGCTGATGCCTCCTACTTAGATGAAGGGATAATAGGGGTTTTAACACTCTATTCCTATGAGGATATGGAACTCATAGAGGAGGTCTGGAATGTGGATAAGATAAGATTTCCGTACATCCCAGGCCTTCTCTCCTTCAGAGAAGGGCCGGTCTTGCTTAAGACTGTAGAGAAACTTTCTATGAAACCTGACATAATCCTTTTTGATGGTCATGGAATCTGTCATCCTGAGAGATTTGGCATAGCATCCCACATAGGTGTGCTTCTTGGCATTCCCACGATCGGGGTGGCAAAATCCCTGCTCACAGGCACATATAAAGAGCCTGGTTTTAAAAAGGGTGAAAAGTCCTATATCTATATAAATGATGAGATAAGAGGTGTTGCCCTGAGGACAAGGTCTTATACAAAACCTCTTTTTGTATCTCCTGGTCACCTTATTGATATTGAAGATACTGTAAAGATTGTGTTAACTTGCTGTAAAAGATACAGAATTCCTGAACCCCTTAGAAGGGCTGATATATTTTCAAGGATAATAAAGAGGAACCTCAGCACCAGTGGATGAGGCAGCAAAGGAATATATAATTGATTTCTTTACAAAGAGGCTCAAACACTTTGGTGATACACCTGCCTCTGTTGGCTGGTCAGAGAAAGGCCAGTTTTTAAGATACCAGACAATAATAGAGCTCCTTGGTCTTGATAAGGCTAAGGGTTATCCCTCTGTGCTCGATTTTGGAGCTGGAAAGGGAGATCTTTATGGATTCCTGAGATCAAAAGGTCTTAAGCTTAAATACACAGGACTTGATATCAATCCAGAGCTCATAGGCATAGCCAGAGAAAAATACAGAGAGGCAAGTTTTCACATCATTGATTTAGAAAAAGAGGATTTAGATCAAACCTTTGACTTCATTATAATCTGCGGGGTTTTCAATTTGAAGATAAATGGAGTAAAGGAATCTGCCTTCTGGAGCATAAAGAAATTATTTAACAATACAAAAAGAAGCCTGTTATTCAACTGCCCGAGTATATACGCAAAAAGCAAGGATATAGACATCCTCTATTATGACCCCCATGAATTACTCAGTCTTGCACTCGGTATTACAAAAAAGGTAAATTTATATCATCATCTTATAGAAGGTGAAATCTTTCTAAAACTCTCGCAGGAGGAATGAATATGGCTGAAGAGCATTCCTTTGATATTGTAAGCGTGGTTGATATCCAGGAGGTATCAAATGCAGTTGACCAGGCAATGAAGGAGATTGGTCAGAGGTTTGATTTTAAGGGGAGCAAAAGCAGCATAACCCTTGATAAGAAAAACTCAACCATTACCCTCATATCAGACGATGAACAGAAATTAAAAAGTGTTATAGATATCCTCCAGTCAAAATTAATAAAAAGGTGTGTTCCCCTTAAATCCCTTAATTATGGAAAGATAGAGCCTGCCTCAGGCAATACAGTCCGACAGGTTGTGACCATCCAGCAGGGAGTACCTCAGGAAAAGGCAAAGGATATTGTGAAATTCATAAAGGAACTTAAGCTCAAGGTAAGCGCAGAAATACAGAAGGATCAGGTCAGGGTCAAGGGCAGAAAAATAGACGATCTACAGGCAGTTATATCAAAATTAAAGGAAAGGGATTTCGGAATAGCCCTTCAGTTTACAAATTACAGATAAGTTTGCTGAGCAACTGCTCAGCAGGATGAAACACCTCAGCTACCACCGGAATATCCACCTGAAGGGTTGAGACCATACCCTCCGCCTGTAGAGCAGCCAAAGGTGGATAGCTTTTTCTTCACATCCCTGGAGCCGCATTTTGGACACTCTGTGTCTTTCTCAGAGGCTCCCATCTTCTGGAGCATCATAAATTCACTGTTACAGGCCCTGCATATATATTCGTAAATCGGCATACGCCCTCCTTCAATGTTGCAAAGTTTCTAAACTTATTATAATAATGTTTCAAGGGATATGTCAACTAAACTCTCTCCAACTCACCCTTTCTCCACCTCGTAGATAGGGGATTTTTGATTCTCAGGCAGGCCAACTGACTCACTGCCTTTAAAGGCTATCAAAGGCCTGAGTCGGGTAATTTTCACTTGACATAAATAATTTCCAGGCCTCCTCTTTGTAGCTGGGTGCGGAGGCGGTGGAGGCGGCGGTGGTACACCCCAGCCAGGGCAATTAAATACTGTTTGCCCACCCATGGCTGTAGCACGAAATGAGAGTGGTAAGGCGGTTGTCGCCTATCAAAGGGATTTTATAGAAGCAGACAGAGTCTATGTAAATTATTATAATGGCCAAAACTGGTCAGTCCCTTTCCAGGTTTCTGAGCAAAATGCAACTCATCCAGAGGTGGCAATCTCAGATAATGGTGATGCCATCGTTGTATGGGCAGAAAATGGATATATCTATGCAAAGATTTACAAAAACGGTAGCTGGTCCCAGAACTATCAGATAGCAGGTCGTTATGAAGGTATTGATGAAGAAGACTTTTCGGTTGCCATGTATCCAAATGGTGATGCCATCGTTGTATGGAGCACAGGCAGCAAAATTATGAAAAGAATATATAATTCTGCTAATAAAACTTGGCAAGATCCTGCTACAATTTATTCTGTCACATCTGAATATGAGACAGTTAGCTATCCCTTTGTAGCAATTGATAGGACTGCAAGTCCTTCACCAATAGCAGATTTCGTGTGGCAACATGCTTCCATAAATTTTCAGGAAATCCTCTTTTCAAATGATAATTCCATTAACCCTATTGTTGTGTGGAAAAAGGACTTTGACCTACCATCACAAATATTCTATTATCTTAAACCAACCTCTTTCATGATAGCCTGTGATGTAATAATTGGTATTCACTACATGGAAGTAAAATTTGATCCGCCCCACTACACTATCAAAACACAGGCCTATGCCTCCATCAATCCCACTGGTTCTACAGAGCCCACAGCAATTTCAAACCTTCGCACCACTACAGCATCTTCCTTCAATCCTAACAATATACCAGCTCCTATGGTTTATCCTCCATTGGTTACAATGAATAATGAATGCAATGCAATAGGTGTATGGCAGGAAGTAGAAGGTTCCGGACCATGGCAGGACCATGTGTGGTTGAATGTTTACAAGAATGATTCATGGCAGGGACCAAAAAGAATAACTGAAATAGACACTAATAATGATTACCTTGCCTCTTATGACCCTTAGTGGATTTTCTAACAGATAAAAAGGCCCTTCTTGTGTATGCAAGGAATAGTCAGTCAGGTAACCCTGGTTATTTTGCAACCATAGCTGATTTTTCACAGAGCTTTGAATTTTCCGCTCCTCAGAAAATCTCAAGAGACCCAACTCTTATCCTTACAGAGCCTGCTGTCTCCAAAGGTCTAACTGTATGGGTAGATTCAAAAACAACTGTTAGCCAAACCCCTGATACTGTGTATGGAAGGTTTTATGATTACTTACAGGATAGGTGGTCAGACATCGTCCAGATCGGTGATTGAATCTTTCACCCTTCCCTCCACCTCATAGGTGGAGGGTTTTTTATTCTAATCTCATCTCACATCTGTTATTTATACATCTCAGTCTGAATCTTCCATGAATACCTGTGCAGAAATCAGGACATTGTCCTGAGGTATCTATAAAGGCTCTGTTTCCAAAGGCACAGTTGCCGCTACTGTCCACACCACAGGCACAATCCTCATCCCTTTCACAATAAAGCCTGTCCTGGGTTCTTGACGGAAGTTCATCCCTTTCAGAGGCATAAAGAAATGCTGAAAGTATCAGGAATAATAGAAGGGCTCCGTAACAGGATATCTTCCTCATGCTAATATTTTAGCTCAACAGGTTATTTGCTTCAAACTATTCATCCTTCTCTGGCAATTCAGCCATCCCTAATTCATCACCGGGAATTTATAGTAGACCAGCGGAGCAGTAGGCTAATATGAAAAACAAATTCTTCTTTATTAAAGGCAGCTGCTGCACTACTACTCTATATCTTCAGGCAGCCTGCCAGTTTTCTATTGGCAAAAGAGAGGCCATCCCTAAACTGCCGATAGCAATGGCGGGGGATGCCGAAAAGGGCAATATCAGCACCCCAGAAAATCTGACGATTTTCTGGGGACCCCGCCTGCGACACCTTAATAGAGCAGTAGAGCAACAGGCAATAACAGAGCAACAGAGCAGCAGAGTAGCAGCGCAGCAGTTAATAACAGAGCAGTAGAGCAACAGAGCAGCAGAGCAGCAGTCAAATAATAATATAAAAAATTCCTTAATAAAAACTACTGCTCTACTGCTCTGCTGCACTGCTGCTCTATCAATAAAAACTACCGCGTAAGCCACAGACAAGAATGTCTGTGCTACTGGCACTACTGCTCTGCTGGTCTAAAAAGGCTTTGAGGCATCCCCCGCCATTAGAGCACGGGGTGAAGACAAGCTTCAGTCCGTGAACCCCGATGAAAATGCATTTCTATCAGCAAATTTAGGGGCCATTTAAATAATTGAATACCTTCCTCTTTTAGGTTTATACTTAAATTTATGGAGCATAAAGAGGAGAAAACCCCTGAAACAAAAAAGGACAAACTTCCTCTTGATGCAAAACTCCTTTCCGAGGCGGTAATTGAATTAAATATCTCCCGAAGGAGTGTAAGTCTCTATCCAAGGGAACATCCCATCACAAAGGAATCCCTTAAAAGGGCCTACGACCTCTTAATTAAACTCTTTGAGCTGAGACCTTACATAACACTCAGGATAGCAAAGGACACTCTTGTGGTGGATGAATATACCCTTGACAGGAGAAATCCTGTTTTCAGGGAATTCGGGATAAGTCTCCACGAAAGGGGGATTGCAGCAGTAGGCTTTCAGTCGGGTCTAACTATTGATGAGCTCTATGTATTTCATGAGTTAATAACATCAAAGGATGAGCTGCAGGGTCAGGCACTTGTAGAAGCCGCATCAAAAAAGGGGCTCAAACACATCACCCTATCTCCACTTGATGTATCAAGATTACAGTTCCTTGAAGGTCAACTGAGAGAAAAGGGTACAGGCACAGCGGTTCTTGAGGATTATGTCTCAGGACTTCTTGAAGGCAGGCTCGCTGATGCTGAGGCTGAAGGCGTAATACTTATGAGCCCACCTGATGAGATTGCAGAGATATTGAATGAGAACCTCTCACCTGATGCACCGGAAGAAACCTATGATAGGGTCATAACTGCCTATCTCAGGAAAAAGGGAGAGAGGATACGGAGTGACATCTTTAATAAATTTATATCCCTTATAGATAACCTTGATCCTGAATTAAAAAAACAATTTCTGAAAAAGTCATTCAGTGCAAATAGAGTTGAGTCATCAGATCTGGAGCAGATAATCAGGGATCTGGCACCTGAAGACCTTGACAGGCTTATGAGGATATTTAAGGAGCAGTCCTCTTTTATCCCTGACACCCTTAAAAATCTCATGAATAAACTTTATGAGACAAAGGGTGAGACAAGACTTCTTGAAATGATAATTGGCAACAAGACAGTAGTGCATGATTTTGAGCTTGATGAAAAGATAGTACACCTCTTCTCAGAGGATCATTTTGATACCTATGTACCTGAAGATTATATAAATGAGCTTGATGCAATGCTTAAGGGATTTGAGGGCAAAAGAACACCACTCTCTGAAGAGGCTAAAAGGGTCTGCGAGGAAGGTTATACAGAAAAGGTCATATCTGAGATAATAATAGAACTCCTTAATACAGGTATTCCAGCCAGAGAAGAGTTTCTCCAGTTATTAACAAGACTTTCTTATTTTATCCAGTCCTTTCTTGATACAGGCAGATTTAATGAGATACTTGAGATATACAATGCAGTCTATTCCACCTCCCTCACGGGTCCTTTCAGAGAAGAGGCAGCAAGCATGATAGAGTTCTTTTTTAAATCAGAACAATTTATCTCAAGATTAATAGATAGCTTCAGGCTCTGGGGAAGGCTTAACAGAGAAGGAGTGATAAAACTAGCTTATGTCCTGAGACTTTACATCATTAAACCGCTCATAGAAACAGTCATTCAGGAGCAGGATCAGGCAACCAGGAGATTCTATCTTTCCATCCTTTCAAGACTTGGCTCTGAAGTGGCTGATGAGGCCTCTGTAAGACTTGGCGATAAAAGGCCCGAGGTTCTAAAGGATATGATATATCTGATCAGGGAATGTAAGGGAATGAAATATCTCAAGTCTATCAGGAATCTCGCAAGACATGAGAATGCAGAGGTTGCCCTGGAGGCGGTCAGGACCCTTTTACACTTCAAGACAGCAGATGCCCTGTCATACCTGAAACTTTATTTAAGGAGTGATAATCCTGACATAAGGGACATGGCTGTAAAACTTGCCGGTATATACAGAGTTAAAGAGGTGGTACCATATCTTCTTGAGCTACTTGAGAAAAAAGATATCCTGGGGACAGAGTCTTATTACAAAATATCTGTTGTGCAGGCACTTGCGGAAATAGGAGACCCAAGGGCGGTTGATATCCTCAGGAAGATCTATACATCAAAGACCCTGCTTTTCTGGTCGAATCTTGAGGAATTAAAGGTTGAGATATTCAGGACTCTTCACAAATATCCCTTTGAATATATAAGGCCACTGCTTGAGCTTGGATTGAATTCAAAGAATAAAGAAATAGCATCCATATCAAAAAGACTCCTTGAAGGAGGTAAGCTGGATGCCTGACTCAAAGGCCTCAGAACTGATCTCCTCCATAATGACTGCCCTTTCAAACTGCAGTCTTTATTCAAAAGACCACCCCTTTGTTTCTGAGTTTTCGGAAAAGGCAGTCAGGATATCAGAGGAACTCTTCAAAGAAGAAAGCCTTAATATCACCCTCCTTGGAGATACACTAATAATAAATGAAACCCCCCTGAAGGAGACAGGCGCTCACATACAGAATTTTATCAAAAAGATGAAGAAAAAAGGCATTGAAAGGCTCTCGATAAGAAAAGGCGTGGACATGCAGGAATTCAGGGATTTCATTTCAGCACTGAGCGGTTATGATAAGATTACCTCCACCCCTCATATCTCTGTCGGGATGATTGAGGTAAAATTCAAGGGTGAAGGAATTGATATAAGCTCAATTGTTAATGAAAAGATAGAAAGCGTAAAGGAGGTTTACAGCACCGCTCAAAGATTTAAAAAGATTGACATGGTCAGTCTTGAAGATGCTGTTGCTGGTTTTATATCTGCACTTAAAAGGGAAAGCAATGTCCTGAAGGTAATAAGCCCTGTAAAATCCCACAGTGAATATACCTATGTGCATATAACAAATGTCTCGATACTCACTATCTTCCAGGCAGAATTACTCGGACTCAAAGGAGAGATTCTCCATGAGGCAGGCCTCGCAGGACTCCTTCATGATATAGGAAAGACCTATGTGCCAAGAGAGATACTTGAAAAGCCTGCAAGACTTACACCAGAGGAATGGGAAGAGATGAAGAGACATCCTGTCTACGGTGCCCTTTATCTGTCAACACTTCCAGAGATACCGAGACTTGCAGTGATAGCTGCCTTTGAACACCATATGAAATTTGATGGCACAGGCTATCCAGACACCAGAAGATATGGAAAAAAGCAGCACCTGATAAGTCAACTCGTTGCAATTGCTGACTTCTTTGATGCCATGAGGACCCACAGAGCCTACAGAAGGTCCCTTGGTATCCATGAGGTGATAAAGCTCTTGACAGAATATGCAGGTACAGACTTCAATCCCCTCCTCATTGAAAATTTTATTGATGGATTAAAGAGGATACATGCCTTTTGATGGAGATCTTATCCTCAGACTTTTTGAGACCATACCTGGCAGATATTCTATACAGGGAACTTTTTATTCAATCATTGCTGTGATAATAATCAATAGCATAAGGAGGTCCTGGAATATAAATTCACCTGTAATACTGCAGAGGCTTCATTTTGTCTCCATTATAATGCCTCCTCTTACAATACCTCTTTATTATCTCCTTAATCCCTCAAGGAATTCTCCTGAATGGAGACTCAGGTCATTAATTGATATTGAAAGCCTGTTGAGTATTGAATATGCAGGAATAAATGCAGGCATGGTTATGCTATTTTTAATGATAATTACAGCTCTGATATTCTTCCTGCAGGAGATCATCCCTGTTATAAAAAATATCACCATGACAAAAAGGGAGGAAGAAAAGAGGATTGTCAAGACCTTTTATATAAATTTTTTTGATCAGAAACATGAGGTGAAGATAATAGAAGATGAAGAATACATAATATTTTCCTCAACAGGCATAAGACCCTCTATCTATATATCCACAGGCCTTATAAATGACCTCTCAGAGGAAGAGCTTGATGCAGCACTCGCCCATGAGGCTGCCCATATTCTCAGAAGCAAAAGACCTTTATTGATTGCGGTCTTTATCTTCAGGGTCATGATGTTCTTTAATCCCGTTGTCCTTATTGAATTTAGAAAGGCAGTTCAGGAAGAAGAAAAGATCTGTGACAGAATGGCACTTAAGATAACAGGAAACCCTGCGGTTTTCATGTCAGTGCTGAAAAGATTCATTCGTGAAGGCAATGAAAAATCAGGTTCTTTTAATGAATCCAGCCATAACCTGCTCATAAAGGAAAGGCTGGAGGAGCTCAGCAGGGTCCCCAAAAAATCGTCAGATTTTTTGGGGTATGAGAGCAGTACTGAAGAACCTGAAGATACAGGCATCTTACCCCTGACTCTGGCAATTATATCAACAGGAGTGATAAATTATTTCATTGTATGAAAACTAAAAAAGGAATAAGGTTTGCAGGAAGCCTCCTTCTTCTTATAGTGGCATTGATCGCCATAAGATATATCTCAGGTGTACTTCAAAAAGAGAGTCTCAGGACTTATAAAGGCATTAAGGAGCTGAAAAAAAATTTTGAGGGTCTGATTATCCCAACCTATTTCCCTGAATTCCTGAAATGGCCACCTTCAAGGATAGTTGCCCAGAAAAGAGCATACAGGGCAATAGCAATAGAATTAAAGGATAAGGAAGATAATATTGCCCTTGTCCTCACAGAGTCTGAAAGGGAAGATTTTCGCCTGCAGGGCCTTTCTATTAAAGAGTCTGTAGAAACCCTTTCCTATGATATAAAAGGCAGAAAGGCGATCCTCAGAGTTGGTAGCTGTAGCCCTATCTTAAAACCTGCTGAAACTCAAAGATGCAGTGATCTCACATGGAAGGAAGGTAATTATTATATCAATATAATCATAAGATCAGGACCCTTTGAGCTCCTCAAGATTGCAGAAAGCATGATTCATAATTAGTTTTCAAGCCCTCAAAGAGTCATTTTTCCCATACAGATAGGATATTTTTCCCCTTAGTATAGGATATTCTTCCAATTTTATTAACATTTCTTTTCTGCTATCTTTTAATCAAAAGGAGGTGATGAAGATGAAGTACACAAAAACAGAAAATGCATCAGGGGTACCAGCCCGTATGCCACCAGGCCTTTCACTCATAGTGGGACCACTTATCGGGTTTGCCTATGTGATCTTTCTTCCATTCATAGGCCTTGTGATGATAACAGCCCTTACGCTGAAAAAAGTGGGAATCAGTCTCTTGAGCCTGGTGAGGACCATAGCGGCCTTTGGATGGAGACCGATGGAGGCTTATCTGGCTGGCAGGAAAAAACATTCTAAAAAATAGGGACATAGTCCCTGAAAGGAGGTAGCTATGAAGACCTTATTTGATTTTATCACCCATGTAAAGGGAGTTGAGTACCTTATTGCCATATCCTTTATCGCCCTCTACATAATCTATGCTGAGATACTGAAACCGAAACCATTCAAGAGACTTGTGGAGACAGCAAGAGAGGACATGGAATATATCAAAAAAACAGGCTACAGAGAGACCGCAAAGACCCTGCTCAAGGCAATATCTGCGCCCTTTGTTGCCCTTGCCTATGTGATAATATTGCCCTTCAGCTTTCTTGGAGCCCTTGCAATTGGTGCATATAATGGACTGCTCACACTTGGAAGCAGGATAGCCATATTCGGATGGAGACCGACAGAGGCTTATCTGACTGGCAGAAAGAAGAAAGAGAAAAAGGAGGCTGAAAAATGAGGAAGACTCTCCCCATTTTTATCATGTTCCTTTTCTTTCTTACCCTGCTCTTTTATCAAAGAGCAGGGTCTGTTTCTTATCCAAAGGTTATACTTTTAAATAGCATAAGTAACAAATACACACCGGTAAAATTCAATCATGAAAAGCATATCAGCATGTCAGGTGGATGCTCTCAGTGTCATCATGAGCATCAAAAAAATGAGTCCCTAAGCTGTAAGGACTGTCATAATGTAACTCCAGCTCTATTTAAAAACTCTGTTCACAGAAACTTCATGGCCTGCAGGAATTGTCATTCTGAGTTCAATCCTCAGGTACCCCAGATGCCTGACCTTAAGGCAGCCTACCACAGGGCCTGTTTTCAGTGTCACAGAGGCATGGATGTTGGCATAGACCCAAAGGGATGTGCGGGAAGATGTCATCTCCTTAAAACAGCTGAGACGGTAATGTCAAAAGTTTCATGAAAAAGGGAAGGATTTATGGAAACAGTAGGGGATAGGGTTCTATTAGCGACAGAGGGCAAAGATGACAAGGCACAAGTAGTGAATGCAGAGGACATTAGGGTGAACAGGGCTTAGATATTTTGAATAATAGAT
>CALJEL010000092.1 GCA_938074335.1 uncultured bacterium | reverse complement strand
AAAATCGTCAGATTTTCTGGGGTGCTGGTATTGCCTTTAGAGCACGGGGTGAAGACAAGCTTCACCCCGTGAACCCCGAAATATGGGCAGACTGCCAGTTTTATTAAAGGCTTTTTATAAATTTCTAATGGCAGATTACGGCTTTACCATGGTGGTTACTATATTGAAATGTCACACATATATGGTAGTCTACTTTTTAAGATTTTTTCCCCTCACCTCGTAGGTGAGGGAATTTAGGAATAACAGTTTTAACCTTTAAGCCTCTCGTAGATCTCCTCAAAGAGGGAGGCATTCTCCTTGAAAATCTTCAGGACATCTGGATCAAAATGTTGAGGGAGGGTTCTTCCATCTCCTTCAGTAATTATTTTAAAGGCTGTCTCATGGTCAAAGCCTGGTTTGTATACCCTCGGGTTTCTAAGAGCATCATACTGGTCTGCAATACTTGTAATCCTTCCCTCCAGAGGTATCTCTTCACCCCTGAGTCCTCTTGGATAGCCGCTTCCATCCCACCTTTCCTGATGGGTAAGGGCAATGTTTTTTGCCATTTTAAGTCTTGGATGTTCTCCTATGATCATTGCCCCATATACAGGATGCATCCTCATGACCTCCCATTCCTCCGGGGTAAGTTTACCTGGTTTCTTGAGGATATCAGGATGAATGTGAATCTTTCCTACATCATGAAGCTGTGACTGTAATCTAATATCTTTCACAAAGTTCTCTGGCATACCAAGTTTTTCAGAAATCACAGCACAGTATTCTCCAACTCTAAGGATATGATTACCTGTATCCTCATCATTTGCCTCAGATGCCCGTGCAAGGGCATTAATTGTATAGGCAAAGGCATCCTCTGTCTCTCTTATCTGGTTAAAAAGGGACTGCAGATAAAGACCCTGCATAACAAGACTATTCAGCACACTGGCATCAAACTGAGTTACCTCCCTGCCATAATTAAAGGTCAATATACAGAAGTCTTTGCTTATATAACAGACCCCATTTGATAATGCTGGATATATCAATTTTAGTCTTGATATCAAGTTTACAAACTCTGGCTTGTCTATATCTGAGACATTAAAATAGATGAGTTCCTTTGATACCTCACATCTATCCACGGGAATAGCTTCCCTGGAAAGCTCGGTCCTCCTTATCCTTCCCTTGCTGAATTCATAAAGATACCATAGCCTTGAATTACCTATTCCTGTGTTAATTATTATGGCTTCTGGTTTTTCATCATTATCTGACCTCTTTATCAGCTGAAAAACTATATTCTCAATAGCTGACATAAGCTCCCATTTCTGAGGATCCATTTCCTTAAGAAGTTGTTCTCCTGCTGAGATCATATGATTAATGGTGTTATAGGCAGTGGCAAGCCTTTCTGTAAGGTCCTTTACCCTGAGGAGCATCCTTATTCTTGCAAGGACCTCTTCACTGTCAAAGGGCTTTGAAATAAATTCCTCTGCACCAGCCTCTATGCCCTTTATCCTGTCTTCCCTCGATGTGAGGGCTGTAATCATAATCACAGGAATATGTCTCAGGGAATCATCTCCTTTAATGGTCCTGCACACCTCATAACCATTCATACCTGGCATCATCACATCAAGAATCACAAGCTCTACACGATTGGTCCTTAATTTATCAAGGGCATCTATACCGCTCTCGGATTTGATTACCACATATCCCCTTGATGAGAGGATGGATTCAAGGAGTCTCAAATTTACAGGTTCATCATCAACGCAGAGGATCTTCCTTTTCTTTTCCATAACCCTATCTTTCATGTATCCATTGCTTCTCTGGAAGCAAGAAGGTAAAGATACTACCCTTACCAGGCTCACTCTCCACAGTAAGCCTCCCACCATGCATCTCCACAAATCTCTTCACAAGTGCAAGCCCCAGTCCTATGCCTTCATAGGTTTTTGTGTATGGAGAGCTAAGGAGAGTAAAACCATCAAAAATCCTGCTGATATCTTCTTTGCTGATACCCTTACCTGTATCTCTTATTGAGAATTCTATAAATTCTGGTTCATCAGGAACCTTATAGAGAGACTTTTTTACAGAAAAAATAACCAGGCCATTATGGGGAGTGAATTTTATGGCATTGCTGAGAAGGTGCATAAGTATATCCTTCAGTTTTGTCCTGTCAGCCTCAATCCTGAAATCATCAGTTAAGGCATAGATAAGTTCAAAAGAGATAGATTTTTTCAGGGCGTTTGCCCTGTAGAGATTAAAGGCTGACTCTACCACATCCCTGAGCCTGAAGGAACTATAAGAGAGACTCATGTCTCTCTTTTCCAGGGCAGCAAAATCAAGCATCTCATTTACTACTGTAAGGAGCCTCTGGCCACTTTCGTAGATCTCCTTTATATAATCACGCTGTGCCTCGTTAAGCTCACCATAGATATTATCAAGGAGTATCCTTGAAAAACCAAGGATAGAATTGAGGGGCGTTCTTAACTCATGATTTACATTAGCAAGGAATTCTGACTTTGCCCTGCTTGCCCTTTCAGCAAACCTTTTTGCCATCTCCAGTTCTATAGTCCTTTTGTTTAATTCCTCATTCAATACCCTCATCTGCATGTTTGCTATCTCAAGCTCCTGGGTCCTTGCGCTAACTTCTTCCTCAAGATGTTCAAGGATAAGTTTATTTTTTATGGCAAAGGCTACCTGATTGGAGATGATCTGCAATGCTATAATCCTTGAAGATGTAAAGAAATCACTCATCTCACTGTAGAAGACAAAGGTGCCGAGACATTCCTCTCCTCCATAAAGGAGGGGGACACCAAGCACAGAGGTGTATCCCCTCTTTTTTGCCTCCTCATACCACGGTTTGAAATCAGGGTCCTTAACATTAATTAAATAGGGCTTTCTTGTCTTGATGGACATCCCAGCAGGACCCATCCCTTCTGGAGAATCATCCCGTGTAACATGTATCTTTGAGAGATAACCCTCTTCAAAACCAGCATGACCTGCAGGTCTTATATCAAAACCACCCTGCTCAATAAGTCCGATCCAGCAAAACTTTATTCCAAAATAAACCCTCGCTATCTCACAGATGGATTTATAGTAATTTTCTGTATCTGCGGAGGAGATTATTAAATTTGAGACCTCATAAATTGTGGAAAGTTCTATATCTTTATGAATGCCCATGGCTAAAATATATAGGAAAGCAGGGTGAACAAAAAGACAACGATGCTGAGATATCCATTCATATTGAAGAATGCTATATTAAGTCTTCTCAGGTCATCAGGTTTCACGAGCCTGTGTTCATAAAAGAGTATCCCCCCGGCCAGAAAGACGCCAATAAAAAACAATATATTAAGCTTAAACAAAATACCTGTCATA
The DNA here is from genome assembly GCA_938074335.1 of uncultured bacterium. Lineage (GTDB taxonomy): Bacteria > Nitrospirota > Thermodesulfovibrionia > Thermodesulfovibrionales > CALJEL01 > CALJEL01. Next base: position 8,040 of record CALJEL010000092.1, on the reverse strand, counting down.
AAAAGTAATAACCAGGAGATTACATGAAAGAGTCTTGATACGGCGATTGCCCTTTTGGCTCCCAGTCTTGCAGGTATAGAATAAAGACCATATCTCCTGTCAAACTCTATATCCTGAAGGGCATAGAGGATATCAAAACCAGCTATCCAGAACGCAACGGAAAGACCAAGGCTCAGGACCCTGAGGTCAAAGGTGCCTGTAACAGCTATCCAGGCACCAATGGGTGCAGCAGAGATGGTGATACCAAGGAAGAGATGAGACAGGGAAGTAAACCTCTTTGTATAGGAATAAAGAAAGACTGCTCCGAGGGCAACAAAGGACAGTTTAAAACACAGGGGATTTAATCTCAAGGATGAGTATATGAATATGACAATTGCAACTGATACAAAGGTGATTGCCTCAATAAGGCTGACCTTTCCAGATGGTATCTCTCTCATGGAGGTCCTTGGATTAAGTTTATCTATATGCCTGTCTATTATCCTGTTTAAACCCATGGCAGCAGTCCTTGCTGAAACCATGGCAATAATTATCCAGAAGAATTTCTCTGGTGCTGGGAAACCGCCTGATGCAATAAAGGCAGAGGTGAGGGCAAAGGGAAGGGCAAAAACAGAATGAGAAAATTTAATCATCCTTAAATAGGTGACAATCCTCTCAAGGAATCTGAAGTCTGATACTGTCTTTATCACAAAATCCCTCCACCTTATTATACCAGAGATATACAGTAAAAAAAGTCAAGGCGACCGAAAAGTGCCGATAGAAATTTATAATAATCCTTTCAACAAAACTGGCAGCTACCTCAGTGCGACAGAGCGGCAGCTTTTAGAGCGACAGAACGACAGTGCGACAGGCAATAATAGAGCAGTAGCGCAGCAGTTAAAATAATAATAAGAAAAAACTTCCTCAATAAAAACTGCTGGTCTACTGCTCTACTGCTCTGCTGCTCTGCTGCTCTATCTGTCGCACTATCGCACTATGGTGTGGCAGCCTGCCAGTAGGGTATCGGCAAAATAGGGAGGCGAATTTCCTCACAAATCTGAATGAAAACGAATCGCTGTCTCATTTAAAAGATTCTAAACAAAATATATAATCCCCCCGTGATAAAACAAAGATTGTAGGGAATTATATATGAGATTGTTAATGAAGACAAGGGCAAGAAACTGCAATGGTAGCAGTAGCTAATAAATTGATAAGGCAGACCTTTAAGCCTGAAGAACAATATGGAGTACTAATTTTCATATCTAAGGAGAGGCCTTTGCTGGCGTTGACAGGTGCAGCGCAGGGAAAAACACAGGTATGTGTCTTTTACGGGGATAACTCAGGCTGAATAAGTACTGATAACTCATTGATTTTTAAGGACTCTTGAGTTTCTAAATTTATAATTTATAGATAATCTCATATTCCCTCTTGACATTTATTTCAATTTCTGGTATTAATAAATTATCAAACGCCTCGTTACCTCCCCTTAGGCTGCCTGTCCAATGCCCACGGACGGTAGCCTCTTTTTTTATGAGAGGGTTATTAAATTATACTTTCTTACTCCCAGTCCTAATCTTTCAGCCTCTTCAATCTGAAGAAGATAAGGTTTTCTATTAAGACCCATTAATATATCATCACCCTGTTTTATTCCCATCTCCTCTGCAAGGGACTCTGGAAGTGGTGCCTTACCCATTATAAGATCCAGACTTGCCTGTTCAATGGCAACTATATCATCTGATATAAGAATTCCCTGGTCCTGTACAACAGCCACATCTGCAGCAGGCATGCAGTCACATTCTGGCTGTATCTCTGTAAGGAAATTGATATAAATAACCTTACCCGGTTTAAAGGTGCTAAGCACAGCCATAGCTGCCTCAGCAAGGGACCTCATGAAGAGCTCATCATCAGCTGGTAGCACAAGGGCTCCCTCAGGACATACCCTTGTGCATCTACCACATCTCCAGCACCTCTCATCATTATAGGTAAACTCACCTCCTTTGAATTCAATACACTCAAGAGGACATATCTCCTCACATTGAAGGCAGAGGACACATTTTTCTCTGTCCCACACGAGCATACCCTCACCTATGGTATGCATGGCACCCCTTCCACACCTCCAGCCACAATGTCTGTGAGAACCACTTACCGCACCCATGGCAAGGTTCTTTATGGCTCCTCCAAATCCTGCATTTATGTGTCCCTTAAAATGGCTGCATACAACCATAGCAGGCACATCATATATCACGGAGGCAACGGCAATCTCACCAAGGATCTCTCCTGCCTTTACCATTATATTGTCATTTCCATAAAGACCATCAGCAAGTACCACAGGAGCACCACAGGAAAGATGATTTATTCCATTCTGGTTTGCCACCTCAAGATAATCAAGACCCTTGATCCTCACGGTATCAGTTATAAAGGGCTTTGCACCAATTGACCTGAGTGCCTCTACAACCTTTCTTAAAAATACAGGCCTGACGACCCTGTGGGCACCCTCAGAGCCAAAATGTGTCTTTATGGCAACCCATTCATCCTTTTCAAAATATCTTGGAAGACCAATCTTCTTAAGGAGTCTCTCAAGTTTTCCAGGGAGGCTCTCTGAATATTTCCACTTCTTTACCCTCGCAGGAGCAAAATAGACATCAGCAATCCTTTCAGCCATTTCGTCCTCCTGAAAGTCTGTTATAGATAGCTCCAATTATAGAGCCACTTATAAGGCCATCAAGGAAGCCATAAAAAAGACCAAGAAGGCTTCCAAATGGAGTTATGGAATAGCCCGGATAAATAGACTGTGCAAGTACTTCGAGAAAGAGTTTACCATAACCTGTGTAATAGGATAGCCATGTAGTAATAAAAAGAGAGACTCCCCAGACAATCCCGATGCTTATTCCAAGATAAAGCGGTCTGAGTTTCATGATAACCTCCAGATGTTAAAAGATTGCCTCTATATTCCCTGCATCTCTTTTTGAAAGATTAAAATAGCCGATCTTCATATGAAAAGATTTCTTCAAGATTTCTATTAAAACCTTGTGCCCTCTCAACAGTTCTAAGCTCAAAGGGCTCAAGAGGCGGTATATCACCTCACTCATATTAACAGCCCTGTAACCTTCTATTTCATAGATATTCCCCTGACTGTCAGCTACAGGTAGAGATATTTATTCTTTAAGACTCCTGTCATAGAGTTCCTTGCTTGATAAATTATAATGTCCTGCCACAGTTCTGACCGCCTCTTTCCTCCCCATCCCCTGTCTCATAAGGACCTTCACCTCCTCAAGGGCCTCTTCAATCGATGAAACCCTTTCGCTTTTTCCTTCAAGTATTATCACATATTCACCGGCTATCACAGACTTAAGAAGCCTTGAGTATACATCCTGAAGGCTACCCCTTAGCACCTGCTCATGAATCTTTGTTAATTCCTTAAAAACCGCCACCCTTCTTTCTTCTCCAAATACCTCTAAGAAATCCTCCAGTGTCTCAAGAAGCCTGTGGGGTGCCTCATAGAATACCAGTGTCCTTCTTTCGAATCTCAGTTGCTCAAGTTTTCTCAGCCGCTCTGTCTTTTTCGGGGGAAGAAAACCAAAGAATGAAAATTCTTCTGTAGAAAGGCCTGAGACACTGAGGGCTGCTATAACGGCAGAGGGTCCAGGAATGGGGACAAGGGGGATATCCTCCTCTATCACCCTCTTTATAAGGACAGCACCCGGGTCTGATATACCAGGGGTCCCTGCATCAGATATAAGGGCTATGGATTTGCCGGCTTTAAGAAGGTTAATTATCTCTTCTGAGCGAACCTTTTCTCTATCACTCCAGTAACTGAGAAGGGGCCTTTCGATGCCATAATGATTCAGGAGTTTCAAGGAATGTCTTGTATCCTCAGCCGCAATAAAGTCAACCTCCTTTAAAACCCTCAGTGCCCTCAGGGTAATATCCTCAAGATTTCCTATAGGTGTGGCAACTATGTAAAGGATACCTGACATTACTTCTTCAGGAATGAATCCCTGAACCTTGTAAGCCACATGATATGACTCTTCTCTTCATTTATTATCTCATCAACAATCTCCTTTTCCTTTACAGCATCCCTTATGCCATGGAAATAAAGAAGGGTCTCCTTCTCAAAACCTATGGCAAACCTCACTGCATCATCAACTGTCTTAATATGAGTCATTGCAGGAAGTGACTTATCCTTTCCAAGAAAAAATTCTGATTCAACCATTGCCCTCATATAGGCAGATATATCGTCCCATCCTTCTGGCTCTGCCTCTCCAACTACATCAAGGAGCTCCTTAAAGACCTTCTCATGTCTGAGCTCCTTTTCAGCAAGGGTATTAAAAAGCCTGTTAAGAGCCTCTTCTTCCTTGAATCTTTGAGCCATCTCGGTATAGAACTGATAACCGAGCCTTTCTGTCTGCACAGCCTGTTCAATAACCTCATGGATTGTAAATACTGACATGCTAACCTCCTACTGTAAAAATTATTGTCCTGATTGGGCAAAGGCCCTTCTCAATCTTTTATCAACCCGTATAATCTCATCAGGATTATCACCACTGAGCTCCCAGGAATATCTTCCCTGAACATCCCTTCTAAGCTTAATCTTAACAGGTCTTTCAGGCCTTATCTGCTGGATCTCCGGTATCTTTTCAAGCTTTAATTCATCTTTCTGCGTATCGTCTTTAAACTGCTCTTCCGAGCAACCCGAAGATAATGGAATTACAAGGAATACAAAAACAATAAGTTTAATTATGTTCCTTTTTACCATAGGCATTTGTAATGGGAAACCTCCTGTCTCTTCCAAGGGCCCTTGGCGTTATCTTTATCCCCGGAGGTGATTGCCTCCTTTTATACTCGCTCCTGTCCACCATCTTTATTATCTTTGCCACACACTCCTCGGCACAGCCTGAGCTTATGATCTCCTCAAAACTCCTGTCCTCTTCAATGTATGCCTTAAGAACAGGGTCAAGGACATCATAAGGTGGAAGTGTATCTGTATCCTTCTGATCCTTTCTTAATTCAGCAGATGGTGGCTTTATAAGTACACGCTCAGGTATAACAGGTGATCTGGAGTTCCTCCATCTTGCAAGCCTGTAAACCATAGTCTTTGGAACATCCTTTATAACAGCAAAGCCTCCAGCCATATCACCATACAGCGTGGCATAACCCACACTGAGTTCAGACTTATTACCTGTTGTGAGAACAAGAAGGCCGAATTTATTTGAAAGTGCCATAAGAAGATTACCCCTTATCCTTGCCTGAATATTTTCCTCTGTTACATCCTCTGGAAGGTCTTTAAATACAGATCTCAATTCATTAAGATAGGTCTTGAATATTCCGGTGATACTCAATTCTATCAGTTTTATTTCAAGATTTTTCACCAGGGCCTCTACATCCTCTCTGCTTTCAGGGGATGTATAGGGAGATGGCATAAACACACCCGTAACCCTCTCCTTTCCTAAGGCATCAACAGCAATGGTTGCAACAAGGGACGAATCTATACCTCCACTGAGGCCTATAAGTACACCTTTAAATCCATTCTTGTTAACATAATCCCTGGTTCCGAGGATAAGGGCACTGTAAATCTCTTCTTCTTCGGAAAGAATCGGTGCTATAGCTGAAGGAATCTCAAGGAGTTCCCTTCCTTTTGTCTCCCTGCCAATATTTATCCTTTCAATCCTGTTTTCATGAAGACCGGCAACTGCTTGCCTTCTCCGGATATCCTTGAGCCTTCTTGAAAAGACCGACTCAATATTAAGGTCAATTATCAGGATATCCTCTTCAAACTGCTTAGCCCTTCCGATAAGTCTTCCTGTTTCATCAATAACCATACTTCCACCATCAAAGACAAGCTCATCCTGACCACCAACGGCATTCACATAACAGATTATAGCTGTATTATCTGAAGCCCTTGTAGAAAGCATCCTTTCCCTTTCAAGTATCTTTCTTCTATGATAAGGTGAGGCATTTATATTAATAAGAACCTCTGCACCGTGAAGTGCCTGAATTGTAGGAGGACCATCAGGATACCAGATGTCCTCGCAGATGCTTACACCAAAGACTATATCTCCTGCCCTGTAAACAGGACACCTTGAACCTGTCTGGAAATATCTGAACTCATCAAAGACACCATAGTTGGGAAGATAATTTTTATGATATATATCAACAAGTCTTTTGTTATGAATTATGGCTGCTCCGTTGTAGATATCATTAGACCTGTGGACAAAGCCAACGACCACTATTATATCTCCTGTGGATGAGACTACCTCATTTAGGGCTGCTATATTGTCTTTTATAAACTGTGGCTTCAGTAGCAGGTCTTCAGGTGGATAACCTGTAATGGCAAGTTCTGGAAAGGCAATGATATCAGCTTCTTTACTGATTGCCCTGTCAATAAAATCCTTGATCTTCTTTACATTCCCGTTTAAGTCACCTACAGTGGTATTTATCTGTGCAAGGGCTATCCTCAGTATCTTCATAAAGGTATTATGCATGATAAAAGAGGAGAGTTGCAACTCAACATAGTGGTGCGAGTGTAGAGCGATAGTCCCACTGCCTCACGATGTTAAGGTAATGAATATGCCTGCATCAGGTCTTCCTTCTTTATATGAATATATCTTCCCTCTGACCTGCTCTTTACAGGTATGGGATAGCAGCTTCCCATACCCCTTGATATCTCCTTCACAGGATAGGTGACATTACAGGCCCTGCATCTTATTAGACCATCCTCAAACCTGAAACCGAGTCCTGAGTTAAAACATTTCCTGCACCTGTTAAGAAAGACCCTCGCTCCTCCATTAAGTCTAACAACAAAAAAATCTATCCTCTTTCCATTAATCTCTGTCCTGTAAAAATCAGGTATCCCATCGGGTTTATCATGGCTTATTACCATCTCATCATCTACAGGACTGACATGCTGGAAGGCCTGCTCCTCTGCACAGGAGATAAGAATAGATAGCAGAAACAAAATAATACCTCTAAATAAGCTCATTCAGTTTTCCTGAACTCATCTGAAACCTTCTTGAGGCTGCCTTTGCAAGCTCCCTGTTATGTGTAACAAGGACGAAGGTTATCCCCATTTCTTTATTAAATCTCTCAAACAATCCCATTACCTCCCTTTCTGTATCCTCATCAAGGTCACCTGTGGGTTCATCGGCAAGTATCAGTTCTGGCTCATTTATAAAGGCCCTTGCAATTGCCACACGCCTCTGCTGCCCTCCTGAAAGCTGGGTAGGATAGGCATTGAACTTATCCTTCAGACCCACAAGCTCAAGAAGCTCCTTTGCCTTTGATGTTATAGCTGTTCTTTTCTCTTTTGAGAATATAGTGGGCAATATCACATTCTCAAGGCTTGTGAGCGTGGGTATGAGGCTTGAAAACTGGTATACAAAACTCACCTTTTTATTCCTGTATTCTGAAAGCTCATCATCATTGAGACTCAGGATATCAACTCCATTAATTGTGATCATCCCTTCATCAGGTCTCGTAAGGCCACCTATAAGGCTGAGGAGTGTGGTCTTTCCACTTCCAGAATGGCCCACTATGGATACAAACTCTCCTTTCTTTATATTGAAAGTTACTCCATCCACTGCCCTTATCTCTTCTGAGTCAATAAAGTATCGCTTTGTGAGATTACTTACATCTATCATCCTCTTACCTCCTTCATCCATTAACATTAACTTACAATCTTAAAATCAAGGCTCTGCAATCAAATTTCTTTGTCTTTATCGCAAATCCTGTTATGATTCTTTCAAAAGACATGTTGCAAGCTCTTAAGTTTAAAGATAATACGAAGGATATCCTTTAATCAACTTCAAATTATAATCCGTAATTTGCCATTAGAAATTTATAAAAAGCCTTTAATAAAACTGGCAGTCTGCCCATATTTCGGGGTTCACGGGGTGAAGCTTGTCTTCACCCCGTGCTCTAATGGCTTTACCTGCGACACCTTAGTAGGGGTAGGGCTTGCCCCTACCCTTTTGAGGGTAACCGCAAGGGTTACCCCTACCCTTTTGGGTGAAGACTTTTTGCTACATAATAAATAAAATTTGTCGCATTGTAAAGACTTTGAGGCAG
>CALJEL010000091.1 GCA_938074335.1 uncultured bacterium | reverse complement strand
ATCACCAGGTCAGGTGCACCCTCTATCTTCTTCTCTCCAATTATGTTAAGCCTCTCATTGGATATAAAGATAATATCTGGTTGATAGGTCTCTGTCTCTGAGAGATAGACATCCATCGGTGCATCAATCACTTCTCCGAGTTTTCTTTCTTTAACAAATCTCATTAATTCGAACTCAATCCTTCCAGAGATTATCTGATGATAGGGCACTGGTGATGGTGATATGACTAATTCTCCTCCTATTAATTGATAGGGTGCTCCCTCGGGCAGCCTGGCATAATCCTCATAGGTGTATTGCCTTCTGGTCTTTTCTAAGGTTACTGTGGCCATAAAAAACACCTCCTACTAATCTTAATTAAATTATATCAGTTAAGCCATGTCTTTTCCATCTTTTACACTGATTCCCTATTTTGCCGATACCCTACTGGCAGGCTGCCACACCATAGTGCGATAGTGCGACAGTGCGACACCATAGTGCTAAAGTGCGACAGTGCGATAGTGCGACAGATAGAGCAGCAGACCCAGTAGCACAGACATTCTTGTCTGTGGCTTACGCAGCAGTTTTTATTAATAGACCAGCAGAGCAGTAGTTTTTATTAAGGAATTTTTTATATTATTATTTAACTGCTGCGCTGTTGCTCTCCTGCTCTGTTGCTCTGTTATTGCCTGCTGCTCTGCTCTCTGTTGCTCTGTTATTGCCTGCTGCTCTGCTGCGCTACTGCTCTATTATTGCCTGTCGCTCTGTTGCACTGAGGTAGCCTGCCAGTTTTGTTAAAGGATTATTATGAATTTCTATCGGCACTTTTCGGCTGATTTACAACACTGATGGTCAGCCCGCAGGTTCTGTTATGACTGAGGCTCCTTTGAAGGTGAGGAGCTGTAATCCTTAAAACTCAGTGCATCCTCAAACATAAAGACATTATTAAACATTACATAAACAATTCTATCCTCAGGACAGAGGTCATGGAGCCTTTTCAGGTCCTCTGGGGTATATTTATATCTCAAACCTCCTATTCCATGAAGCCTGTAATAAATAATGCTGCCATAAAGAGGGCTGTCTTTAAAAGGATCAACCACATGGACAAGGTCAAGCCCTCTACAGAGTGCCCTTATATCCTCAGGACTCCAGCTCCCCCTTGGCTCCCAGCATAGGATAAGATTATGTCTGTTGATTGTTTTAAAAAATCTCTGCATATTCTTTTTGTTCTCCCAAGAGGGAATAAAGCTCGGTGGAGATTGAAAGATTATTACCTTTGCCCTGAGTATACTTGCTATCTCTGAAGTCCTCTGCCAGGCCTCAAAGATCTCATCAGTGGGCTTAAAGGAACCATAATCTTGTTTCTTTTTTTCAGGAATCTTTATCTTTAATCTTCTGTATGTAGGACTCTTTGGCTCATGGGTAATGAGCTGCCATGCCTTGAGTGTATATTCAAAGTCCTCTGGTGCCTCTCTTCTCCATTTCTTGGCAAGCTCAGTGGAAGGCATCTGATAAAAGGTCTCCTGAAGCTCCACCACCCTGAAACTGTCAAAATACCTTTTTCTTGATACAGGAAAACCTGAACAGCCTATCTTAAGCATTGCCTTTAAACAGGGCTTAAATTAATAAAATCTTTCCAGAAGTGGTTTGATATCAGTTAAAGGAGGTCTTTTAACAGCAGGACCTTCTTTAAGCACAGGAATGCGTTCCTCAAAAACAGGTCTCTCATGTCTGTATATTATGCCAGTGGGAATCCTCTCACCCCATTCAAGGGATTTCTGAAAGGCAAGTAATCTATCATGAGGATCATGGTCCTCACCAAGTCTGTAAACCCTCTGTCTGTACCATTCAAAGGTGTTAATCTTATTAAAGGTCACACAGGGCTGAAGTATATCAATAAGACAAAAACCTTTATGCCTTACTGCCTCTTTTATTATCTCCTTTAAATGTTCAATATCACCTGCAAAGGCCCTGGCAACAAAGGAGCAGTCAAGGCTTATGGCAAGGCTAACTGGATTCAGGGGCTCTGAAATAACCCCGTAGGTCTGAACCTTTGTGACCATCCCTTCAAGGCTTGTGGGAGAGGCCTGGCCCTTTGTAAGTCCATAGACCTGATTGTCATGCACAAGGAGTTTTATGTTTACATTTCTTCTTATGGCATGAATTAGATGATTTCCACCCTCTCCATAACAATCACCATCCCCTGCCACTGCAAAGACTGTTAACCCATGATTTGCAAGCCTTATACCTGTTGCAACAGGCAGTGTCCTTCCATGAAGGCCGTTAAAGGTATTGCATCTGAGGTAATGGGGGAATTTTCCTGCCTGTCCAATGCCAGAGACAATCAGAAATTCATGAGGTTTAATGCCAAGTTCTATCATTGCCTCCTTAAATGCCCTCAGGATACCAAAATTACCGCAACCAGGACACCAGGCAGGTGTCTGACCTCTATAAATAGAGGCATCTGAAGGTTCTTTATGTTCTGACATTCAATCCTCCCTCGGCTATCCCTCACCGCATGGTTAAGGATGGCCAGTTATTCCAGATTATATTCCTTTATCTTTGTTAACAGGGTCTTGTAACTCACCCTCAATAGTTCTGCTGCCCTTAATTTGTTTCCTTTTGTTTCCTTAAGTGCCCTCTTTATCCTTTCTGATTCTGCAATCCTCAGGGCTGCCCTTGAGGTCTCCTCAAGGCTTCCATCCATGGGGATAAGCTCAAAGAGTCTATCAGGCCCACAACTCTGAGGAATCAGTGATATATGCTCTGGTTTGATAAATTCTCCATCCGAAAGGATCAATGCCCTCTCTATGGTATTTTCGAGCTCCCTGACATTTCCCTTCCAGTTATAAGAAAGAAGAAGATCCATTGCTTCTCTGGATAGGGATTTCAATGGTTGTTTGAGCTCAGCAGAGAATTTCTTTAAGAAATATTCCACAAGAAGAGGGATATCCTCCTTTCTTTCCCTTAGCGGTGGAACAGTAATTGGAAAGACATTTAATCTATAGAAAAGGTCCTCCCTGAACCTACCCTTTCTAACCTCCTCTGAAAGGTCCCTGTTTGATGCAGCTATTATCCTCACATCCACTGGCACGGGCTTGATCCCACCAACCCTTTCAAGTATTCCATCCTCGATAATCCTCAGGAGCTTTGCCTGAAGGGAAAGCTCCATCTCACCAATCTCATCAAGAAATATGGTTCCTCTGTCAGCAAGTTCAAATTTTCCGAGTTTCCTTGATTCAGCACCTGTAAAGGCACCCTTTTCATAACCAAAGAGCTCTGATTCAAGAAGCTCGCCAGGGATAGCTGCACAGTTTATTGTTATAAAGGGATACCGAGCCCTGTCACTTAGATAATGTATTGCCTTTGCAATTAATTCCTTTCCTGTCCCTGATTCACCAAGTATAAGGACGGTGGTCTTTGTCCTTGCAACCTTCTGAACCTTCTGCAGGAGCTCCACCATAGAGCTGCTCTTGCCAATTATCACGGGCATCTTTCTGGATGTCTCTTCCTTAAGAAGTATATTTTCCCTGAGCAGATTTCTTGACTCAAGGACCCTCTTTATAACCATAAGGAGGTGGTCTGTATTAAAGGGCTTTGTTATGAAATCAGTGGCTCCAAGCTTCATTGCCTCTACTGCGGTCTCTATGGAACCGTAGGCGGTCATCACTATTACCGGTATTGATGAATCTATTGTCTTTACCTCTTTGAGGATGGTTATTCCATCCATTGAAGGAAGCCTGAGGTCAGTCAGGATAACATCTATTTTTTCATCTTTTATTTTCTTTAATGCCTCAGGACCATCTCTTGCTGTAAGGACATTCATACCCTCTTCCTTGAAAAGCTCGGTTAGCATCCTGAGCATGGATTCCTTATCCTCAATAATAAGGATGGTATCCATCAGAGCCTCGCCTCTTTTAAGGCATCTTTACAGGAACATTTACGCTCTTTATGAAGATAAGGAAGTGATTGTTTGATGAGCTTGAGGATATGCTTATTAGCGATCTTCATATTTTCTATTACCTCTGTTGTTGTAAGCTTTTTTGAGGATATGCCTGCTGCATAGTTTGTGACCACAGCAATTCCAGCAAAACAGAGTTCAAGCTCCCGGGCAAGCACTGCCTCTGGCATGGCTGTCATCCCAACCACATCTGCACCAATCAGCTTGAAGAAGGCTATCTCTGCCTTTGTCTCAAGCCTGGGACCATTGACAGCCACATAGGAGCCTGATGGATGTATCTTTAGATCCACTTCCTCCGCAGCATTGATAAGAAATTGTCTGAGCTCAGGACAGTAGGGCTCTGTGAAGTCAACATGAACCACCTCATCATCATAAAAGGTATTTTTTCTTGAACCACCTGTCATGTCTATTATCTGGTCAAGAATCACCATGTCACCAGGCCTGAGCCTGTCGTTTATCCCACCAACCGCACTCACTGATATTATGCGATTTACACCAAGTTCCTTAAATCCCCATATATTTGCCCTGTAGTTGACCCTGTGTGGAGGTATCCTGTGGGGAGAGCCATGTCTTGGAAGAAAAACAATTTCATGACCGTTGAGCCTTCCAATCCTGTAAAGGTCAGAGGGTTCACCAAAGGGCGTATCAATCCTTTTTAGCTCTACGGTCTCAAAATCAGCAATATCATAAAGACCGCTTCCAGCAATTATACCTGCAGGCATATGATATAATATCAAAATATGATTGATCAGACAATCCTTGAAAGGGCCCTTAAGATAATCTCCTCTGCTGGAGATTATGCAGATATATATGTAGAAGAGAAAACCACCCTGCAGATACATCTTGAAGAAGGAAGGATAGAAAGGTTATCAACAGGTATTGACAGTGGTGCAGGCTTAAGGATAGTAAAAGACTTCAAAACCTTTTATGCCCATACAAATGACTTAAAGGGCAATTCCATTATAAGCCTTGCTCAGGACCTCTCAAAGCTTGCAATAAGTGAAGATAGAGAAAGAACGATATCCATTGAAAAGGGTATCTCACCCGTTAACTTCAGGATCCTTATAAGACCAGAGGAGCTTCCTGTAGAAAAAAAGACAGCCATGCTTGTAGAAGCAGACAGGATAGCAAGATGCTCTCCCCTCATAAGGCAGGTGAGCATAACCTATGGAGATACAGTTAAAAGGATAAAGATCCTCAATTCTTCAGGAAGATTTGTAGAAGATGAAAGGATATATATCACCTTTGTAATCCACATCATAGCCTCACAGGATGGAGAACTGCAGGCAAGTCATGAATCCATTGGAGGACTTACAGGTTTTGAGATATTTGAGAGAGAAGATCCCTTTATTGCTGCAGAGAAGGCATCAAAAAGGGTCCTCATGATGCTGAAGGCAAGGAAGGCCCCTGCCGGTAGGATGCCTGTGGTGATAGGCTCTGAGGCTGGAGGCACAATGATTCATGAGGCTATAGGTCATGGACTTGAGGCAGACCTGGCTCAGAATGGACTTTCTGTATTTTCAGAGAAAAAGGGTCAAAAGGTGGCATCAGAATTAATCACTGTAATAGATGATGCAACCCTTGAAGGCAGACGGGGTTCCTTCAGGTTTGATGATGAAGGCACTGTGGCTCAGAAAACTGTGCTTGTGGAAAAAGGAGTGCTTAAAAATTTTATGTATGATATTGTGACATCTATGAAAGATGGGGTGAATCCTACAGGGAATGGAAGAAGAGAGTCCTACAGACATAAGCCCATTCCGAGGATGACAAATACACTGATAGCTCCAGGAAAAGACTCTCCAGAGGATATTATAAGGTCTCTTGAAAGAGGACTCTTTGTAAAAAAGATGGGAGGAGGTCAGGTCAATACAGTAACAGGAGATTTTGTCTTCGAGGTCCAGGAGGGTTATCTTATTGAAAAGGGAAGAATATCAGCCCCGGTCAGAGGAGCAACCCTCACGGGAAACGGACCAGAGGTTCTCAAGTCTATTGATATGGTAGGCAGTGACCTTGGTTTTTCCATTGGTACCTGTGGAAAGGACTCACAGGGGGTTCCTGTCAGTGATGGTATACCCACTGTAAGAATTCCAGAGATGGTCGTTGGTGGAATACAACAGTAGCGTGGCATATTTACAACACACCCCATATTGCAATCCTTTAAAAAATTGATGAAATCATCTTTTAATAACTGGCATATTTTTTGCTTAAATTTTTATAATGCGTTTTCAGAGAACCATAAAGAATGAGGTAAGGTTTGAAGGCATCGGTCTTCATAGCGGCAGGCCTGTAAGGATAAGTTTGAAACCTGCCCCAAGGGATCACGGGGTTATCTTTTTTAGAAAAGACAGGGGAATCTATATAAAGGCCTCTTTTCAAAATGTGATAGACACAGCCTTTGCAACAACCATTGGTGTGGATGGCGTAAGGATAAGAACAGTGGAGCATCTCCTTGCCTCACTATCTGGACTTTGCATCGATAATATCCTTGTGGAAATAGAAGGCCCTGAGGTCCCTGCCATGGATGGAAGTGCAATCTTTTTTGTTGAATATATCTTAAAGGCAGGGATAGTGAATCAGGCAAAGAAGGTCACTTATCTTGAGGTAAAAAGACCATTCCTTTATGAGGAACCAGGCATAAGGATAATGGCCCTTCCCTACAGAGGAAGGAAACTCACCTATAATCTTGAGCTTCCCCATGGACCTTTAAAAAAACAAGCCATCAGTATAGAACTTAACGAAGAAACCTTTCTCAGCCATATAGCTCCTGCAAGGACCTTTGGTTTTCTTAAGGATGTGGAGTATCTAAGGAAGAACGGGCTTGCCCTCGGTGGCTCCCTTTCCAATGCAGTTGTTATTGACGGAGAAAAGGTTCTGAATACTGAAGGCCTGAGATTTCCTGATGAGTTTGCAAGGCATAAGGTATTGGATATGATAGGAGACCTCTACCTTGCAGGTGCTCCAATAGCAGGTCATATAATCTCGTGGAAGAGTGGCCATTCCTCCAATATTAAATTCATTAAAAAACTCATTGCCTCAGGTAGTCTTGAGGTTATGAATGAAGAGCCTGCTGAAAGGGCACTGCCATTAAAAAGCCTTTATTTACAGTAAGTTAAAGACTTTTTTTATTGCAACTCATTGATTTATCGTGATTTTCTCTTTTGGAATTCTGTTCTGAGGGCTTGTAAAAAAACCTTATTTATCAATAAGTTAATACAGGGCTTGATTTTTAATGCCCTAAAAGGTTATAAAAAAAGGGCTGGGGTTCCTCACCCCAGCCAAGTTCTTAGAAGAAATTCTTATTTCTTCTTCTTTGCTGCCTTCTTTGCTGTCTTCTTGGCTGCTGATTTCTTGGTGGCCATTCCTTTCACCTCCTTTCTTCCCTGATAGGCAATCAGGCCCTGCCTATCAGGGTAATCCTCTTTTCTGATAAAATCTTTTTCAAAAAACTATCCTTTTTCCTTTTTTTCTGTTTGTATTCTTCTTCATCCATTAGAAGATAATTTATTCTAACTCCAAATTTTTTCTCAAGTTCTCTGACTCCAGAGGCAAAGCCATTAGAAGCACCCACTACAAGGAGATCCACCTTCCCGGTATCTTCACCCTCAGCATAGGGGCCATAAATAAAGGCTATCTTAGCACCAGAGGCCCTTAAAAGGGCCTTAAGTGCACCTGGAAGTCCAAGGGATTTTGCAATAAGGTCTTTTAATTCAAAATAAAGTGGAGATTCCTTGTTTGCCCTGAAATACTTGAGGTTGGCTACCTTTTCACTTATCACAATGCCCATCTTTTCGAGTCTGTCAAGCTCCCTCTTTACACCAGATGGGTTTTTTCTTATGAGGTTTGCTATCTCCCTCATATAAAATTTCTCATCAGGGCTATTCAGAAGCACCGATAACACATCTGCCCTCACCGATGATGAAAATAAATCCTTCAATACAATCATCCTGTTTAAAGTTATACAACATTTAAATACCTTTTGTCAACAAAAATTTTAAATCTGGAACAAAAGTTCTATTTTTGTAAACAATTGTTCTAAACCATTCCCTATCAATCTCAGATAACATCATCTCTTCCTGTTAATAAATACAGCATAAAATAAAAGACCTGGCAAGCTCCCGATAACAACGGAGATAAACCATAAAAAGGATATGCTGATAGCAACCTCAGGTCTTACGCCAGCCTTTCCGAATAATATTACAAAGGCACCTTCCCTCACTCCAAGCCCTGATATGGATAATGGCACCATTGAAACAGTCACGATAAGAGGGATGAAGAGCATGATTGTGAGAAAAGAAATATTTATTCCAAGACCATGAGAAATGATATATACAGCCATCATATTCATAAGCTGTATAATTACAGAAAGAATAAGGCTCTTTAATAAGACCATTGAGGACTTATTGAAATCTCTGTAGGTATCAAAAAAACTATAAAACTCTCTTAATATCTTAAGAGCACCACCAATCCTTAGTCTGAAAAAGGCTATGCTACCAGCAATAAAGGCAAAGACGATCCCGGGTAAGAGATATTCCAGTTCCGTGTCTTTAATATAAGAAATACCAAAGGGCAATGCAATAAGTGTTATAAACATAAGGGAGACAAAACCCACATATCTATCCATAAATACAGAGGCCATGGAGATACCAGAATTACCTGTCTCTTTATAAAGGTAATAGGCCTTTACAGCATCTCCACCAATAATACCGGGCAGGAGTGTGTTAAAAAAAGAACCAATCATATAAAGGGAAAAAAGCCTTCCTGTGGAGAGGTCTGAGAAGGTAAGGATCTTCCATCTTATTGATGAAATATAGGTGGCAATGATATAAATTAATGAAGCGATGACAAGAAGTAAGGGATTTATATGCCTTATTACATCAATAAGATTTGTAAAACCAATCCTTGATATAAGGAAGTAAAGTATAAGAGAACTTACAGAGATCTTTAAGAATAAAACAATGGCCTTTCTTACGATCTCGTCCTCCTTATCCTCTTTTGCCGATAGGGATGGTATGCCGAAAAGCCTTTATCGTGACACCTTAATAGTGCCACAGCGCTAAAGTAGTGAGTTAGTATGCAAGTGAGTTAGTGAGTTAGTATTTTCTAATTCTCTAATTCACTAATTCACTAATCCCTAACTCACTTCACCGTCAGGTGTGCTATCGCTCTGTGGCTCGGCTTTGAGGCATACCCTGTTATTCCTATCAAAGCCCGATTATCTTCTTAAGCACATATATGGGTTTTCTCTGACTTTCATGATAAACC
>CALJEL010000090.1 GCA_938074335.1 uncultured bacterium | reverse complement strand
AGGACCTCTTCCACTTTGGGATCTCTCTTTGCAAGCTCTTTGAGGACCCTTTCAACCTTCTCTTCTCTCTCCTCAAGCTCTTTCTGCTTTCTTACTGCAGGTGCAAGGGCTGTGCGCCTATCCCAGATAACAAAGCCAATTAAAACAAAAATCCCTCCTATCACCACATATAGGAGTTCTCTTACGGATTTCACTTCATCCTTCAGACCATCAATCCTTTGGCTTAAAGATTTCTCAGTAAGATCAATCCTCTGGTTTACTGCCTTAAGACCCTCTTCAAGCCTTGTCTCAAGCCTTATAAGCCTGTCCCTGTCTTCCTGGGTAAACGGCACTTCCCTTGCAAAGGAAAGACTCACGCTAACTAAGAGAATAACACCTGAAAGTAGTATTAGCTTTCTCATGCTGGCTCCTTTCTCTGTTTTTATAGTATAACACATGTTTTTTTAAGTTTTATCACACACAACACACAATAACACAGGGGGGTCCCCCTTACCCCCCATTCCAAGCCCATTTCTCCCAAGTGGACTAGAGGATCCTTCCCGCTTCTGGTCCACAATCCCTGTGTAGTGTGAAAAACCCCCTTGAAAACCCCTATTTCTACTGCTAACACACCTAAAAGGGTGGCTATCTTACTCCTTGTTTCTCACCTTCACCCCCGCCAGATTAACGATTCAGACCAAAAGTGACCCTATTTTTAAGGACCCTATGCCAGTCTGTGACCCCAAAAGGTATAATATATAACTGCTCTTTGACAACGGCTGGTTGGGTCCCGGTGCACCGGAGGTGCAGTATGGGATTGTTTAGACGCAAAGACTCCAAAGTCTGGTGGATGTCCTTCACAGTAAATGGCCGCCAGTTTAAGAGATCCACAAACACCATATACAGAAAACTTGCTGAGAAGATCTATGCCAAGACCCTTACCCTTATCGTGGAGGGCAAAGTTCTTTGATATTGATGAGGCAAGCAGACACACATTTGATGAGCTTTTGGAGCGGTATATGGAATACTGCTATATCCATAAGTCCAAGGGGACATGTAAGAACATCCCTGCATACCGTAGAAGACTTCTTAAGGCTTTTGGTGGCAAGCTCTTAAGCCAAATTACACCTGAGCTCATAGCTGCCTACAGGGACAGAAGGCTCAAGGAAGGTGCTGCACCACAGACTGTAAAGCATGAACTAAACTTCCTTAGCCATGCCTTCAAGATTGCAGAGAACGAATGGGACTGGATGAGGCATAATCCCTGTAGCAAGGTTAAAAACCTAAAGTGAATAACAAGGTTCAGAGATTTCTCACTAAGGATGAGGAACTGCGACTGCTCAATGCTTGTGAAGGTCTTCTTGGTGGAGAGCTGAAGGCGATTGTTACCATTGCACTGGATACGGGTTTGAGATTGAGTGAGCTGCTTGGCCTCAGGTGGGGTGATGTGGATCTAAAAAATAGGCTTATCCCGGTTCTTCAGGGAAAGACTCATAAGCCAAAGGCTAGCCTATGACCAGCAGGGTTTTGTCGATCCTTGCTGAGAAACGCAAGGCGAAAGAACAATAGAGCGACAGAGCGGGGAGAGGTTCTGTGTAGTCTATCGCACTATCGCACTGTCGCACTATCGCCACTATGGTGTGGCAGACTGCCAGTTTTCTAATGGCAAAATAGAGTGATGGCCCTCAATTTGCCGATAGAAATGCATTTTCATCGGGGTTCACGGGGTGAAGCTTGTCTTCACCCCGTGCTCTAATGGCGGGGTATGCCTCAAAGCCTTCTTAGACCAGCAGAGCAACAGTGCAGCAGAGCAGTAGCTAATAAACAGAGCAGCAGTTAAATAATAATAAGAAAAAGATTCCTTAATAAAAACTACTGCTCTACTGGTCTGCTGGTCTACTGCTCTATTAAGGTGTCGCAGGCGGGGTCCCCAGAAAATCGTCAGATTTTCTGGGGTGCTGATATTGCCTTTTTCGGCATCCCCCGCCATTGCTATCGGTAGTTTAGGGTAGCCTAAAACCTTGAAAAAATACCCTGTTATACGTTAAATTATCCTGATTTTAGGACAGACAATTGGGTTGCTTATAACCCATTGAAGCGCCTGTAGCTCAGCGGATTAGAGCATCGGCCTCCGGAGCCGAGGGTCGGAGGTTCAAATCCTCTCAGGCGCGCCAGAATCTTCTTTGATAATCTTTTCTTGCAGTATCAGGCTTTGATAAATGATGGAATCAATCTGATCTAAAAATCCCTTAAATTTGCCTCCGTAGCTCTTATTATCTCCAAATAATTCCTTTCTCAGGGCCAGTATCTCAGGACTATCAGAATATTCATAAGTTATCATGCCTCTTTGCATAGCCTCTCTTTCAAGCATGAGAAGCCGCAGGACCTTTTCCTTGAAATTAAAGAAGTCATTCAGCAAATCTATTGCAATATCAACCTTATAATCAGGGATTTTTCTGCTGAGGTCTTCCTCCAGGCTTGCTAACTCCTTTGCCATTATATAAAGTGTGCAATATTCAAGACCCCTCACACCCCTTCGCCATTGAAGAAGCATGGGTGTCCTCCAGAACCAGAGGAAGTTGCGAATGCCAAACTCAATTATCTCAGAGCAATAGCGCAGTAGAGAAGTAGAGGAGTGGTTGTTATTAAGGAATAATTTATCATACTTAGCTGCTGCTCTACTGCTCTTTATACTTGCCCTGTTGCCCTGTCCTGCGAGATATTCCCATATATTTGTCAAAACCTCTGCTCCATTTTCATCCTGGGGTGTATCAAAGTGAATGAGAGAAAGCAAGACCCTTCCCTTTCCGAATCTGCCTTCAACAACTGCTGGCTCATCTTTTAATCTTTCAGGATCAAGGTTTATACCATAGAGTTCTTCCAGCTCCTTCCAGTTTCTATTTTTTCTTATGTCTCCTACATTCAGGTCAGAGCTGTAAGAATCCGGCAGTGCCTCCTGAAAGGTTGCAAGGATTTTTATATCCATAGCATTGACCACAAACTGAGAGGGCCACCAGGCATGGAAAATCTGTGATGGGTGATGAGTGATGGGTAATGAGTGATTTGCTTTATTCCATATTGGATGTTCATTTATATTTAGAGAAATCCTTCCGCTAAAGCTTGGAACCCTCTGCTTTGTCGGTTTTCTATTTATATTCAGCAGCCCCAGTCCATCCATTGTGGCAAGGCCTGCACCACCACATATCCCGAAATAATTTCCACCCTCATGAATAAATCTTTTTATCTCCTCAATACCTTTCTCACCAAGGGCCTTTAATTTATTTGAAGCCCAACCACCAGGGACAAAGAGCATCCTGTAATTTTTCAAATAACCTTTTTTAATATCTTCAGCACGAATCAACTCAAAGGAAAGACAAAGGGACTTTAATGACTTATAAGCCATTAATCCCCATAGAAAGGACTCGTCCCACAGAAAGGCTACATTAGACAAGGTCTACACCCGTGAGTTTTCTTATATCCTTAAAATGCTTATCTAATGTCAGGATGGAACATCCATATTCCATGGCCAGGACTGCTATATAACAATCCATAATATTCAAAGTTAAGCCCTTTTTCTTTAAATGAAAAGGATAACTTGCCAGCTTTTATCCATGTATCGGGCAGGCTATCAATGATATTAAAAACTGTCAGGAATTCTTCGATTACTTTTATCTCTGCCACGGACTTCGCACCTTGAATCAATTCAGCTATCACCGCCTTTGGAACAAATACATCAGCATTGTCAAGAATGTTTTCCATCTGTTGAATGAGCGGGATATTACGACCTTTGAAAAAATCTATCCATGCTGATGTATCAATTAAAACTTTCTTACCTTTCACGATGTCTTATCTCATCAGCCGTCATACTAAATTCTAATTTACCTTTTAAAGATTTAATCTTTTCTATCTTCTTCCTCTTGAGATAATCCTCTATCACCATCCTTACAGCTGAGGCCTTGCTCTTTGCCCTGGTTATCTTGAGAAGCTCATCAAGAGATTCTTTATCAATATTTATTGTTGCACGCATTTAGTCCACCTCTTGCACATATTATATCATAATTATAGTGCATAATTTTTATTTTCTTTGCATCTTTTTTTCATATCCCCTTGGTGTAATCATCCAGTTGGCCCATACATGGGTCTGAGAGTTTCCAATGATTACTGTAGTCTCCATGTCAATATCATAGTTAAGCATATCCTTGAGATTTGTAATAATCACCTCTTCATGTGACCTCATAGCACCTTTTACTATTCCAACGGGTGTATCTTCTGATCTGTATCTTAAAAATATATCTCTTGCCTTATTTATATGTCCTGGCCTTCCTTTACTTTTTGGATTATACAGGACAGTGACAAAATCTCCTCCTGCAGCAAGCTCAAGCCTCTTTTCTATGACTGACCATTCGGTAAGCCTGTCTGAAAGGCTTATGCAAACAAAGTCATGCATCAAGGGTGCACCGAGCCTTGAGGCACAGGCATTCAATGCTGATATGCCAGGAATGACCTCCACTGAACATAGCTGCCCTCTATCCTGGTGGAGTATTTTTAGCATCTCGAGCACCAGCCCAGCCATTCCATAGATGCCAGGGTCACCTCCACTTATAATAGAGACCGTCCTTCCTGACAGGGCTAATTCCACTGCCCTTTTTGCCCTCTCTATCTCCTGGGTCATACCTGTTGAGATGATATCTTTACCTTTTATCAGGTCTTTGATCAGTTCAATATAGGTTTTATAGCCAACTATTATCTCTGATGCCTTTATTGCTTCAATAGCCCTTGGTGTAATATGACCGATGCCGCCAGGCCCTGTTCCAATGACATAAAGCCTGCCATGAACTGTTTTCTTTGTCTGTTCTTTAAACTCTGCTACCGCAATTGTTACATTCCCAATCTTCTGTTTTGGGATCAAAAGTTTTTGAGCACCCGAGGCAAGAAGTGCTGCTGGCTCAGCCACTCCATAGGCACCAGTTGCCTGGAATACCTCTAGGGACTGGCTGAAGGAAGTATCTGATTTAACAATGGAATTGAGTTCTTCAGGAGTAAAATAGCTGATTTCAAGACCGTGTCTTTCTGCAAACTCAATGAGCCCGGGTTCACCTGCCTTTCTATCAATAGTGGCTATAGAACGGATGCAGTGAAAGGAAAATCCCCTTTCATTAAGGACCTGCCTCAGAGCATCCTCTATCTCATCAGCTGGTGTGCCACTATTACAACCAATACCAGCCACAAGGTTTTTGGGCCTTACTATTAATCCTGAAGAATCAATCATGGACCCTGAATCTCTATTTGTTATTATGAGATCTGCAGAGTTCAAATCCGATACTTTTCTGAATTGAGGTAGTAAATCCATGTCTATCTCTGAATAGACCTTAAGAAATCCATTATCAATTAATCTTGTAGCAATCTCGGGAAGCCTGTCCTCATTCTCAATGACAAAACCCTTTCCCTTTGCCCAGAGATCAATGGAGGGAAGGTTATTAATATCAGATGAAGTGGTAATAACAGCCTCTCCGCCAAGGAAATCAGCAATCCTTATTGCAAGCTCATTTGCACCTCCAAGGTGACCGCTGAGAAGGCTTATGACATATCTACCCCTTTCATCAAGGACAACCACTGCTGGGTCTGTCTTTTTACTCTTAATGAGAGTTGCGATGGTTCTTACAACAATACCCGTTGCCATGATAAAGACCAGGTTTCTTCTTTTATCCCATATTTCACGAATAATCACAGGATTAAATTTAACAATATCAGCATAGGGATAAAGCCCTTTAAGTCTATTTGCAACCTGAAGTCCCTTCTGTGTGATATAAAAGATTGTGACAGAGAAATCCTTATTTCCTGTATCCATGCCTGAAATCCCTGCTGTAGAGTCTTGATTCTTTTGCAGTACTATCTCCCTGAGCCACTGAAGCCTTCAAGACATTACCAACATAGATTAAGGCTGTCCTCCTTATGCCAGCCTCCTTAACAATTGCTGCGAGTTCTCCGAGCCTTCCGCGAAATATCCTCTGCTCAGGCCATGTGGCCTTTTCCACCACCACGAAGGGTGTATCTTCCGGATAGGCCTGAAGCAGTTCTTCCTGAACCCTTTCTATCAGTCCAGCACTCAGGAATATAACCATGGTGGCATTATGCCTGGCAAGGTCTCTCAACCTTTCTTTCTCAGGAACAGGGGTCCTTCCCTCAAGCCTTGTAAGTATCACTGTCTGACTTATCTCAGGTATGGTCAGTTCCTGAGCAAGTATTGCTGCACCTGCCTGAAAGGACGAAATACCGGGAATGACCTCAAACTCTATATGGAGCTTCTTCAATCTATCAATCTGCTCATTTATTGCACTGTATATTGATACATCTCCTGAATGGAGTCTTACTACCACCTTTGCTTCATGATAGGCCCGTATCATTTTCTCAATAATCTCATCAAGGGTCATTCCTGATGAATCGTATAATTCAGCCTTAAGACCCCTTAAAATATCGGGATTGATAAGGCTTCCTGCGTATATAATCAGATCTGCCCTCTCAAGGATCCTCCTGGCCTTGATTGTGAGAAGTTCAGGGTCTCCAGGACCCGCTCCGATAAAATAGACTTTGGAGCTGAGTTTATAATCAATATATTCATTCACCACCTTAACTGCCTCCATGATCTTCTTTGATGGATCCTTTATGTCTCCAATTACAGAAAGATAGTCCTTTTCCTTCAATATCCTGAAAAACTCCCGGAAATTCAGATCAAAGACCCAGCTGAGTTGAAGAAGCCTGAAGTCATTCTGATTGCGAACATCCTTTAATAAACCCATCCTTTTTTCTTTGATAGCCTGTAGGATTTCCTGAGATACTCCCTCATTGTCTGGCAGGCCAAGTACAGCTCCCCGGGGCCTCTGCTCTGAAGGCATACTAAAGCATTCACTAAAAACCCTCCATATATCAAGCTTGTCCGCATCACGGATAAGTCTTAAAAACAGAGGCTCAAGCAAATGGTCTGGCTCACTCAGGGAATTATGGAATCTTATGGATTCAATAATGATCTGTCTTTCTACCGGGAGAAGCCCATCAAGGACACCTGAATCTTCAACAATCTCTGAGGATAGAAGTCCATGGTTTACAGATTCAGCATCCCTGAAGGTACGATATTGAAGATACTGGGGAAATCTTCCTATGTCATGAAAAAGGGCAATTGCCCTTGCCATATTTCTCTTTTCTTCTTCAAGGCTAAGGGCATCGGCAAGTCTCATGATATTTTCCTCTACCATTAATATATGGTCAGCCTTTAGCTCAAGACTTTCTCTTATTTCTTTATCATAAGCCCTTTCAAAATAGTGATTAATAAAATCCTCAAACCATTTCCTTATATTCTCTAACTGTTCCCTATCCATTTCTTTTGTTCCTTACTATAACCATTGAAAAATAATCAAGGTCCTGCTCTTTAACCTTATTAAGGTCGTGGATAACCCTTTCATCCCTCATACCAACCCTTGATAGATAAATGGACCTATTAATGAGTCCCTTATCCATAAGAAATTTTTTTATTTCATAAAAATTCCTGTCAACCTTCATAAAGACAATTGTATCAAAGGCACTCCATATCTGAAGCTCATGATCTA
Organism: uncultured bacterium; assembly: GCA_938074335.1. GTDB lineage: Bacteria > Nitrospirota > Thermodesulfovibrionia > Thermodesulfovibrionales > CALJEL01 > CALJEL01. The sequence goes on along the minus strand of CALJEL010000090.1, from coordinate 1,659 downwards.
AGGTCTCCTCAGCCATCAATTTACCTATATAATTAGCGGGTATAATAGCTATCCTATCTCCGGCAAGTCCTAAAGGGATACCTGCCCTTGCTGCAGAGGCATTTATGGAAGATACCCCTGGTATTATCTCAATCCTTAAAGATGAAGAAAGCCTGAGGAGCCTATCATAAAGATAAAAAAAGGTGCTGTAAAAACAGGGATCTCCAAGTGTTAAAAAGGCACCATCAGCATCCCTGAGATTCTGAATCATCTCCTGAGCAAGGTTGCTCCATTTATCAGACAGTGCATTGGTCCCTGCGGTCTTGATCATGGGAAAATGAAGTTCTATTATCTTCTTTCTGTCCAATTTAACAATGCTTTTAATTATGGAAAGGGCAAGGCTTGTTCCATCCTCCCTTCCCTTTGGCACAAAGATTACAGGCATCTCTCTGATAAGCCTTACCGCCTTCAGGGTAAGCAATTCAGGATCTCCTGGACCAACTCCTATAACATAAAGAGTAGACATGGAAATTTTTAAATTATACCTGATTTATGTAAAATATTGTCTATGATCGTCCTGATTCAGCGGGTCAGCAATGCCTCTGTAGAGGTTAGCTCAAAGATGGTCTCATCCATCGGTAGAGGATTGCTTCTTTTTATTGGAATAGAAAAAGAAGACTCTGATGATGATATAGAATATCTGGTAAGAAAGGTGTCTCAACTGAGGGTCTTTGAGGATGGCAATGGTAAGCTCAATTACTCGGTAAAAGATATTAATGGAGAGGTACTTGTGGTATCACAGTTTACCCTTCTTGCGGACTGCACAAAGGGTAACAGACCATCCTTTGAAAGGGCCGAGGCCCCTGAGAGGGCAAGAGAACTTTATGAAAGATTCATTGAAAGATTAAAACTTACTGGACTCTCTGTAGCATCTGGTTTATTTGGTGCTTCAATGAAAGTAAATTTAACTAATGATGGCCCGGTTACAATAATTATTGATTCAAAAAAATAAGGCCTCCGTGCTATGCACGGAGGCCTTTGTCTTCCTACAGCTTAATCACATTGACTGCCTTAAGGCCCTTCGGGCCCTTTTCGGTATCAAAGCTAACTTCATCACCCTCAGCAAGGGACTTAAATCCATTGCCCTGGATGGCTGAATAGTGAACAAACACATCGCTTCCATCTTCGCTTGTGATAAAGCCAAAGCCTTTGGATTCGTTAAACCACTTTACCTTTCCATTAGCCATTTCATTTACCTCCTTCATACATACTAAAGTCTCAGAAATGCAGCCACAATAAAAGGCCACAAAGTCTGAAAGTCTTTGTGGCCTTTTCTAACTTCAAAAACTTCCGAAACTTCAGTATAACTATAACATTTATTGATATATAAAAACAAGCCCCCCTGTAGGACCCCTATTTTGCCGATACCCTACTGGCAGGCTGCCTCAAAGTCTTCTTAGACCAGCAGAGCAGTAGTGCAAGTAGCACAGACATTCTTGTCTGTGGCTTACGCAGCAGTTTTTATTGATAGAGCAGCAGACCAGCAGTTTTTATTAAGGAATTTTTTCTTATTATTATTTAACCTTTATTTTGCCATTAGAAAACTGGCAGTCTGCCTCAAAGTCTTTACAATGCGACAATCTTTATTTATTATGTAACAAAAGTTCATCACTTAAAAAG
>CALJEL010000089.1 GCA_938074335.1 uncultured bacterium | reverse complement strand
TTCTGTGCGTTTCTGAGCCTCCGCAAGCTCGGCTACTGCCTGCTCTGTCCTTTTCTGTGCCTCTGAAAGCTCCTTAATATTGTCTGCCAATTGACTTACTGTCTTTCTCAGCTCCTCAAACTCTGCCTTTGTAACAGTATTCGCCAGCTCCTTATAAAGCCTTCCCATCAGCCTTGCAAGCCTTTCTGCCTGCAGGGGCTCAAAGGCCTCTTTAAGTTCATTCATAAATTCAAGGGTGTCTATCATGGAAGTATTATAACACAACGTAATTTGCTAATATAGAGGTAACACTGATAATACACCAGCAACAAAGATCGCCGATAGGCTATCGCACTTCAAAGGCTTTGAGGATAATTTTATACGCCATCGCCTGTAAGTTCATTATACTCTGCATCAAGGAATTCCTTAAGCACAGCAGGTGCCTCTCTATAAAATCCTGTGCTGGCCTGATTTATAACCTTATCACAATATGGAGGGACCCAGCTCATAATGTGGGCTTCAAAAAATGTCCTGAAGGGCTCCTGAAGCTCATTCTCTATTAAATAACTCAAAAATATCAGTTCCACTGAGAGGTGATCGGGTGGAAGGGCAAGCTCCTCATCAAGCATTATTCCTGTTGAGTGATAAAGGGCTTCAACCTTTCTGGCGACATCCTTTATCTCTGGATGCTGCACTGATTCCACAGGTATAAGCCCTGTGTTAAGTATAAATAGATGGAAAAAATCCCTTCTGATTTCATCAAGGGGATCATCAAACTTAAGGGCAAAGACATCCTTGACATGGAGGATAAATTCATTCTGAGGCTCCTGAAGAAAAAGTCCTGCAAAGAGTCTGTAAAGCTCTGCCCGCTCATATTTTTCGAATATGTCAAGGAAGACCATAAGGTATTTTACATCTTTATATAATCGGATGGAACAGGTATGACAAAGGGTTTTTTTGTGAGAGGGTTCTGCTTTACAATAACCACTGTTTTATAGACATCTTCTATTGCCTGGTAGGTTATAACCTCTTCCGGTTTTCCAGTTCTATAAATTGAGCCATTGCTAAGAAGGAGGAGCCTTTCGCAGTACTCTCCTGCAAGATTCAGGTCATGGAGGACGATTATTATGGTAATGCCCAGCTCTTTATTAAGCCTCCTTAAAAGGTCCATTATCTCTATCTGATGGGCTATATCAAGGTGGGCCACAGGCTCATCAAGTAAAAGAAGCTCGGGTTCCTGTGCAAGGCTCCTTGCAATTCCAAGGAGCTGTCTCTCACCACTGCTAAGCTCTCCTGTGAGCCTCTGTCTGAGATGGAGCATACCTGTGATCTCCAGGGCCTTCAGTGCAGCCTGCCTGTCTTTTTCTGTTTCAAAAAACTGGTATCTCCCAAAATGGGGAATCCTTCCAAGGAGCACATACTCTTCTGCTGTAATTAATTCCTGAGGAGGTTCCTGACCGAGAAAGGCAACAAGTCTGGAAAACTCCTTTCTCGGGATATCCCTTAAATTTTTGCCCTTTAAGGTTATCTCTCCTCTGAGAGGTCTCAGAAGTCCAGATATTGTCCTGAGGAGTGTTGTCTTTCCAGAGCCATTTGGTCCTATGACTCCAAAAAATTCTCCCTTATTTACAGAGAAATTTATATCCCGGATATAGAATGAACCGTATCCTGCTGTGATGTCCTTTATCTTTAGGAATTCACCCATGACCTTCTCCAGAGGATATAGATAAAAAGTCCTCCACCAGCAATACCTGTTATCACTCCCACCGGTAGTTCAAGGGGAGATATGAGTATTCTCGCAATAGTATCAGAAAGCAGGAGGAAAAGCCCTCCTCCAAGAAAGGCCCCTGGTATGAGAAATCTGTGGTCAGAACCTATAAGATATCTCAGGATATGAGGTACCACCAGTCCCACAAAGCCTATTATACCTGTGATGGAGACTGTTACTCCTGTAAGTATGGAGGCAATGATAAATAAACCCTTTTTAAGGGACTCTATGTTAATTCCAAGGTGATGGGCTTCTTCCTCTCCAAGGAGGAGTGCATTGAGTTCTATGCCCTTAAAAAAGAGGAGCAAAAAGCAAAGGATTGCTACACTCATTGACAGAAGCACAAGAGACCAGTCAGTCTCATCAAGAGAACCCATCATCCAGTAGATAATTCCATGGAGGTCTTCAATCCTTGACAGGGCCATGATAAGCATGAGGACTGAGGAGCAGATAAAACTTATCATCACTCCTGTAAGCAGGAGTCCCTGAAGCCTGAGTACTCCCCTCCTGAGGCTTGCAGCATAAAGAAGAAGTATCACAATTAATGCTCCAGCAAATCCACAGAGGGGATAGGAGATAGTGCCAATGCTATAGTTGAGCCTTAAAAGCAGTCCAAGTGCCACACCAAGGCTTGCTCCACCTGAAAGCCCGAGTGTATAGGGTTCCACAAGGGGATTCCTGAAAAGTGCCTGAAGGATGACTCCTGCTATGCTCAGGGATGCGCCTGCTGAAATCCCGAGCATGATCCTTGGAAGCCTTATCCTAAAGAGAATCGCACCTGATCGGGCATCAGGACTGAAGATTTCTGAGATCGAAATAGAAGAAGGACCAGTGGCAAGTGCTATCAGGATGCTAATGATCAGTAAGAGGAAGATAAGTCCGAGGACTATCAATCTGTATCTTATTTTCATGACCATACCTTGCCATTATATTAACCTAAATTCTCTTAGAATGAAGGATAAAGACCATCTCTTTAAGGGTATCAATAAATGTGAGGGGTGTGGGACTGCCTATTTTGTACGAATCAATAATGTATAGCCTCTTATTCTTAACAGCCTTCATATTGCTGAACTTAAGCCATTCCTTTATCTCAGCCTCAGCATCCACACCCATGGTTGTAATGATTATAAGATCAGGGTCTTTTTTGATAACCATCTCCCTGCTCCAGAGGCCTGAACTGGAATGCTTTGCAATATTCACACCTCCTGCAAGCTCTATGAGGTCATTTACAAAGCTATCTCCTGTCATCGTGAAGAGGGGTTTTGAACCAACCTGTAGAAAGACCTCTGGTTGTGGAAGTCCTTTAATAAAATCCTTTATCCTCTTTAATCCTTCTTCTGCCCTTCTGACTATATTTAATGCCTCTTTTTCTCTTCCGATAAGTCTACCAAGCCTTATAAAATTCTCACAGAGCTCCCTGAAGTTCCTTGCAAGCCCGAATTCCTCAACCCTTATACCCAGTCCTTTAAGTCTCTCAATTGACCTCCTGTCTGTAAGGGGTGTGGCAATCACGAGGTCTGGCTTAAGGGAATAGATCCTTTCAATATTTATATTAATTACAGACCCAATCTTTTCCTTTTTCTGTGCCTCAGGTGGTCTTGTACAATAATTTGTCACACCAATAAGTCTGTCATCTGCTCCAAGTAAAAAGATACTTTCTGTAATAGCAGGACCAAGGGATATTATCCTTTCTGGCTTCTTTGGGTTATTATCCTGAGCAAAGATAAGATTAACTGGCAACAGTATGAAGGGGATTAAAAAGATGAGAATCTTATTCTTCAAGGACAAACCTCACCGGGAGTATGACCACTGAAGAGACAGGTATACCTTTTTTCATTGCAGGTCTGAATCGTGATTGTTTTATAGCTCTCACTGCCTCCTCATCAAAACCAAACCCTGCCTTTTTAATGATCTCGACCTTCACAGGTCTTCCCTGCTCGTCTATATAAAGCCTCATTAATACACTGCCTTCTTTACCGAGCCACCTTGCAAGGGAAGGATAAACAGGCCTTATGAGCTCAAGAAAGGATGGCCCTTCTGGTGAATTAAGTTCAGATAAAACCTCTCCCTCAGAGAGCTCCCTCTCATCACCTCTAAGGGAAGACAGGGGCAGGGTAGTTTTCTCCTCAGGACCAGCAACAGGAGCAGCATCAGAAGGAATTGTCCTATCAGGACCTCCTGCGGAAAAGGTCTTATCAAGATCGTCCTTGTCTGACTTCAGTTCCTTGTTTTCCCCTGAGGCTTGCTGGGAATCAAATTTAAGGAAATTTTTATTAATATTTTCAGGGGCTGGATCTGCAGTAAGCTGATGGAGATAAGCTCGCTCATCATATAACAGGGTCTGACTCCTCTTTTTATCTGTTATCACTATCTCTGACTGCCTCCCGAATAACTCCCTGTCTGTGGCTGAAGAGAAGGCATAGACCTTTCCTTCAGAATCATTTTTTTCATTTATATCAGAGATTGAAAGCAATCTTACGAAGAAGATATCTCCTCTCAGGGATTCTGTGCTTACTGTAAGAAGCACAAGAAGGATCCCTGCATGAAGGAGCAGGGAAGCAAGAAAGGCATGCAGGGATTCTCCTCTACTTTTTATAACATCCACCTTATTCCTCCATAGGCAGAAAAGCCAGGTCTTCCGTAGCCACCTGCCTCCTCATAGTCTTTATCAAAGAGGTTTTCTATCCTCATAAATGTGGTTAGATGCCTGCTGAATTTATAATCAGCACTGAGATTAACTATTGAATAAGGTGGTAGATTTTCCTTTATTGCTGCATCATATCTTCCACCAGTATAGATGTAATAAACAGTTCCTGAAAAGTCACCCTTCACAACATTTAGTTGCATATTTGCCCTGTGCTCAGGTCTCCTTGAGAGCCTCTGACCTGTGCCTCTGTCCTCTGTGTCAAGATTTACATAACCTGCCCTGAAGTCAATCACCTGAGATACCTTAATTTTCAATCCTGTCTCTATGCCCTTTACATCTGCCCTGCTGATATTCTTTGGAAGCCCTGAATCATAGTTTATCAGGTCTTTATATTTCTCTCTAAAATAGGTAACAGTCAGGGTTAGTCTTTCTGAAAAGAGGTCTTTGTCCATGCCAGCATCCCAGGCATAGCTCTTTTCTGGTTTGAGGTCTGGATTGCCAAAGAAGGGGAAATAGAGCTCATTCATTGAAGGTGCCCTGAAGCCAGTACCATAATTAGACCTTATCCTTAATCCAGCATTTCTCAGGTTATAAAGGGCACCCACCCTGTAGGTTGTCCTGCTACCTGATAATTCATAGTGGTCATATCTTATGCCAGCATTGAATATCAGGTCCTTAAGAAGTATCACCCTGTTGTTTAGATAATAGGCATGGCTCTCTCTGGATTTATCAAAATTTCCCTGATTAAGGGCATCCTCTTTTCTGTATTCAACACCTGCTGTAAGGGTAAGATCTCCAAAGAGGATATTATGCTGCCAGTTTATCTCCTTCTTTTCTGTCTTTATCATATAATTATTAAAAGCAGTGTCAGGGTCTGATCCTGAAATTTTATCCTCAACCATTGATAATCTTAATATCTGCTCCCACCTTTCATAAGGATAGGCCTTTAATGTAAGGGCGTTCAAGAGATGGTCACCTCGCTGATTATAATTAAGGTCATCTGCTGCCCTGTATGTCATAAAATCAAAACCATCAAGCTCTGTGCTATCCTGATAAAAGCGTGAGGATAACTGGAGCTCAAGCCAGCTTGCTGGTTTAATAGTAAGGCTTCCAGAAAGGGTGGAATTCTCATAGCCATCCTTTTCATCACCACTTTTTGCAGCAGAAATCCCATCTGTCTTAAGATAGGAAGCACTGATCCTCAAAGAATGTCCTTCTGAACCAGAATATACTGAGAAGGAAGGGCTATAGGTTCCATGGGAGCCTCCTTCAAAGGAAAGCTCAAGGCCCGATCTCCTGGGTCTTTTTGTAATTATATTTACAACACCAGCCATTGCCTCAGAGCCATAAATAGTGCTCTGAGGTCCCTTTATTATCTCTATCCTTTCTATATCCTCTAAGAGTATCCCTGAAAAATCAAAACTGGATGTTGCAGGGCTGTTTACTCTTATACCATCAATGAGGACAAGGACATGCCTTGAATCTCCTCCCCTCAATATCATGGATGCCTCTTTCCCTGGACCACCGTTCTGGACGAGGTTGACCTCAGGAATCGTTCTAAAAACATCAGAAATATCCCTCACATTCATCTTCTTGATATCCTCTGAGGTTATAACAGTAACAGAGGAGCTTACATCCTGCAAGGGCTCTTCAATTCTTGAGGCAGTAACAACAATCTCCTCAAGTAATTCTTCTGAAAAGGCTGGGGTAATTAAAAGGAACAAAAGGATGGTTGCAAGGAAGGACAAAAGATGCTTCATAACAAACCTCCCGCGAGGTATTTATTCGGGCAAGACCCGAATGGACCAGGCAGGTCTTCCGGCTCGGGGCATCTGAGAAAAATTCTCTACAGGGTTCCTAATTGCCAGCCTTCCCGGTCATATAAGACCAGTGGCTCTTTGGCTTTCGTTCCCCTCACGGCTGCGGGGCAGCGGGAGATTTTCACTCCACTTCCCTGGCACCCGGTCCAGTAATTTATTAAATTATACTTAATGACCTTCCTTAAATTCAAATACAGGGAATATCTTTGTAAGTATCCAGAAAAGGACGAAGGGCATTACAAGTATCACGAGCATCCCTGCAAGGCCTTCCTTAAAGGTCTCAATATTATGGGGGATTATGGGTAAGTGATAGTGCATGTAGCCTGAAAAGGAGAGTGAAAAAGACTGGCCTCCTATAACAACATTCCATCTCATCATGAATACACCAAAGAGGACCAGGAGGAGTGTAACAACAGCCCTTCTGATGGTAAGCCCCGGGATCAAAAGAGATATAAAGGGAATAAGATTTCCAACTGTGTACTGAAGGATAAATATATTTGTAAAGTCCTTTCCATAAATAACACTCCTCAGGACATCCCAGGACTTAACAGCAGTATAACCTCTGAAGACAAGGTCAAGGAGCTCAAGGCTTATTGCAAAGATCATGAAGAATATCAGATATCTTGATGTCATCCTTATCTCATTAAGCTCAACACCCTTTATCTCTTCCCTGAGGTGATAGGGTATGCCAGGCCTTGATGCCCTGAGTCTTCTTAATTCCATTGTGATTATATAGGTGAGCATGCAGAGGGCTATGCCTGATACTATTGCAGACATGATGAATATAACAGGCATGAGGGGAGTCATCCAGAGGGCATTTGCCTTAACAGAACCAAATATGAACCCTGCATAACCATGCAGGAAGCAGGCAACAGGGATCCCAACACCTGCCAGTATCTTTACTGCCCTCTCATCCCTCTGCAGGGCTTTTTCACTGATATCATAGGAGCCAAGCGTAAGGATAGTTGTAACTAAATACTTGATTGTCTCGGGCAAGGTCCTGTCCATTTTATTTCTGAGTCTTTGAGATGTCTGAACAAAATATTTTCTATAGACAAACCATAATTCAGAGGCAACAATGGCACCGTATGTTGAAAAGACAACACCAAAGGCTGCAATAGCAGAGGTGAAATGGGGTGTCATGAAGACATGAATACCCCTGAGGGGTTGCTGGAGATGAAATAATAATGGCATTGGTGCAACAAATAGAAGGGCAAAGGAAAAGACAAGGGAAAACCTTGCCATGTCCTTGAGCTGTTTCATTCCAAAGACATGATAAAGGGAGCTCAGGACAAAGGCACCTGCCACAAGACCTGTCATGAAGGGATACATTACTATCTGGATGCTCCAGTATATATATTCATTGGGATAAACGAAAAGTTCCTTTAATGTCCATTCCTCACCATGGACAACAGGATTTCCAAGAAGTGTGCTCAGGATATCAGACATCACCTCACCTCCTTGCTGAGGCCGATGTAATAGACCTGTGGTTTTGTACCATATTCATCCTTAAGGACAGATACCCTTTCTTTTGTTATGACCTTTGTGACAGGATCATCAGGGTCTTTGATATTGCCTATCCTCCTTGCATCAAAAGGGCATGCCAGAACACAGGCAGGTTTGAGGCCTTTATTTATCCTGTGATAGCAGAAATTGCACTTCTCTGCAACCTTGTAAACAGGATGAAAGAATCTAACTCCATAAGGACAGGCCATTATGCAGTAACCGCATCCTATGCACCATTTTCTGTCCACAAGCACAACCCCGTCAGAAGCCTGATAGGTCGCTCCAACAGGACAGACCTGAACACAGGGAGGATTCTCACATTGATTGCATAATTTAGGGACAAAAAAGGCCTTTTCAATCTCCTCAGGTCTTATCTCCCTGTATTCACCCATGCCAAGGTCAATTCTGGGAGATATAAATCCATCCCTTGCTCCCTTTGGTGAGTCAGCAAGTAGTCTTCCATCCTTTGTGAGTACATAACGCTCAACCCATGTCCTTGTGACATTTGCATCGTAGGGAACCTCATTTTCAAGCTTGCATGCCCTGACACACATACCACAACCAACACATTTATAGGTGTCCACAAGAAATACCCATCTAACATCTGAGGGCCTGGCACTGAATACACTGTCTGGTTTCAGTATCTCTATGGCTGAGCCTGCCATTGCAAGGGCACCTGTTAGCCTTAATGTATTTTTGAGAAATTCTCTTCTTGTCATATTTACCTCCCAGGACCAGGCTTATGCGGATTGTGACACATAAAGCATTCAATGCCAGGATTATGCCTTTCAGGGTCTATTCCTTTTATGTTTGACCTGTTGCTTGTTGGATAAGGAAGATAGGTGTGACATCTAAGGCATAATTCCCTTGACCTGTCTATGGATAACTTCAGTGGCTCAGAGGGATGCTCAATGGCTGGACCGTGACAGTTTTCACACTGGATAATCCTGTGGGGAGATTCCCTGAGGGCTTTGTTTTTATCAGGATGGCAGCCGCTACAGTATTCCATTCCCTGATATTTTACCCTGACCTGCTTCCATTCCTCTTCATTTGACTTTCTATGCCATCCATACATATAACCACGCTCATGGATTCCAAAATCAGCCGGAACATAAAGAAACCTTGCCATGAGGACTATCCCCACAAAGGCAAGAAAGACAAAAAGGGGTCTTAATACATGCATGTTTAGCGCCTCGTTTTAATTATATATCTTATGTCTCATGGAGGGGAAGCACCACCCTTTTTATCCCTTTATAAATGCCTTTGGATCTTTATATTCGTGACACTGGGTACATGTGGTCTTTGCCTGCTCAGATGTAACACGCCATGAATGGGGTCTATGGCAGCTCATGCAGTTCTTTCCGAGCATTTCAAGATGACCACCGTGCTTTCCAACAAAGGGTATGTTCTGATGACACCTGAGGCAATCTCCTGCATCTGGCTTTACCTTTGTGTGAGGCTTATGGCATTCATAGCAATAAAACTGCATTGGTGCATCCTTTGGGACATGTATCTTCTTTGCCTTTGCAATGGTCTCCTTTGTGGGGGTAAAGTACTTCACATCTATTGTGCCATCCTCAATAAGTCTCTTTCTTATGCTCTCATCTGTGCTGTGGCAGAAGAGGCATTTGTTTCTTTCGGGTTTGAGGTCAACTGTCCTGTCTGTGTGGCAGTTTATACAGGCAAGGGCCTCCATGCCTCCATGGACCTCTCTATTTTGATGGCAATTTTTGCAGAACTTCTCTTCTGGAAGGAATCTATGCGCTATATAGCCATGGCACTTTGAGCACTCCACCTGCTCCATAAAGACATGTTTTGCATGATAGCGGGACTTTGCTATGCTTGGTGCATTGGGATAACGCTCATCCCTTTCCCAGTGGCATTTAATACAGTATTTCCATGGTACTATTATCTTTCCATGTCTTGGTGGCACAGATGTGGGCCTGTAAAGCACGAAATTTATGAGTAGCTTATTCTGCTCAGGTATGCTCAGGTGATGGCATTCATGACAGTTTATTCCTGCGTGCTCGCTCTGCTGCCAGGCCGCAAAGGCAGGTTTCATCAAATGGCAGCTTATGCAGAACTTTGGATTGTTCTGGGTAAAGTCATAGAATCTGAAGGCGATATAGCCACCGCCAGTTAGAATAATCAGGGCAAGGACAGCTATTATTATCTTTCCCTTTAATGGCATGCTCTCCCTGAGCCAGTAGATGGGTTTGAGGAGTCTTCTCAGAAAACCTTTCTTCTTACCTTCTTCAGCCATTTATAGAACCTCCCGCTAAGTTTTATTTTTTAGTTAATAAACTGAAAATTTTAAAACAATTAATTTATAAAAGTCAAACAATACTTTCAAGCCAGATGAAGAGGACATTCTCGGCCAGAAAGGTTATCCCTGCGAGTATCCAGAGTAATCTCTCTGCTGTCTTAAATGAGGTCTTTAAAAGACACAGGGATATACTAACAAACCATAATGTTGATATCCATTTAAGTCCCCAGGGAGAGACCCAGAGTATCAGCATGGAGACATAAAGACCAAGACCAAGAAAAGGAAGACAGAGTGATAATCTTGAAGATACTTCTTTTAAGCTGAGCCTCCTTATCCTGAGTGCTCCAAATATATAGACCTGCCACCATGCCCCAAAGAACAAAAACATCACTCCATACCTGTCAAACCTTGCAAGACTCTCTGTCTGAAAAGGAAAGAGTTTATATTCTATGGATGATATTGTAAATATAAACAGTGCAGGGATAAGGGCAACAAAGAGCAATCCAGCGAACTCAAGAAAATAAATACCTGATGAAGGAAAACCTGCCCTCTTTTCATCCCTTGCAAGTAAAAGAAACTCCACTCCCACCATCAGTGGAACAATAAGATAGGCAAGTTCCTGATACCTGTAGGTCTCCAAGCCTCGTTACCTGAATCAGTGTTGAGTTTTAAGTTTCTAATTTTTATTATATCTTCTTCATTACCTCAAAGGCTGCCCTGACTGTCCTGTCTATATCCTTCTCACTGTGGGCAATACTCAAAAATCCTGCCTCAAACTGTGAAGGTGCAAGATAAATTCCCTTTTCAAGCATACCTCTGAAGAATCTTCCGAATCTCTCTGTGTCAGAAGTCTTTGCTGTTTGATAATCATAGACATCCTGACCTGTAAAATAGGTGCAGAACATGGTGCCAGCCCTGTAAAATCTTGTTTCCACACCTGCCTTCTTTGAGGCATCCCTGAGACCTTCTTCAAGCTGGGAGCCTCTTTTTTCAAGAAGTTTATAAGTTGACTTACTGGAAAGTATCCTCAAGGTCACGATGCCAGCTGTCATGGCAAGGGGATTACCTGAGAGTGTTCCTGCCTGATAAACAGGACCTTCTGGAGCAATCATTGACATTATCTCTTTTTTACCACCATAGGCACCTACAGGAAGTCCTCCACCAATGACCTTCCCAAGACAGGTGAGGTCAGGTTTTATTCCATAATAGGCCTGGGCACCTCCATAGGATACCCTGAAGCCTGTCATCACCTCATCAAATATAAGGACAATGCCATATTTTTCGGTTATTGTCCTTAAACCTTCAAGGAATCCTGGTCTTGGAAGGACACAGCCTATATTTCCAACAACTGGCTCAAGGATAATGCAGGCAATGTCCCTCCATTCAGACTCTACAACCTTCCTTACTGCCTCAAGGTTATTGAATGGGATTGTTATAGTATTTTTTGCATAATCCTCTGGTACACCAGGGCTATCAGGTATGCCAAAGGTAGTTGCACCTGAACCTGCCTTCACAAGAAGGCCATCAGCATGGCCGTGATAACAGCCTTCAAATTTTATGACCTTATTTCTCCTTGTAAATGCCCTTGCGACCCTTATGGCAGACATGGTTGCCTCTGTGCCGGAATTAACCATCCTTACCTTTTCAACTGATGGATAGGCCTTTTTAATCAGCTGAGCGAGCTCTATCTCAAGAGGTGTGGGAGCACCATAGCTTGTGCCCCTTTCTATTGCCTTCTTCAGGGCCTTTACCACCTCTGGATGGCTGTGACCAAGAATCATAGGACCCCAGGAAAGCACATAGTCAATAAATTCGTTTCCATCCACATCATAGATCCTTGAACCCTTTGCCTTAACTATAAAGAGCGGATTTCCACCAACAGCCCTGAATGCCCTCACAGGACTGTTAACACCACCTGGCATAAGCTCAAGGGCCTTTTTGTAAAGTGAAATTGACCTTGTAATCTTCATAAGGCACCCCTTCTGGATTATTTTAACTTCTCATTGGATTATTTTAACTTCTCATAAGTCTATCAAATCATTAAAGGGCTGTCAAGCAAGTAGGGAGGCTGTTCCAAAAATCGGGACGCCTTCTTCAAAATACTTGACAAAGGATATATTCAGAGCTAACATACTAAGAAATGAAAACCATACATGGTAAACTTCTCTTTGATAGTCAAAAAGACGTAGAAATCCTAAAAGACCTAACAAGACGATGGTCTTCAGCTTATAGATACGCCTACCAAAGATTACTTGAAAAAATGAACTTAAATACCCTAAGAAAAACCCTTCAAACAACCTTTAATCTAAACGCAAGATATTCCCATGCAGCCATAGTAAAAGCACAATCTTTAATGAAAAGTCTAAAGGAGTTAAACAAAAACACTAAGAAAGTAATCTTTGGAGGAAGTGGTTTATTTGAAAAGCTAAGAAAAAGACATATAAATGGCAAGAAGTATGAAGAATTAAAGACTCAGTGGTATGAAAAAAGAACAGGCAATCTTTATAGCATAGGACAAAAGCATTCAAAGGGTAATCAAAACTTAAGGATAGAGATAAGGGAAGATGGCTTATACTTGCGTATAAACATAGGGGAAAGGCAATACATATATGCAAGAATATCAGCAGGGGATAGAGAAAATCAAATAAAAGCCTTAGCCTTTTCTTGTGAAGCATACACAGTGGAGATAAGGCTAAGAAATGGAAATTTTTATGCATATTTTACAGTAGAAGAGGAATATCCAGCCATAGAGATAACAGAAGCCTATGGAGTTATAGGCATAGACCTAAATGCCTATCCAAGTCATATAGCTTTTACAGAGACAGAGCAGTTTGGAAATCTTCTATCTTATGGAGAAATCCCCATGCCAGAGCTTTATAGTGGAAATAGCAACAAGAGAGAATACTATTCTTGGATATATGCCCATAAGATTACAGACATAGCAAAGGAAAAAGGCAAAGCTATAGTGATAGAGAAGTTAAGGATAGAGAACAAGGGAAGAAGGGGAGATTATTCTGGAAGGAAAAGTAGAAGGATAAGGCATAACTTTGCTTATAGGGATTTATTGGAAAAGATAAAGACCTTAGCAAGAAGGAAAGGGATTAAGGTTATACAAGTAAACCCAGCTTATACTTCAGTGATAGGTATGCTAAAGTATGCACCCTTGTATATGATAAGCAAGGATAT
>CALJEL010000088.1 GCA_938074335.1 uncultured bacterium | reverse complement strand
TAAATTTAATAAGAAGCACAGGAAGATGGTCTCTCTTCATAAGGATGTCCTCAAGGCATTCATAGATTATGATTGGCCAGGAAATGTCAGGGAACTCGAAAATACTGTAGAGCGACTCGTTGTCATGTCGAGGGATAACCTTATCAGGGTCACAGATTTTCCTTTTTCAATACAGAGTGGCATAAGCAAGGGATCCAATGTCATCAGGACAACCCCTTTATCAACCTTAGCTGAGATTGAGAGGGAAAGGATTTTAGACGCACTCCAGAAATCAGGATGGATTCAGGTGCGTGCTGCCAGGATGCTCGGGATTACGCCGAGACAGATCGGGTATAAGATAAAAAAATATAAGATATACCCTGATAAGTCTTAATGGTATCAACTATTCTGGAGATTAGCAATGATGGTCAGAAAGTACAGGAAGGGTTACCATCTTTGTAAAAGGGCGTATTATATCGACACTCAAACCTGTAATAAGCAGAAGATTGGTTTAGCTTAATAAGGGGAAGTCATTAATTAAATAACCTCTTAGTCCTAATTCGCTGTGCCATTCAAAGACGAGGAAGGAATCACGAATTTAGGATGAAAACTGTAAGGTGTGCGGGAATAAGATTGATGGGAAAAAAGACTTGACAAGCGTTATTCCTTATAATATATTACGATATGAAAAAGAAAAGCCCTGTACAAAAACATAAACCAAAACATGCCCATCGTCCATGTGAGGCATCGGGCAAAAAGAGGTATGGTTACAAATTAAGGGGCAGGATATGGGTTGAAGGAAAAAACGGGACTTTTTTAGGCTACGGCAGGGTGATGCTACTTGAAAGAATTAAGCAGTACGGCTCAATTACAATGGCTGCTAAATCAATGCAGATGTCATACCGCGCCGCATGGGAGCTTGTAGAGTCCATGAACAAACAGGCAAATACGCCTCTTGTTGAAACTGCCACTGGTGGTAAAGGGGGAGGAGGAGCAAATCTGACAGAGGCCGGGGAAATGGCAATTGAGGCATTCTAGAGATTATATGAGAGCTTCAAAAAATTTTTGAATGAGGAGGCGAGAGTGTTTAAAATCTAATTTTGGGATAGCCTTATAGTTAACTAAACATAACGGAATTAAATGAGGCTGTAAGATGAGGTCAATCGTCAAGAGTCAATGGTCAAAAGTCAGCTTATTAATTATATTGTTGGTCTTTATAGGTATTATTGCTGTAAGTACGGTTTCGGCAGAAGAAAGGCTTATGGTCTTTGCAGGCGCTGCGAGCAAGCCACCCACTGAAGAGGCTGCAAAGGCATTTGAGAGGAAAACAGGTGTAAAGGTGGATCTGGTGTTTGGAGGCTCTGGATATGTGATGTCTCAGATGATCCTCAGTAAAAAGGGAGATATTTATTTTCCGGGCTCCTCAGATTATATGGAACTGGCAAAGAAAAAGGGTGTTGTATTTCCTGAGACGGAGAAATATGTGGTTTATCTCGTGCCTGCTATTAATGTACAGAAGGGAAACCCGAAGAATATAAAGTCATTGCAAGACCTCACAAAGCCTGGAATTAAGGTTGCAATTGCAAATCCTGAAGGGGTTTGTGTTGGAGCCTACGCAGTTGAGATAATAGAAAAGAATTTTAATGCTCAAGAAAAGGAGCAATTTAAAAAGAATCTGATAAACTATACTGAAAGCTGCGAAAAGACGGCTACAGCGATTTCTTTAAAGGCTGCTGATGCGGTTATCGGCTGGAGTGTTTTTCAATACTGGGACCCTGAAAGGATAGAGACGATCCCCCTTAAAAAATCGGAGATAATCCGTATTGGTTATATACCAATCGCAATATCAAGATATACGCAAAACAGAGCACTTGCACAAAAGTTCATAGACTTTCTTCTTTCTGAAGAGGGGAAGGCCATATACAGGAAATACCATTATTTCATGACACCCGATGAGGCAATTGTGTGGATAGGACAAAAGAAGCCAGTAGGCGGAGAGTATGTCGTGCCAAAAGAGTGGCTTAAAAAATGACATTCAAAAGGGTTGCAATATTTTTTGCGGCATCGATTTTTGCCCTTTATGCAGGACTGGTTCTTTCCCTGTTTTATTTCTATAAGGGCTCTCTCTTTGTGGAGACTCTTTTTTCGGAAAGGACGCTCTATTCCATTAAGATAAGCCTTATTGCCGCCACGATTGCGACTTTTCTTTCTCTTGTAATTGCTCTGCCTTCTGCCTATGCACTTTCAAGGTTTGATTTCAGAGGCAGGCATATTATAGATACTATTTTAGAGCTTCCGATGATAGTGTCTCCTGCAGCGCTCGGCGCAATGCTTTTGATATTTTTCAATAATCCGCTCGGCATATGGATTCAGGATAATTACGCACAATTTGTGTTCACCATATACGGCATAATCCTTGCCCAATTTGTAACTACCGCAGGGATTGCCACAAGGCTTATTAAGGCAGCAATGGATGAAATCCCCCAGAGATATGAGGATGTTGCACGCTCACTTGGCGTTTCTCCATTTAAGGCATTTCTAACAGTAACCCTTCCGCTTTGTAAAAACGGCATTATAGCTGCATCTGTTCTAACATGGGCAAAGGCAATAGGAGAGTTCGGAGCCACAATCACAATAGCTGGCTCAATGGCTATGAAGACCGAGACCCTTCCTATTGCTATTTTTATGAGGCTTTCTACCGCAGATATTGAAGGTACCGTTGTCCTGATATTAATTCTTGTCGCGATAGGGTTTGCTACTCTTTACAGCGTAAGACTTTTAACAAAAAGGGGTGTGTTTTAATGATTGATTTAATAGACATCTCAGTTCAAATAAAAGGATTCTCTATAAAAGATATATCGCTCACAGTGCAGACAGGCTCATGCCACTGCCTGATTGGCCCCACAGGATGCGGCAAGACCACCCTCCTTGAGGCAATACTTGGTTTAAGAAGGATTGAAAAAGGGACGATCATGCTTGATGGTAGGGACATCACAGAACTGCCAGTGCATGAGAGGGGATTTTCCTATGTACCGCAGGACCTGGCAATATTCCCCCATCTTACTGTAGAGGAGAATATCTTTTACGGCATAAAGCACAGCACTGTTTCGGATAAACAAAAGAGATATGAGGCTGCACTAGAAATAGCGGAATCATTGGGTATA
This sequence comes from uncultured bacterium, assembly GCA_938074335.1. GTDB lineage: Bacteria > Nitrospirota > Thermodesulfovibrionia > Thermodesulfovibrionales > CALJEL01 > CALJEL01. The sequence continues at coordinate 16,515 of CALJEL010000088.1, read as the reverse complement.
TCCCCTCTTATAAAAAGAAAGGCTGTCAATCTAAGCGGCGGTGAAAGACAGAGGGTTGCCCTTGCAAGGGCACTTGCACCAGGGCAGAGATATCTTTTACTTGATGAACCCTTTTCATCGCTTCATGAGGGTATGAAAAAGGAGTTATGGTTTCTCCTTAAAGAATTACAGAAAAGATATGAATTCACGATTCTCATGGTAAGTCATGACATTGAGGAAACATTTTTCCTGGCAGACCATGTGAGTGTTATGATAGACGGAATCATCCATCAGTCTGATAAAAAGGAGATAGTCTATCGTTATCCTTCAAATCCTGAGGTAGCAAGGTTTTTTGGTATAAAGAATATATTTAATGCAGATATAAAAGGCATGGAAGATGGCTATTACAGACTTTACTGTAATGCCCTTAATAGAGAGATCTTATTGTCGATTGACAGGGTAAGCAACATATCAGAAAACAGAAGTATTACCTTTGGCATAAGGAGCGAGGATGTTATCATATTAAGACCTGACCTGCCAATGAAAAAGGAAAATCTCCTCACAGGCATTATAAAAGAGATATATCCTGCTGGCTCAAATTCAATAGTGGTATTTAAACCTGATAAATCAAATGAACTGATTGAGATAATCATGCCTGATTATGCCCTTTCAAAGTTGTCTGCCAGGCCATTAATGCCTGCCACGGTGTCATTAAGACCAGAGAGGCTCTTTGTGTTAAGATAACTTATGAGCAACAGAAAACCTCATACACTTCCGCCATCTGTAATCTACTGCTTCTTTGCCACCTTCAGGCTGCTCATAGTCTTTCAGCGGCTTAAACCTTTGCGGGTCAGGCCTGTATGGTATGTGGGAGTCCTTGGTTACAGGTCTTTTTTCTTTACAGGTATTACATCTCTGAGAAGAGGAAAAAGGCGATCGAAAAATTCCAGTTGATCGAAAAGGTGAAGGCAAATGCATGCCTTAATGAAGACAGAGAGGTGGTCATCTATCTCCTTTCATCAATAAGAAAATCCCCTGAGGATGTTAATTATTTCATTATATTCCTGCTTTCAATCCTTGCGATAATTGTGGACATTTATTTTGCAGTTATCGGCTAATCTGAGTTTTAGTTAGTAGGGGCAATTCATGAATTGCCCCTACATACTTTTCGAACTATCTTCTTAATCTCTGCTGTGAAAAATCTTTCTATATCTACTGGTTTGACTTCCACATTTAGCGGAAGCCTGTCCATCCCCTCGGGCAAGGCAATCAGCCTGCTCTGAAGGATATACCTTATCCCCTTTATCTCGCACTTCTGTTCTGCCAGTAATAGCAGATCCTCGAGGAAAAGTCCTGCATTTTTAATTGCGTAATAGAGATCAACATAGTCTTTTATATCCACCCTATCAGCTATAGAGCAGAGCTTATTTACTACTATATCTATAAAACTATCTATCAAGATACTATTGACTAGGGCAGGAGACTCTATGTTTTTAAGTGGATAATAGGTAAACTCGACCTTGAGGATCGCATTATCTATAAACTTAATGGTAAAGATGTTTCTATCAAAGAGCCTTGTATGGATGATCTCTTTTATAAATGACAATGACCTTAAGAACTCCTCAGGTATATAAAAGGGTATCTTTTCTGATGAAAAAAAATCCAGGTCTTCTGAAAAGCGGTGTTCGAGATAAAAGGCGCTTAAGGCAGTCCCTCCTGTTAAACGGAAGGTATCCTTCAAATCTGATCTCGAAAACTTCTTTAAAAATAACTTCTGGTATTCAGTCAGGATGATATTATCATCAATCCCCTTTACCGGTTTTTTCATCCCATACCTCTTTGTAAAGGCCTATTAACTTATATTTTCCCTTTTCGAGTTTTAATCTATCTCTGTATTCAAAGAGGAGTTGAACTGTTTCTTTATCCGTTCCGTAAGCTGGAAAGAAATCAGCAATCCTCTGGAGCCTCCAGAGGAGGTCCTCAGGGGGCTCCTTATAATCCCAGAGAAGTTCTCTTGGAATCTTAACAGTCTTCATGGAAAGTATTATATCACAGGATTTGCCCATTCCGATTAGAACAATATCTTCACCTCACGGTAGTGTCAAGATCTCTGTGTAAATTCATCTAAGGGTTGATGTCTTTGGTATTCATGGAGTTGCTGGAATTCTCGGAGCAATTCTTACAGGCCTTTTTGCAGACCCTGAGATAAATGAGATCGGTAGAGGTTTACTTTATGGAAATCCCACACAACTCTATAAACAGATTATAGGAGTTATGGTCACCATGGCCTATTCAAGTGTCATGACCTTTATCATCCTGTTTGTTATAAAACTCCTGACAGGCCTTAGACCCCATGTAAATGATGAGATAATAGGACTTGATGAAAGCCAGCATGGTGAGAAGGCATATAATCTTCACATATAAAAGGAGGAAGAGTTATGAAAAAGATAGAGGCTATAATTAAACCATTTAAACTTGATGATGTTGTAGCAGGACTTTCAGAGGCAGGTATGGTCTGCGGAATGACTGTAACAGAAGTAAGGGGTTTTGGCAGACAGAAGGGCTTTATAGAGGTATACAGGGGTAAAGAATATGAGGTTAGATTCCTCCCGAAGCTCAAGATAGAGATAGTCCTGAGTGATGAACTTGTAGAAAGGACCGTTAACATAATAATCGAAAATTCTAAGACAGGAGATGTTGGAGATGGAAAGATCTTTGTCTATCCCATAGAAGATGCTATAAGGATAAGAACAGGCCAGAGGGGTGAGGAGGCACTCTGAACTCCCTATTTTGCCGATACCCTACTGGCAGACTGCCACAAAGTAGTGCTACGGTGCGATAGTGCTACAGTCCGACAGCACACCCGACGGTGAAGTGAGTTAGGGATTAGTGAATTAGTGAATTAGTGAATTAGTGAATTAGTACATTAGTGAATTAGAAAATCCTAATTCACTAACTCACTTGCATACTAACTCACTACTTTAGCTTTGTCGCTCTGCCGCACTGTCGCTCTATCAAGGTGTCGCAGATAGGGGGTCCCCAGAAAATCATTAGATTTTCTGGGGTGTTGGTATTGCCTTTAGGTCACGGGTGAAGACAAGCTTCACCCCGTGACCCCCAAAATATGGGCAGACTGCCAGTTTTATTAAAGGCTTTTTATGAATTTCTAATGGCAGATTAGGGAGTGGTAGTTGTTTTTTATTGAAAATTTGTTTTATTATAAATAGGCAAACGATTGCCGTTTGCCTATTTTTTTCTATAGAGGTACAAGGATGTGCAGGCTTGCAGCTATAACCTCAGCTGAGTATTTCTCTCCCATGGAGAATGTCCTGAGCCTGGAGACCATGAAGGAAGGACATGATGGCTCAGGTATGGGCCTTATGCTTAAGGACCTCGGAGGAGAGTTTGAGGAACTCAAGGAATATCCCGTGCTTTCAGGGATATGTTCTGTAAAGGGCATTAAGCTCCTTGATGAATATATGGACAGGCTCGGCTTTAAGCTCAAACATGTGTGGGCGCCAAAGATAAGACCTGTAAAAGGTATAGTTGCCAGGGATTATTATTTTGCAAGGGTCTATGACTATCCAGAGTCCTTTAAAGAAAGGTCCTTTAAAGAAAAGGAAGACCTTCTTATGAAAACCAGGCTTGCCCTCAGGGCAATGGGAGAGGCTGATGAATCCATTGTGGTATTCTCCTTTTATCCTGATGTCTTAACCTTAAAAGAGGTTGGTGATCCTCTTGAGCTTGCTGAATTCTTCGGTCTTGACCATGTGGACCTAAGGGCAAGGATCATATTTGCTCAGGGAAGGCAGAATACAAATTATGCAATAAATCTCTATGCCTGTCATCCCTTCTTTATTCAGGGATATGGCTCAATGACAAATGGAGAAAATACAGCCTTTGTGCCCATAAAAGAGTTTCTCATGTCAAGGGGATTCCCTGGTTACATAGGCTATAACAGTGACAGTGAGGTCTTCACACATATACTGCATTATGTCCACAGACAGCTCGGTTTTCCACTTACTTATTACAAGGATGTGATAACTCCCCTTAAGCCATCAGAAATACAAAACAGAGATGATAGGGAGGCACTTAACTTAATCAGGTATTCCCTGAGGCCACTCTGCATTGATGGCCCTAACTGTGTGATTGGTTTCACTCCTGATGGTACATGTTTTATGGTTCAGGATTCAAAGAAGCTGAGGCCTGGTGTTGTGGGTGGTGTGCCAGGAAAGTATGGACTCATGTCCGAGGAATGCGGCCTTGATAAGGTCATTCCTGAAAGGGATAGATCAAAGGATATATTCCCCATGAAGTATGACATGGTGATCATTCCACAGGGTGCAAAAGAGGTATTGCTGTGGAATCAGCTAAAAGGTGGATATGTCAGAGAGGAGGCAGAGTCCCCATGTCAGGTGTAATAAAGATAAGGGAAGATTTTAATCATAAACTCTCCTTAAAAGAGTTCCCCTATATTGTAAGGTGGCGGGATCACAGGTGCAAGAGATGCGGTCAGTGCACAGCGGTCTGCCCTGTGAAGGCAATTGTCCCGTCAGTGAAGCTACAGAGGCTCGTTGAGTCAGAAGGAGGGATGCCCTCTCCTCAGGTAAAGTCAAAGGTAATTCATGTCATTGAACAGGTTACTGATATTGAACGATACTGCACAGGTTGTGGCACCTGTACACTTGTCTGCCCAAATGAGGCAATAGAGCCAGAATACAATCCACAGCACAAGTTTTATCATTTTAAAAACAGAGGTGGTGAACCCTACAGAAGGGGTGGCAGGAGAAATGACCCTTCTCCATCAACTCTTGACAGGATAAAGTTTACCCGTATATCCATGCTTACAGACCCTGCCCTTGATGCTGGAAGGCATGAATTCAGGGTCAGGACATACATTGGAAGGATTCTTCCACCAGAGGAGCTGCCTCTTAAGAGAGAAGATGGAAGGCTTGTTGTTGACCATGCCTCAGGGAAATTCATCCCTCCTGTAAGGGAGATATTCCCGATTATGATTGGCTCTATGTCTGTTGGAGCACTCTCACCTCCCATGTGGGAGGGCCTTGCAATGGGAGTTGCCTATCTAAATGAGGTTGAAGGTATTCCTGTTGTGATGTGCACTGGTGAAGGCGGGGTACCACCAAGACTTTTAAAATCAAGATACCTTAAATACTTTATCCTCCAGATAGCCTCTGGTTATTTTGGATGGGATGAGATAATCCATGCCATGCCCCATATGGTAGAAGACCCTGCTGGCATAGAGATCAAGTATGGTCAGGGAGCAAAGCCAGGTGATGGTGGATTATTGATGGCACAGAAGGTCATAAGGCTAATTGCAAAGATTCGTGGTGTTCCGGAGGCAGTGGACCTTGCCTCACCTCCCACACACCAGACAAAGTATTCTATAGAAGAGGCAGTTGCAAAGATGATTCAGTCCATGTCAATGGCCTTTGGCTTCAGGGTCCCTGTGTTTCCCAAGATATCAGGGACCAGGACTGCCCGTGCTGTGCTTAATAATCTTGCAAGGAATCCCTATGCAGCAGCACTCTCCATAGATGGGGAGGATGGTGGTACAGGTGCTGCCTATAATGTATCAATGGACAAGATGGGCCATCCAATAGCATCCAATATCAGGGATTGTTATCTTGACCTTGTAAGACAGGGTAAGCAGAATGAGCTACCATTGATTGCAGCAGGTGGCATTGGTAAGAAAGGCCATCTTGCAGCTAATGCAGCAGCCCTCATAATGCTGGGTGCCTCTGCAGTGGCAATTGGAAAATATATAATGCAGGCAGCAGCAGACTGCTTTGGTGATGAATATAACAGGTGTAATCTCTGTAATACAGGGAAATGTCCTAGGGGTATAACAACCCAGGATCCTAAACTCTATAGAAGGCTTGATTCAGAAAAGGTGGCTGAAAGGATTGTAGAGGTCTTCAAGGCAGCAGAGGTGGAGCTTAAAAAGATATTTGCGCCGATGGGAAGAAGCACAGAATTACCAATCGGGATGTCCGATGGTATAAGCATAGATGATAAAGATATGGCAGAGAGGTTACAGATAAGCTATGTCTGTTAGAGAAGTAGAATTCAGGGTTGAACCATCAAAGATAATAGAATGGATTGACAGTAAGACTGTCGCCATTCATGGTAATGTGGATGGAAGGCGTGTTCCTTCAAGGATACTTGAAGAGCATATACAGGAAGTCGTTCGTGAAGGTGCAAGGACCCTTTATGTAAAGGCAGATGGACAGCATGGAATAGGTGGAAGGATCTGGCCAAGGGGTGAGACCATAAGGGTTATTATTGAAGGACCTGTAGGTCAGAGGTCTGGTTCTATGGGAATGTTCGGGACAGAGATCATTATAAAAGGCTCTGCCTCAGATGATGTGGGATGGCTCAATTGCGGTGCAAAGATAACTGTGCTTGGAGATGTTACGAATGGGGCATTCAATGCTGCAGCACAGGGAATACTCTATGTCCAGGGAAGTGGTGGTGCAAGATGCGATACCCTTACAAAACACAATCCGAGGTTTGATCCTCCCCAGTCATGGTATTTCAGGGATGTTGGTGATAGTTTTGCAGAATTCAAGGCAGGTGGGATATCTGTAGTCTGCGGAGTGAATCCGAGAAATCCCGACAACGTCCTTGGTTACAGGCCCTGTGTTGGAATGGTTGGCGGGATAATCTATTTCAGGGGTCCTATAAAGGGATACAGTGAAAGGGATGTAAAACTCCTTGATCTTACAGAGCAGGACTGGAACTGGCTTAAAGAGAACATGAAACCATTCCTTGAGGCAATTGACAGGCTTTCCTATTATGAAGAACTCACCCGTTCACCAAAGGAATGGAAAAAACTCGTTGCCTATACACCTCAGGAAAAAAGGGCAAGGAAGTGGTTTAAGATATCCATCTCTGACTTCAGAAAGAATCACTGGGAAAAAGAGGTTGGTGAAGGCGGGATATTTGCTGAATACATTGACCATGACAGGTGGTCAGTCCTTCCTTATATAACAACTGGTAAGGACAGGAGATTCAAACCTGTATGGGCAAATGAAAGATATGCACCTCCCTGTGCCTATGCCTGCCCTACTGGAATACCCACCCATAAAAGGACAAGGCTCATAAGAAGCGGGATGCTCAATGAGGCACTTGAGCTTGTGCTTCAGTATTCACCACTTCCAGCAACTGTGTGCGGTGAGATATGTCCCAATCTATGTATGGAGGCATGCACAAGGGCAAGATATGATAAGCCCCTAAGGATAGATCAACTGGGTAAGCTCAGCCTTGAACTTCCAGCACCGAAGAGGTCTTCTCCCACAGGAAAGAAGATAGCTGTTATTGGCGGTGGGCCAGCAGGTATGAGTGTTGCCTGGCAATTAGGGCTCAGGGGTCATGAGGTCAGTCTTTATGAGGCAACAGACAAACTCGGTGGGAAGTTAGAGCTCTGCATACCAAGGGAAAGGCTTCCTCATGAGATACTTGAAAAAGAGATAGAGAGATTCAAGGGCATTGGAATAAAGGTATATCTTAATACAAAGGTCACAAGGGAAAGATTTGAAGGGCTTTATAAAGAAAATGACATAGTTGTGATAGCAGCAGGAGCACACCAGCCAAGGACCCTCAAGTTCCCTGGCTCAGAGGCAACCATATCTGCCTATGAGTTCTTAAGGCAGATTAATGAGGGTAAAAAACCAGACCTTAAAGGTAAAAAGGTGGTTGTAATAGGTGCTGGTAATGTTGGAATGGATGTAGCATCAGAGGCATTTATATACGGTGCCTCAGAGGTAACAGCCATAGATATCCAGAGGCCTGCTGCCTTTGGAAAGGAGATGGAGATAGCAAGCTCAAAGGGGACAAAGATCCTGTGGCCAAAGAGCACAGAAAGATATGATCCTGAGGGAAAAAAGATATTCTTTACAGATGGTACCTCTCTTGATGCTGACCTTGTAATAGTCTCCATAGGTGACATGCCCCTGCTTGACTTTATACCACCTTCCATACATTCAGAAAGGGGCTGGCTCAAGGTAAATGAATTCTTTCAGACCACTGACCCAAAGGTCTATGCTATCGGAGATGTCACAGGTCTTGGACTCGTCACCCATGCGATAGGCCACGGAAGGCTCGTTGCAGAACATATACATTCAAGGCTGATGGCAGCACCCTATTCCTTTGAAAGAAAGACTGTTATCCCTTATGAAAGGATCAGGACAGAGTATTATGAGCGCTGTAGAACTGACTTTGAAGACCCTGAGAAAGAGGCTCAGAGATGTCTTTCCTGTGGCACCTGCAGGGACTGTCACATGTGTGAATATACCTGTTACTGGGGGGCCATCCAGAGGATTGAGCATGAAGATGGCTCTTATGAATATGTGGTTGATGATGAAAAATGTATAGGTTGCGGCTTCTGTGCTGGCATATGTCCCTGCGGCGTATGGGAGATGGTAGAGAATATTTAACTTACTCAGCCCATCTCAAAATCTCATTAACAGGGACCCTATCAGGTCTGAAGATATTTGCCCTTGATTCAAGGTCAGGATAACCTGTTGAGAGTCCAAGGACAAGCCTCTTTGATGAAGGAATCCCGAGAAATTCTTTTATATATCTTGCATAATCAGTAGCAAAGGCCTGAGGCACTGTAGCCACACCCATCGCATTAGCTGCAAGCATAAGACTCTGTGCAAAGAGTCCGAGGTCAAAGAGTGACCACAATGGCAGGGATGAATCCTGATAAAGATAAATAACATGGGGTGCACCATAGAAATTAAAGTTTGCCATCTTTGCCTTTTTCACCATCTCTGGATCTCTTAGATCAACACCCGTTGCCTCAGCACGCATCCTGTAAAGCCTGTTAATCCTCTCCTGCTGGGTTTGTGGCCAGGACTGAGGCTCTGGTATATCAGGACAGGGAGGTTCTCCCCTTTCAAGAAGGCTTATCAACAGGGCTGAAAGCCCTTCCCTTTTTTTACCAGAGACTATCATCACCTCCCATGGCTGCGTATTCTTATAGGAAGGACTCCACTGGGCGGTCTCTATGATCTTGATAAGCACCTCCTCTGGCACAGGCTCCTTTTTATAGGCCCTGATGCTTCTTCTACTTTTAATGCACTCAATAGCATCCATAAAGACCTCCGATTATAATCTCTCTATCTCTTCCTTAAAAAATTTATATACCTCATCATCAAAGATACAGAATTCAACGACCTCAAGGGAGGTATCAGGATGGTTTTTAAGAAACTCTGCGGTCTCACCAACAAGTATCTTAGCACACCTCTCCTTTGGAAAGCCAAATATCCCTGCACTTATGGCAGGCACAGAAATGCTTTTAAAGTTTCTTTCAGAGGCAAGTCTTAATACACTATTAATGGCACTCTTGAGCTTGTTGTCCTCATCACCCTCACCCATCCTCGGACCAACAGCATGTATTACCCATCTGGCCTTGAGTTTACCGCCAGTTGTTATGGCAGCCTGACCAACAGGCACATAACCAATCCTGTCACTTTCTTCCTGAATAATCTGTCCGCCCTTTCTCACAATAGCACCAGCCACTCCACCTCCATGCTTCAGATAACTGTTGGCTGCATTCACTATGGCATCCACCTCACGCTCTGTAATATCACCTTTTACAAGGGTTATCTTTTTATTACCTATGGGTCTTTCAATAACCATAAGACACCTCCATTACTGTTAATAGCTTATTCCAAAATCCTTAGATAAATTATAATATCACAAAATCCGAAGATAGAAGGCTCAAGAAAAAAACCTGCACCTCGTAGGTGCAGGTTTTTAGGGAAGGGATGAACGAAAGCTTGATTTTTTGGTTATTATAAAATACCATGGCTGATCCATTAAAGATCATCAAAAGATACTACAGGCCTGACTCCCTTGCCTTCAGGCTCCTTGTGGAACATGGAGAGGCTGTAATGAAGAAGGCCCTCCTGATAGCAGAAGGACTAAAAGACAGGAATCCAGACATTGATTTCATAATAGAGGCCTCGATGCTTCATGATATAGGTATCATTCAGACTGATTCTCCCATGCTCGGCTGTTATGGTAAAGAGCCTTATGTATGTCATGGTTATCTTGGAAGAAAGATCCTTGAAGAAGAGGGCCTTTTACTTCATGGCCTTGTGGCAGAGAGGCATGTGGGCGTTGGAATTACAATCGAAGACATTAAGAAGAAATCCCTTCCACTTCCTTTAAGGGACATGGTTCCTCAGAGTCTTGAAGAAAAGGTCATCTGTGTTGCTGATAAATTCTTTTCAAAAAACAGAAAATCCCATGCTGAAGAAAAGCCTTTAAGGATAGTGCTTGAAGAAATAGCAAAATATGGAGAAGAGAAACTCATCTTTTTTAAAGAACTCCTTAAAGAGCTCAGATTAAAGGACTGACATTTTGATTCAAGTTTATGATTTTAAATCAAGGAATTATAAGCTTATCAGGTTGTCACTGTCCTAAAATCGGGATAATTTACTGGCTATTATCTGGACTGAGGATAGTTAAGAAGTAGAAATTTTAAGCTACGACTAATTCCACAGGTATAGGTCTGTTAATGCCAACAGTCTTACTGACATAAAGTTTTTCAATACCGATAGTCTTACCCTCTTTATCTTTTTTGAGAATAATCCCCTCTCCCACCTCCTCACAAATTACCTCATCCTCTGGATTACCGAACCAGATATCCATTGTATCTGATTCGCTATCGTAATAAACCTTTACTTTGGCCATACAATTTCTCCTTCTTTTATTTTATCAACAGGATAGGCAGTTATTAGAAAACCTTCTTTCCCTGTATGTTTTACAACCACACAATACATTCTATCAAATTTTTTATAATAAAGAAATACTTCTTTGTCTATCTTGCTCTGTCTTATCTCATCAGGCATTTGCAAAACAGATTTTACAACATTCTCTTTCCCTCTCATTGCAGGGTGTTTGGTGGCAACAAGATAATTCCAATATCTTATTGTCGTCCTTACTGCAACCCCAAGAGGCGTTGTAACAACAAAATATGTTTCAGCTCTCATTCAAGTTATTTTTAATTGTATCATAAAATATCTTTGATTTCATCAAAAACCTGCACCTCGTAGGTGCAGGTTTTTGGCAAAATATGGGGAAGAGAAACTCATCTTTTTTAAAGAACTCCTCAAAGAGCTCAGATTAAAGGACTGATATTTCTCAATGCCCTTTCCTTCCTGTCCATAACCGCCTTTCCAATAACAATGGTTACAGGTCTCTGAGGAAATTCACGGGTCCTTATATAAATCTTTCCTTCCTTCGGTTTAACCGCCTCAATAACACCAAGCCCCATATCCCTGTTAAGGGAATCCCTTAAGGAGACTATCCTGTCTTTTAAACTTAGGGTATCAAGGTTTAATCTTTCTCTTGTAAAGAGTGTGCCAAGTTCTGAGATCCTGAACTCCTTAATTGCTGAGCCTTCAAGATAACCCTCCATCATCCTGTATCTGTATTCTGCCCTTTCAAAAGGTGACTTCTGCCTTACTTCTGAAGGAGGTCTTAAGGTATAAAATCTCATGTTCTGGTGTCTGTATGGCTCTTTAATATGTCTTAGCTCATCAGACCTCTCAAGGCATATAATTAAATCTGGCCTGAGTATCTCTATCTTGAATTGCTTGAGTGCCCTTCCTGCTGGCTCAGAGACGAGGCCTGTGGTATCAACAATCACCTTATCTGAGGTACTCATTGCCCTGTCAACCATGAGCCTTGCACCTGTTATTGCTGGAAGAAGGCTTCCAGCTGGTGTTACTGTACCTGTAAAATAAAACCCCTCTTCTTTTAAAGAGCTCAGGCCTCTGAAGTCTACTGGCACCCTTGCCCAGCCTATTGTGGTAGGAGGTCCTATGTGAGACTGACCCATATCAAGATCAACTATGGCAAGGCTTAATCTGGAAGACAATATCCTTGCGATGGATTCAATAAAGGTGGTCTTTCCTGTATCAGAGGCACCTATGACAAGGATAAGCCTCTTTTGAGGATCCTCAATAATGCTCCATAATTCATCAGGTATAGAGAATCCTCTCTCATCCACCAAGTGCCCTCTTCACTGTCCTTATGGCACAGAATTCACCACACATACTACAGACCTCTTCCTCTGAAGGAGGGACTTCCTTCCTCAGTCTCCTGACCTTTTCAGGATCAAGACTTAAACTTATCTGGCCTTCCCAGTTAAGCTCCTTTCTGTATCTTGCCATAAGTCTGTCCTTTTCAATTGCAGAAGGTATCCCCTTTGAAATATCTGCTGCATGGGCAGCAATCCTTGAGGCAATTACTCCTTCCTTCACATCCTCAATTCCTGGAAGCCTTATGTGTTCTGAGGGTGTAACATAACAGAGGAAATCCGCTCCTGCCATTGCAGCAACTGCACCACCAATCGCAGCAGCAATATGGTCATATCCCATGGCAATGTCTGTAACAAGTGGGCCAAGGACATAAAAGGGTGCTCCTTTACAGAGCTCTTTCTGGAGCTTGATATTCAATTCCACCTGATTCAATGGCACATGACCTGGTCCCTCTATCATTACCTGGACACCTTCCATGAGGGCCCTGTCCCTTAATTCACCTATGGTGAGAAGCTCCTCTATCTGGCTCCTGTCAGTGGCATCTTCAAGGCATCCAGGCCTTAAGGCATCTCCAAGGCTCAGGGTCACATCATATCTTTTTGCAATCTCCAGGAGCCTGTCAAAGTGTTCATAAAGGGGATTTTCCCTTCCATTGTATATCATCCATTCAAGAAGAAGGGAACCACCACGACTGACCACATCAAGTATCCTCCTGTCGTTCCTGAGTCTGTCTATTGCCTTCATGGTAAGACCTGCATGGACAGTTATAAAATCAACCCCATCCTTGAGATGTTCCTCTATAACCTCAAAGAGCATATCCTCTGTCATTGCCTTTATACTTCCATAAACCTCCACTGCCCTTACAACTGCCTCATAAACAGGGACGGTTCCTGTGGCAATGGGTGATTCCTTTATGAGGGCCCTTCTCAATTCCTTTATGGGCCCTCCTGTGGAAAGGTCCATAACTGCATCAGCACCGTATTTCACAATTACATGGAGTTTCTCAATCTCATCCTGTATATCTACCCTGTCCTTTGATGTGCCAATGTTTGCATTAATCTTTGTCCTTAAGCCCTTTCCTATGGCAAGAGGTCTTATCGGGTGATTTATATTTCTTGTAATAACAATTGTGCCCTCAGCAATTCCTTTTGCTATATATTCAGGTGTCACACCTTCAAGCTTAGCAACCTCTTTAAATTCATCAGTAACAATACCTTTTTTTGCAAGCTCTATCCTTGTCATGATATTCTCCTCTGAATCTCTTCAATCAATTCCCTGGCAGCCCTGCCAGGAGCCTCTGATGCCATAATGGCTGAGATAAGTGCAATGCCATGGACACCGGCATCCATAACCTCTCGGACATTCTTTATATTAATCCCGCCAATGGCAAAGACAGGTATCCTGATCCTCTTTACAACCTCCTTCAATGCCTTTATACCAGGTGGTTTACCATATTTAAGCTTTGAAGGAGTCTCATAAACTGGTCCAAAGGTTATAAAATCTGCTCCACGGGATTCTGCCTCCAGGGCCTCATCAAGGCTGTGGGTTGAGGCTCCTATAAGGAGCCTGCCAGCAGATATCCTCTCCACTATATCAGGAGGCAGACCCTGAGAACCAAGGTGAACTCCATCAAGACCAAGTGCAAGGGCTATATCTGCCCTGTCATTAATAAAGAGTTTTGCCCTGTAGCCTTTTGTGATCCCCTGCAATTGCCTGGATAAATTAATCAGATCCTTTGCTGAAAGGTCCTTCTCCCTTATCTGAACTGCCCTTACACCTGACTTCAGTGCCTCCTCAATGGTCCATTTAAGGTCAGCAGTAAGTTTTCTGTCTGTAATTAAGTAAAGCCTGAAATCAATCTGCCCGTTCATCCTGTTTCCTTATATAAGCATCCCCTCAAGAGGGCTGCTGGCACTGGCATAGAGCTTCTTTGGAATCCTTCCTGCAAGATAGGCAAGCCTTCCTGCAATTACTGCATGCTTCATTGCCTCTGCCATCTTCAAAGGATCCCTTGCACCTGCAATACCGGTATTGATAAGCACAGCATCACAGCCAAGCTCCATTGCTATGGTGGCATCAGAGGCCGTCCCCACACCTGCATCCACTATGACAGGGACCTTCACGGTCTCAAGTATTATCTTTATGTTATAGGGATTCCTTATGCCAAGTCCTGAGCCAATAGGTGCACCAAGGGGCATCACTGCTGCTGCTCCAGCATCCTCAAGCCTCTTTGCTGTTATGGGATCATCATTTGTGTAAGGAAATACGATAAAGCCTTCCTTTGCAAGTATCTCTGTTGCCTTTATCAGACCACATACATCAGGAAATAGTGTCCTCTCATCACCAATAACCTCAAGCTTGACCATATCTGATATACCAGCCTCCCTTGCAAGTCTTGCATATCTCAAGGCCTCCTCAACAGTGTAACAGCCAGCAGTATTTGGAAGGATCTTGTATTTTTTAGGGTCAATGTAATCAAGGAGGTTTTCCCTGTTTCTGTCAAGGATATTTACCCTCCTTACAGCAACAGTAACCACATCTGCACCAGAGGCCTCCACCGCCCTTCTGGTCTCCTCAAGGTCCTTATACTTCCCTGTACCAACCCAGAGTCTTGACTTAAACTCTATACCACGGATAATCAGCCTATCTTCCTGCATTTAACCACCTCCTACAAAATTTACTATCTCAACGACATCACCATCTTTCACTTTAAAATCTTTAAAATCATTCTTTCTTATCACCTGGAGGTTCACCTCCACAGCAACCCTCTCAGGCAGGATAGAAAGCCTCCTTAAAAGCTCCTCCAGAGTGAGCTCTCCTTCAATCTCATAGTCTTCACCATTGAGCCTAATCTTCATAACAAAAAAGCCTGCCTCCCTTGAGGAAAGCAGGCTTGAAATCCTATCCCGCCCTTCCCTACGCCGGCATTACCCGGATCAGGTTCAATGGGTTCCCTCCATCCAGAGGGTCTCAGGCCTTTCGACCTCCCCAAGGGTTAATCTTATCTTACAGGTAAAGAGAGGGACATGTCAACTTACCCCGTTTACTGGTAGTGTCAAGATCTCTGTGTAAATTCATCTAAGGGTTTAATCCTCCATTTATCATTTAAATGACTGATTACTGCATAGACGATCCTCTCTATAGAGGCTGTATTGTTAAAGCAGCTCATTGGTCTTGTCCTTCTTCTTACTTCCCTGAATGACCTCTCTATTACATTTGTGGTCCTCAGTTTTAACCACATTTCTCTGGGAGTATCATAAAAGTTCAATAACTCCTCTAAATCCTTCTCTATGCACCTTACTGCCTTAGGATAAATAGCACTCCACCTCTTCGCCCACTCCTTCCATTGCCTTATCGCCTCTGCCTTTGACGAGCGGCAAAGGCAGGTATAATCTGACCCCTTTGTGGCATAGAAAATTTAACCCTGAATAATGCATCAATGTCAACTACAGGAAATAGAAGCACCTCAGGTGAAATATGAGGTCTATCTTCCTTGATTATCTCCCATGGAGTCTTTCCACCTTTTGAAAAATTAGGCCTCACCATGTTAAAAAAATCCTGATATAGCTGAGCCTTCCCAAAAAAATCTTCCCTTGAACTAAACTCCTCTATATCATAAAACTCATCCTCTATCAGTTTATGAGCACTTTCTACATCAGCATTGGCATTCTTCATTCCAGGCGGTATATATGTATGCCTTGCCCCGTATTTCTCCACTATCATATTCACATAACCTTCATCCAGAATATCCCTCTTCCTTCCTCCAAATTCAGAACCATTGTCTGTCTGAATCTCTAATTCCTCAGGCCTTATACCGTGTCTCCTTAAATGCCCTATATATGCCTCGGTTAAAAGCATCGCATAAATCTCCGAACATTCACTTCCATACCCTAAAACCATAAATCCACTCTTTGTGTCTCTTATCGTATACTGGTATTTTGGCAACTTAAGCCTCATGAACTGGGGCCAATAGTTTGGGATATCGTATAGATGCTTCGTATCTTCCTGATGATGGCTAAGGGCCATATACTTCGCCTTCTGTTTTCTCAGGTCATTCCTCTTGTGGTATTTCTTTCTTTGCTTCCTTGTCAGGCCATGTTCCTTAAGGATCCTTTTTATTGCTCCTTCTGATGCATTGATCTCAAAGAATAACTTGAGCCTCTTTGGACCATAACAGGGAACTTTCCTCCTGCACTCAACAATATACTGCTCCATAGCCTCTGGGGTCTTATGTGGAAGATTCCTCGGCACATCCCTTTTGTCATTTAAACCGCTCATACCTTCAGTCTCAAATCTTCTTCTCCAGAGTTTTACTGTGTTTTTGCTACAGCCAAATTGCCTCGCTGCTTCCTTGTTACCATGCCTCTGGGCATACCTTACAATGTGTAATCTTGCCTCCGCCTTCTCTGTTTTGCTTTTTCCCTTCATCATGATACGATATGTAGTAGGCTCCATTTTA
>CALJEL010000087.1 GCA_938074335.1 uncultured bacterium | reverse complement strand
CCTGCTTATGCATCTAACAGAAATCAAGAAGGTGAAGATCAATGATTCATGGCATACATCTGAGATAACGAGCAAGACACAGAAACTTTTGGAAAAATTGAACATACATATTACGTAAATCGGGCGGAGTTACGGTTTAATACATGATAAATAAAAATTTGTCGCATTATAAAGGCTTTGAGGCAGCCCCCGCCATTAAAAATGCATTTCTATCGACAAATTGAAGTCTTATCTACTGAATTTGCCTTCTCAACCCTCTACATGTTAAAATTTAAAGCAAAAAGGAGTTTTGAGAGGATGGATAAAAGGATAGAGTATGGTTTAACCTTTGATGATATTTTATTGCTGCCTGCCCGTTCTGATGTCCTGCCAAAGGATGTAGATATTTCCACATACCTGAGCAGGCATGTTAAGCTCAATATCCCCCTTGTGAGTGCAGCTATGGACACAGTAACAGAGGCAAATCTTGCTATTGCTATTGCAAGGGAAGGTGGAATCGGGATAATTCACAGGGCCATGTCTGTGGAAAGGCAGGTAAAGGAGGTTGATAAGGTCAAGAAATCAGAAAGCGGCATGATAATTGACCCTGTTACAGTAGATCCCGATGCAACACTTGCTGAGGTTGAAAAACTCATGTCCACATATAAGATATCAGGTATCCCGGTGACAAAGAACGGGAAACTCATAGGTATAATAACCAACAGGGATATGAGATTTGAGACAAATATGAAGAAAAAGGTTTATGAGGTCATGACAAAGGAGAGGCTTATAACAGCACCTGTTGGTACAACCATTGATGAGGCAAAGGAAATACTCCATAAATACAAGATTGAAAAACTTCCAATAGTTGATAAGGACTTTAATCTTAAAGGTCTTATAACAATAAAGGATATAGAAAAAAGGAAGAAATATCCAAATGCCTGCAAGGACAGGCTTGGCAGGCTTATGGTAGGTGCATCTGTGGGTGTGGGAGAAGAGGCTATTCACAGGGCAGAGCTGCTTGCAAAGGCAGGTGCTGATGTAATAGTGATTGATACAGCCCATGGCCATTCAAAGGCAGTTATTGATACTCTCAAAAAATTGAAAAAGAAACTTGATATAGACATTATTGCAGGAAACGTGGCTACTGAAGAAGGTGCCCTTGACCTTATAAAGGCAGGTGCTGATGCCATAAAGGTTGGTATAGGACCCGGGTCTATATGTACAACAAGGGTTGTCGCAGGTGCAGGTGTGCCTCAGATAACTGCCATTATGAAGTGTCATAGTGTTGCCAGGAGATACAGGATACCTATCATTGCCGATGGAGGGATAAAATACTCAGGTGATATAACAAAGGCACTTGCTGCCGGAGCAACAAGTGTGATGATTGGTAGCCTTTTTGCTGGAACCGATGAATCCCCTGGTGAGATAGTGCTTTATGAGGGAAGAAGTTACAAGGAATACAGGGGTATGGGTTCGCTGGGTGCAATGATGCAGGGAACAAGAGACAGATATGGTCAGCAGGATGTAGAGCCCAAAAAGCTTGTTCCAGAAGGTGTTGAGGGAAGGGTTCCTTACAAGGGTCCTCTGGCAAATACAGTTCATCAATTAATAGGCGGCTTAAGATCAGGAATGGGATATTGCGGTGCAAGGAATCTGGAGGAGTTAAGGAAAAAGGCACGTTTTATCCAGATCACCCATGCAGGTTTAAGAGAAAGCCATGTCCATGATGTTATCCTTGTAAAAGAGGCCCCTAATTACAGGCGTGAATGGTAGAGATACAGTCACAGAGGATTCTTATCCTTGATTTCGGCTCTCAATATACCCAGTTGATAGCAAGGCGTATAAGGGAGAGTAAGGTATATTCTGAGATCTTTCCTTTTAATGTCTCCATTGAAAAGATACAGGCCTTTCATCCAGAGGGTATCATACTTTCAGGCGGACCAAGCAGCGTGTATGATCCAGGGGCTCCTTTACCGGATAGAAGAATCTTTGAGCTTGGAATACCTGTGCTTGGCATCTGTTATGGAATGCAGGCCATAGCCCATATGCTTGGTGGAAGGGTGGCCAGGGCTCAAAAACATGAATATGGTAGGGCAGAACTTATAGTAGATGACAACAAGGGCCTCTTTAAAGATATACCTCAAAGATCAAAGGTATGGATGAGTCATGCTGACAGGATAGAGGAGATGCCTCCTGGATTTCATGTTATCGGACATACAGAGAATTCTTCAATAGCTGCCATGGCGGACGACTCAAGAAGGCTATATGCTTTGCAATTCCATCCAGAAGTGGTTCATACAGAACAGGGGATCAGAATACTCCAGAATTTTGTATATGAGATCTGTCAGTGCAAACCTTTATGGGAGATGAGGTCCTTTATTGAATGGGCTATAAAGGCCATCAGGGAAGAGGTGAACGGAAAAAAGGTTATATGTGCCCTGAGCGGTGGGGTTGATTCATCTGTAACCGCGGTTCTTGTACACAGGGCTATAGGTGATAATCTTACCTGTATATTTGTTGATAACGGTCTTTTAAGAAAGGCAGAGGCAGAAAAGGTCAAGAAGACCTTTCAGGAAAATTTCCATATCCCCCTTAAATATGTGGATGCCTCAAAAAGATTTCTCAAAAAGCTTGAGGGTGTTACTGATCCCGAAGAAAAGAGAAAGATAATAGGAAATGAATTCATAAAGGTCTTTGAGGAGGAGGCAAAGAAGATCAAGGATGTGGAATTCCTTGCCCAGGGGACCCTTTATCCTGATGTTATTGAGAGTGTCTCCTTTAAGGGTCCTTCAGCAGTGATAAAAAGTCATCATAATGTTGGTGGACTTCCAGAGGTTATGAAACTCAAGCTCATTGAGCCCCTGAGAGAATTATTCAAGGATGAGGTAAGGCGCCTCGGCCAGGAGCTTGGTCTTCCAGAGGAGATCTGCTGGAGACATCCTTTCCCTGGTCCAGGTCTTGCAATAAGATGCATTGGTGAGGTTACAGAGGATAAATTGAGGATCCTCAGAGAGGCCGATTCCATTGTTCTTGAGGAGGTAAAGAGGGCAGGGCTTTACAGAGAGCTCTGGCAGGCCTTTGCTGTGCTTCTGCCTGTAAAAAGCGTTGGAGTTATGGGTGATGAGAGGACCTATGAGAATGTTATCGCTGTGAGGGCTGTTACGAGCCTCGATGGAATGACAGCAGACTGGGCAAGGCTTCCCTATGACCTTCTTGAAAGGATTTCATTGAGGATAATAAATGAGGTAAGCGGTGTGAACAGGGTTGTCTACGATATAAGTTCCAAACCCCCAAGCACAATTGAATGGGAATAAAACAAAACTTGTGATAGAAATGTGAAGGAATGGCAGGGTATGCCTCAAAGTAGAGCCACAGTGCGACAACATAGTGCTACAGTGCGACAGTGCGACAGACTACACAGAACCTCTCCCCGAGCTGCCGCTCTGTCGCTCTATTGCACTATTAAGGTGTCGCGATAAAGTCTTTTTGGCATACCCTGCCATTCCTATATGGTAAAAAAAGGTAAAGCATAGTTATTCCTTTCAGGTCAGGTAAAATGGACATTAAAAGATACTTAGAAGAAAAAAAAGGACTTGTAGATTCCTACCTTGAGAGATATTTTTCTTCAAAGATAATGCCTGAGATTCTCCATTCAGCCATGACATACAGTCTCTTTGCAGGAGGTAAAAGAATCAGACCTGTTTTTTCACTCATTTCCTATGAATCCCTGGGAGGGGATCCTTTAAGGATACTTCCCCAGGCAAGCAGTCTTGAGTTGATTCACACCTATTCTCTTATCCATGATGATCTTCCAGCAATGGACAATGATGACATGAGAAGGGGAAGGCCTACAAATCACAGGGTCTATGGAGAGGCGATGGCGATACTCGCTGGAGATGGACTTCTTACAGAGGCATTTCACATGCTAACAACAAATGAGGGAGGGCTTTCTGATAAGGCACTTCTCAGGGCTGTGAGAGACATAGCCCAGAAGGCAGGTATTTACGGAATGGTTGCTGGTCAGGCGCAGGATATCCTTTCTGAGAACTCTGAGCCTGATAAGGATATCCTTGAATTTATCCACAGCCATAAGACCGCTGCCCTGATAACAGCATCTCTGAGGCTTGGTCCCATACTTGCTGAAAGTGATGATAATATCCTATCATTATTTACAGCCTATGGTAATAATATTGGCATGGTATTTCAGATAGTGGATGATATCCTTGACCTTACAGGTGATCCCTCTAAGACAGGGAAGTCCAGCGGTTCTGATGAGAGAAAAAAGAAACTCACATACCCGAGAGTGTACGGAATCGAGAGGTCAAGGCAGAAGGCAAGAGAACTTGTGGAAGAGGCAATAGAATTAATATCAACCCTTGGGGAAGGAGCGAAACCCCTCAAGGAGGTTGCTCTCTATTTATTAAAGAGGAGTTCATGATGCTCGAATCTATAAAAGGACCAGAAGACATAAAAAGACTGAGTATTGAGGAACTGAAGGATTTAGCCTCTGAGATAAGACAGGTCATAATTGAGACTGTCTCAAGGAATGGAGGTCATCTTGCCTCCAATCTTGGGGTGGTTGAGATTGCTTTAGCCCTTCACTATGTCTTTAATTCTCCTCATGACAGGATAATATGGGATGTAGGCCACCAGTGCTATCCACATAAACTCCTTACAGGTAGATATAATGTATTTCATACGTTAAGAAAATCAGGAGGTATCTCTGGATTTCCTCGGATAGAGGAAAGCCCCCACGATGCCTTCGGTACAGGCCATAGTTCCACATCCATATCAGCAGCCCTCGGGATGGCAGAGGCAAGGGATATAAAAGGAGAGCAAAGAAAGGTGATAGCCGTGATCGGAGATGGAGCCCTTACAGCAGGCATGGCCTTTGAGGCATTGAATCACGCAGGTCACATGAAAAAAGACCTCATAGTAATACTTAATGACAATGAGATGTCCATATCAAAGAATGTGGGAGCCCTTGCAGAATACCTCAACAGGATATTAACAGGGAATCTCTATAGAAAATTCAAGGATGAGACAAAACAGATACTTAAAAATATTCCCAGAAAATTCAGTGAACCTGTAGCAAGACTTGCGGAAAAGGCAGAGGAGACACTTAAGGGTATATTCCTGCCACCTGGACTTCTTTTTGAGGAGCTTGGTTTTGAATATCTTGGTCCCATTGATGGTCATAATATAGAACTGCTCATCTCAACCCTAAAAAAATTAAAGGATATAAAAGGACCGGTGCTTCTGCATGTAATAACCAAGAAGGGTAAAGGATATAAATACTCAGAGGAGGATCCTTGTGTCTTTCATGGCATAGGGCCTTTCAGTCTTGAAACAGGTAGTCCTGTAAAGTCAACGCAGCAGACCTACAGTGAGCTTTTCGGTCAATACCTTACAGAGCTTGCCTCAAAGGATAGAAGGATCGTGGCAATTACAGCTGCAATGAAGGACGGTACCGGTCTTAACTGTTTTTATGAAAGGTTTCCTGAAAGGTTTTATGATGTGGGTATTGCTGAACAGCATGCAGTAACCTTTGCTGCAGGTCTTGCAAGAGAAGGGTTGAGACCCTATGTGGCAATATATTCCACTTTCCTTCAGAGGGCCTTTGACCAGATTATACATGATGTCTGCATTCAGAGGCTTCCTGTTACATTCTGTATTGACAGGGCAGGTATAGTTGGCGAGGATGGAGCAACCCACCAGGGTCAATTTGATCTTTCCTATTTAAGGCTTATACCCAATATGACTATAATGGCTCCCAGAGATGGTATTGAATTAAAGGATATGCTTGAACTTTCCCTGAGGATTGATGGCCCTGTAGCCATAAGATACCCAAGGGGAAAGGCTATCATCATAGAAGGTGAGAGGAAGCCCTTTGACACCGGACAGGCAGAGGTACTCATGAGTGGAGATGATCTCCTGATACTTTCTATAGGTAATATGGTTGCTCCAGCAATAGAGGCAGGAGAAGAACTCAGAAAGATGGATATTAATGTAACGGTGGTGAATGCAAGATTTGTAAAACCCCTTGATGAGTCTCTTATCTATTCTCTTGCAAATAGGATAAAAAGGATAATCACTGTTGAAGACAATGCCCTGACTGGAGGTTTTGGAAGTGCAGTAATGGAGTTTCTTCACAGGGTGGGGCTACAGGATATCCATATAAGGTCTCTTGGAATACCTGATCAGTTTGTGGAACATGGAACTCAGCAGGAGCTGAGACAGCGATATGGTCTGGATAAGGCAGGGATAATAAATTCAGCACTTCTATTAATGGAAAGGACGACGGTTACACTCTGATTGTTCAGAGAGGGCAGATGCAGAGCATTCCATATTGTAAGGATGAAAAAAGAGAGGCTTGACAGGGTGCTCGTTGAGAGGGGTCTTGTGAGCACCCGTGAAAAGGCAAGATACCTTATAATGGAGGGCAAGGTCTATATTGATGGCCATGCCTGCACTAAACCAGGGACATTAATAGCACCTGACAAGGATATACAAGTTAAAGGTGAAGGGCTTCCTTATGTGAGCAGGGGAGGGCTTAAACTTGAGGCAGCCCTTTTACATTTCAGGATTAATCTAAGGGATAAGATTGCCATGGATATAGGTTGCTCCACAGGCGGTTTTACTGATTGTCTTTTGAAGCACGGGGCAAGAAAGGTTTACTGTATAGATGTGGGTTATGGACAGCTTGCCTGGAGCTTGAGAAATGATCCAAGGATTGTACTTTTTGAAAGAACAAATATCAGATACCTTAGACGGGATGCCATACCTGAGGCTATAGATATAGCTACAGTAGACGTCTCCTTTATATCACTTACGAAGGTACTTCCACGGATAATAGAATTTCTGAAACCTGAGGGTGAGGCATTGTGCCTTGTAAAGCCGCAGTTTGAGGTTGGAAGAAAGGATGTGGGAAAAGGCGGGATAGTCAGGGATGAGGCAAAGAGACTTATGGCAGTTGAGAGGATTGCCAGTGAAGCAAAGGGTATGGGTTTTTCTGTTATGGGTAGTTTCAGGTCACCCCTTGAAGGGCAGAAAGGAAATGTGGAATACTTTTTATATCTGAAAAAGGGGTGATGGAAGAACAGCGAGCTATAGGACTGGACCTCTCAATGACATCAGCTGATGTCATTGAGATACTTATTGAGGACGCCTCGGACAGCAATATATTCAATGAAATCCTTCACGCAAATAAACAGAGACCTGAAATACTTAAGCTTCTCTTCGAACATCCCGATACCCCTGAGGAAATAAAGACAGAGGCAGCCAGACTTCTTAACCTTCCTGTTTTACAAAAACCATCAGAGATAACACAGGCAAGGCCTGTTATTACAGAGGAAATGGAGGAAAGGAAAAGAGAGAGCCTCTTAGTAAAGATTCAGAGACTTCCTGTCCCCAAAAGAAGGCTTCTTGCCATGAGGGGTGGCCGTGAGATAAGGTCAATTCTTATCAAGGATACAAATAAGGATGTGGTGTTGAGTGTACTGGAGAATCCAAAGATAACTGAATCAGAGATAGAGATGATTGCAAGACAGAGGTCTATTCCTGAAGAGGCCCTGAGAATCATAGCTAATAACAGGGACTGGATGAAAAACTATTCCATAATTCAGGCACTGGTAACAAATCCTAAGACACCACCAGGTGTAGCAGTTGGTTTTGTATCCGCCTTGAAGACAAAGGATCTTGAACTTCTGGAGAAGAACAGGAATGTATCAGAGGCTGTAAGGGCTGCTGCAAAGAGGTTACTTCAGGTGAGAAAGCCAAGATGACCTCAATTTGCTGATAGAAATGCATTTTCATCGGGGTTCACGGGGTGAAGCTTGTCTTCACCCCGTGAACTAATGGCGGGGTATGCCTCAAGGCCTTCTTAGACCAGCAGAGCAGCAGTGCAGTAGAGCAGTAGTTTTTATTGATAGATCAGCAGACCAGCAGAGCAGTAGAGCAGTGGTTTTTATTAAGGAATTTTTTTAAATTATTATTTAACTGCTGCTCTGCTGCTCTACTGCTCTATTAAGGTGTCGCAGGCGGGGTCCCCAGAAAATCGTGAGATTTTCTGGGGTGCTGGTATTGCCTTTTCGGCATCCCCCGCCATTCCTATCGGCAGTTTAGGGAGATGACCGTAATCTGCCATTAGAAAATTATAAAAAGCCTTTAATAGAACTGGCAGTCTGCCGAAAAAGGCTTTACCTGCGACACCTTAGTGTAATACTATTAATAAGCTTACTATACATTACTAACTTCACCTTTTGGGTGAAGACTTTTTGCTACATAATAAATAAAATTTGTCGCATTGTAAAGACTTTGAGGCAGACTGCCAGTTTTCTAATGGCAAAACAGAGGAAAATATATCCTCTTGAAGAATATTGCTTAATTATGGTAAATATTTATTATGTCAAGGCCACCGAGAGAGGCTGAACTCAGAAGAAGAAGGAACAGAAGAGAAAAACTCAGAAAACTAAGAGAAAAATACAAACTGGCAAAAACAGAGGCTGAAAAATCAGCTATTCTTGAGAAGGCCTTCAGGATATCGCCTTCAATGACCCTGGAAGATTTTCTTTCAGCAATAAAATAAAGAGTTTGATTTCTTTAAAAGGAAGCTGATTTTCAAGCCTCTGGTGAGGGAAAGTTATATTTTTTTCTCCAGCTCCTTCCAGGATTCGATCTCAATAGCTCCTTCAGTCTCATTAAAGGAAAATGTCCTGAGTCTATGAAAGACGGCTTCTTGAGCAAGCTCGGGGGAAGCAATTACAGCCCTTATTAACAGTCCCATTTCTTTAATCTCTGAAAACATCTCTTCTTTAAACCTCAGGAGAGGTGCCAGGGGATAGCCATTCTTCTGAAGCCACTGCTTTGCTTCTTTTTGAGACATGAACCCTGTAAGCAGATAGACCAAAGGGAATCTCCTGCTCAATCTTTTAATGACCTCTCTGCTGTCCTTCCTCCGGATTGAGGAAAAGGGAGCTTCTTTTAATGTCTCAATATCAATGAGCAGAATAGTCTGTCCTTTTTTCAGACAGAGTATTAATGCCTCTTCCTTTTCGTCCCCGGTCTTTACCATGACCTTCACTAGCCCGGTATCATGAGGTTTAAAGGCCTTATAGGCAACTCCATCACCACCAGAGAGACTTTTGCCAATTGACTTATTATTAACAAAAAACTCAACAACCACACCCCCCTTTCTGAAAAGCCCTTTCTTCGTCTCCGCACTGAACATTATTTCCTCACCAGCTATGCAGAGTCTGTCCTCAAGGATAAGGGCTGCATTAGAGGTTGTGGCCAGGAAGACAGGAAATAAAGTGAGCAGTATTATAAAGATATCGGGAGACTTCCAGACATTTAAAAATCTCTGCAGAATCTCGATAGAGGTCTTAAAGGATAACATGTGGTATTATAATAAAATTATGAAGGGTAATACATCCGAACCATTGGGGACCCCGATACCGTCTCAATCAATTGTTGAGCGTGTTCACAGGGTCTTCAAACAGAATGGATTGAAACTCTCCGTTGCTGAGTCATGCACAGGTGGTCTTATCAGTCATTATATTACATCACTTCCCGGGGCAAGTCTCTTCTTTGAGGCTGGTGCAGTAACCTATTCAATAGACGCCAAAAAAAGGATACTCGGCATAGAGGAGGAGATGCTCACAAGATATGGTGTAATAAGTAAGGAAACCGCAGCCCTGATGGCATTATCAATCATTAGGATAACAGGCTCTCACTACGGACTTTCCACCACCGGGAATCTCGGACCTGATGTGCTTGAGGGAAAGGAAAGAGGTCTCATATATATCGGCGTGGCTCATAAAGATAAGACCAGGACAAGGGAACTCAGGCTTACAGGTGATAGAGGACAAAACAAAGAAGAGGCCTCTTTAAAGGCCCTTGAATTCTTACTGGAAGTAATGGAGGAGATCGCCGATGGCTGAGAGGCTCACGGAGGAGATAAAGGCAGAGATTAAAAGACTTGTTGATGAAATCAATTATCATAACTACCGTTATTATGTCCTTGATTCTCCTGTGATCTCCGATGAAGATTATGACAGACTTCTTAAAAGACTGAAGGAGCTTGAAGAAAGATACAACTACATCCTGCCTGACTCTCCAACCCAGAGGATAGGTGCTCCCCCGCTAGAAAAATTTGAAAAGGTCAGGCACAAGGAGCCAATGCTTTCCCTTGATAATGCCTTCAATGAAGAGGACCTGAGGGAATTCGACAGGAGGGTAAAGAGGTTTCTCGGTATTACCGAGGATGTGCAGTACACAGTGGAGCCAAAATATGATGGTCTTGCCATTGAACTGAGCTATGTAAAGGGGCTTCTTCAGAAGGCATCCACCAGAGGTGATGGCTATGAAGGAGAGGATGTCACACAGAATATAAAGACCATAAAGTCAATTCCGCTCAGGATCGAAGGCACTGATATACCCGAGGAGATAGACATAAGGGGAGAGGTTTATATGAATATAGATGAATTTGAAAGATTAAATAAAGAAAGAGAAAAATCAGGTGAGCCTCTTTTTGCAAACCCGAGGAATGCAGCAGCAGGCTCGGTCAGACAGCTTGATCCATCCATAACCCAGAAGAGAAAACTCCATCTTGCCTGTTACGGAGTTGGTGCAATAAAGGGAAAGGAATTCAAGAGTCAGATTGAATTTATTGAATGGTTGAGGGAAAAGAGATTCCCTGTACCTGCCATTGTAAAAACAGCAAAGGATATTCAAGAGGTCATAGATATCATAAAAGAGATGGAGGCCCTGCGTGAAAAATGGCCCTTTGAGACAGATGGAGCTGTTATAAAGGTAAATGACTTTTCCCTTCAGAAGGCACTGGGTGTAAAGACCCGTGAACCAAGATGGGCAATAGCCTATAAATTCCCGGCCCACCAGGCAACAACAAAGATACTCGATATCAGGGCATCAGTTGGAAGGACAGGGGTGCTTACACCCTATGCCATATTTGAACCTGTAAGGATTGGCGGAGTGACAGTCACGAGGTCAACACTTCATAACTGGGATGAGATGGAAAGAAAGGATATAAGAATCGGTGACACCGTGCTTGTTGAAAGGGCAGGAGATGTGATACCCCATGTAGTGATGGTAATAAAGGAGAAAAGAACAGGAAGGGAAAAATCCTTTCCTGTGCCTGAGAAATGCCCTGAATGTGGAAGCAAGGTGGTAAAGGAACCTGAGGAGGTTGCTGTAAGGTGCATAAACATGAACTGTCCCGCACAGGTTCAGGAAAGGATAATACACTTTGCAAGCAGGGCTGCAATGAATATAGAAGGACTCGGAGAAAAGACCGTGGAGCTTCTCTATTCAAATGGCCTTATTAAAAGCTTTATAGATATCTATAAATTGAAAAAAGAAGACCTCCTTAAACTTCCGAGATTTGCTGATAAATCTGCCCAGAATCTTATAGAGGCCATAGAGGCAAGTAAGAAGACAACACTTGGAAGATTCCTCTTTGCCATTGGCATACTCCATGTTGGTGAGTATGTGGCAAAGCTACTTGCCAGGTCTTTTAAAAATCTTGAAGACCTTTATCACATAAAAAAGGAGAAACTCATGGAGATACCGCAGATCGGGGAAAAGATTGCAAGATCTATATACGAATTCTTTAACAACCCTGAAAACATAAAGACCCTTGAGACAATGAAGAAGATGGGACTCAGGATCACCAATCCTGACTACACTCAAAGGGCTGAGAAAAGACCACTGGATGGCCTGACCTTTGTAATCACAGGCACCCTGCCTAAACCAAGAAAGGAGATTGAAGACCTCATAGAAAGCCTTGGTGGTCATGTCTCATCTTCAGTATCTAAAAGTACAGATTATTTAATAGCTGGAGAAGAGCCAGGCTCAAAGCTTGAAAAGGCAAGAACCCTTGGTGTGAAGATCATAAGTTATGAGGAATTTCTTAAGCTCACATCCTGAAGTGCGCCGTCCCTCACTACGAGGTGCAGATTTTTGGACTCTGCCGCAATCCCTTCTAAAGAGGTCAACTTTAGAGCAGCAGTGCATAGTTAAAGACCTTGCAATACGCCCCTACTCAATATCTCAATTGTGTTATAATTATTTGTCTGGAGAGGTGGCCGAGTAGGTCTAAGGCAGCCGCCTGCTAAGCGGTTGTGGGGGTAAAACCTCACCCAGGGTTCGAATCCCTGCCTCTCCGCCATTAAGCATGATTATGAACCTTGATTTTCAAGGTCAAATGAAAGGAGGAGGAGGTTTTAAAGGAGATGGTTAAAAGAATATTTATCGTGGTCATGATTCTTCTAATTTCACTCTCTTTTGCTGCCTGTAAGAAAAAAGAGGAGCAGCCAGTTCCACAGGCTCCGGCTGGTCCAGGGGCTGGTGTGATGATGCCACCTGGGGAGACAAAGGTGATCGTTCCAGAGGCTGTAAAGGGGAAATGGGATGCTGTCAAACTTATTGTTGAGGATAAAATTGCAAAAAAGAGCTCAGAGATTACAGTTAAGCTCAACAGTGAATATAATATACCCAATTCAAATCTCAAGATAAAGGTTGGAGAGTTTCTACCTGATTTTAAGATGGATGGTCTTACTATAACCTCATCATCAAATGAGCCCAACAATCCCGCTGTCAGGGTCATTGTCTATGAGAATGGTAAAGAGATATTTAAGGGCTGGCTTTATTCAAAATTCCCTACCATACATCCATTCCAGCATGATAAATATGGACTTACCCTGAAGGAAGGGATAAAGAAGGGTTAAGTCTGGTCTAAATATTTCGGGCTGCGGCCATAGCTCAGCTGGATAGAGCGACGGACTACGAATCCGTAGGTTGGGGGTTCAAGTCCCTCTGGCCGCGCTCTTGCTTGCCTGTTTTAAGGCCTTATCCAAGATAATAAAGACAGGCATAATTTGAGATTAAATTCCTTGCCCCATCTTCACTGAGGCCAGCCATCACAAGGCCATCTTCACAGAATACCGCCTCTCCAGAAGAGGCACTCCTGCAGGCAATCTGTTCAAAAGGTCTAAACTCTCTATTTTGCCATTAGAAAAATTGCCGGCCTGTCTCAAGGCATAGCAGTAGCACACCAGTGCAGTAGCTAATGAGGTAGCACAGACATTCTTGTCTGTGGCTTACTGCTGCGCTGCTGCTCTACTGCTCTGTTATTGACTGTTCAAACTGTTTAAGCTGTTGCCCTGCTTCTCTACTAAGGTGCCAGTTTCTATTGAAGGCTTAATATAAATTTCTATCGGTGAGTTGCGGACCTATTTTAAAGACCCGATAAAATTGGCTATAATTAAAAAATGCACCAGCTGTTACCACCACTTGTCAAAGAGACCGTAAAATTAAACTGTAACATCTCTGATGCTAAATACTGGGGGTATTTCTCCATTTGTGGTCTTCTCATGAGGATGAGGGATTTATACAGATCTGAAAAGGGCATTAAGCCATGGGAGCCGATTCCTCAGGAAAGGATAATGCACTGGATAGCTGAGAAGGAATCCCTCTGGAAGAACTTAGAAGACAGGGAGCTTGAACCACTTCAAATAGAAGATCATCTCTTCAGTCCATTCGATATCCTTGAGATTAATCTTCGCCTGAACAATAAGGGCTATGTCTATGGTGCAGGTTACGGGCTTTATATGAAACCCACCTTTTTCATATCAGACCTGGTGGACAAAAGAGAGATTAATGACTACACTGTATATATTTCAAAAAAAGAGCATATAAGAGACCTTTTTTCCTCTGCTGCAATGCTTCAGGGAAGGTGCATATTCATCAGACTTGAACCCCTCAAGGCACTCCTCTGGGAAAAATTCCTCAATCTCCGTACAAAGGAAAATCCTGGAGTAAGAAATGCCTTTCAGAGATTCGGGATAGCACCTGATAGCCCACCTGATGAAAAATTTGAAACAAAACTTGATGAATTAGCCCTCAGATATTCTGAGATGCTCCTCTATCATGAGATTGCGGAATCAGTGGAAGACATTCCTGAGTGGACTGAACTTCTGCTTTCTGTAAAAGAAAGAAGAACAGAGCTGATTCTCAGGGCATTGAAGGACCATATTGCTGACACATCAGATTATGGCCCCATTAAAATGGCGATAGATAGAGGAGCAATCGATCTCCTGAATTTATATATAGATTTCATGGAAGGTTACAGGCTGATTGTGTATCCCTCCTTTATAGACACCCTGAAAAGCGGTGACCCTCTGAGGATTGAGGGCTTGAGACAGGAGACTTATAGAAAATCCATTGCCTTAAGGGACGCCATAGCAGAGCTTTACAGAGACAAGAGACTTGAAGAAATCAGGGCCCTTTTAAAAAGGGATTTG
>CALJEL010000086.1 GCA_938074335.1 uncultured bacterium | reverse complement strand
TCATGCACAGTGCCTTTCAATGAATCATACCTGAACCTGTAGTCACCACCGATCTCAAGCCAGTTCTCCTCTGCCAGTGCAAGGACAGGCAGAAGTAAAAGGCTCAGAAGAACTATAAAACTTACTAACCTCATATCTTCCTCCCCATTTGAGGGATTTTAAGGCTGTAAAACAGCCTGAATAAAGTATATTAAGCCCAAACAAAATTGTCAAGAAGTTTTTAAACTGATTAATTTATAATTTTACAAAATACTTGACAGAAGAGATATTTAGGGTTATAAGTTAATAACAAGCCTTAAGATTTGCCAAAGTAGGATATTCAAGCCTCTGGATGGAACAAGTCAGGTAGTAGCACAGACATTCTTGTCTGTGATTTATCTTTCTCAGGCAAGAATGCCTAAGTTACATGAGAAGGGTATTAAGGAACCTCTCTATCCTGAAGGGAGTAGCCGCAGGCTTCAGCCTGCGATAAATGGTGGAAATACAAAAAACGCATTGAACAGGCTGGAAGCCTGTTCTACCAACTTGCGGCTACCAACTATGGATTTAGAGGGCATAATTCCCTTTCAGAGCCAACAATTTCAAATAGTAGGGGCAACCCTTGCGGTTGCCCTCAAAAGGATAGGGGCAAGGGCCGTAGCCTATGGGTAATCATAGGCTATATTTTTGAAACACCCTGGGACTTAAGCTTCTTTAGGCTTAAATGAAGGAGTCTTTTGCCTCCTCTGTCTTGTCAGCTCTATCATTATCAATGATACAGCTGCTGGTGTAACCCCAGGGATCCTGCTTGCCTGAGAGAGATTTGCAGGTCTTACCTCAAGGAGCTTTGAAAGGACCTCCTTAGAGAGCTTTAGTCTGGTGTAATCAAAATCAGAGGGTATGGCCATATCTTCAAGCCTTTTCATCCTCTCCACAAGCTCAAGGTGTTTCTTAATATATCCCTCATATTTAACCTCTATCTCCACTGCATCAGCTATTTCATCAGGGATATCTGAGCTGACATGGTTCATGAGGTCTCTGTACCTTATCTCAGGTCTTTTAAGGAGCTGTTCAAGGCTCTGTGCCTCAGATACAGGTGAGCTGCCTCTTTCCAAGAGCAATTTATTAATCTCCTCTGGCTTTAGCCTTGTCGTCCTGAGCCTCTTTATCTCCTTTTCTATTGTCTCCTTCTTTTTAAGAAACCTCTCGTATTGCTCTTCCTTTACAAGACCTATCCTGTAACCCTTTTCAGTGAGCCTCATGTCAGCATTGTCATGTCTTAGAAGAAGCCTGTATTCTGCACGGGATGTGAACATCCTGTAGGGTTCTTGGGTGCCTTTGGTAACAAGGTCATCAATAAGCACACCTATGTAGGCCTCATCCCTTCTTAGGATGAGGGGCTCCCTGCCCTGAAGCTTCAAGGCTGCATTTATCCCTGCTATGATACCCTGGCCAGCTGCCTCTTCATATCCAGAGGTGCCATTTATCTGACCAGCAAGGAAGAGGTTTTCAATAAGCTTTGTCTCAAGGCTGTGCTTGAGCTGGGTTGGATAGACAAAGTCATATTCTATTGCATAGCCTGGCCTCATGATCTCAGCATTCTCAAGACCCTTAATGGAGCGAACAAGCCTCAATTGCACATCAAAGGGAAGGCTTGTGGATATACCATTTGCATAATATTCCTTTGTCTCAAGTCCTTCTGGTTCAAGAAAGACCTGATGCCTCTCCTTATCTGAAAACTTCACAACCTTATCCTCAATGGAAGGACAATATCTGGGGCCAATCCCCTTGATCCTTCCACTGTAAAGGGGTGAGCGGTCAAGGTTCTTCAGGATTATCTCATGGGTCTCCTTATTTGTGTAGGTGATATAGCAGGGCAATTGAGGATTGGTGATCTTCTCTGTTAAATAGGAAAAGGGTTGTGGAGGATCATCTCCATACTGGAGTTCAAGCTGAGAGAAATCTATTGTCCTTGAATCAAGCCTGGGTGGTGTGCCTGTCTTGAGTCTTCCCATCTTAAAGCCAAGGTCTCTAAGGCATCTTGAAAGGCCCTTTGATGGAAACTCACCTGCCCTTCCTGCCTCCATAGTCTCAAGACCGATGTGAATAAGTCCATTAAGAAAGGTTCCCGTGGTAATAACAACTGCTCCTGCCCTGTATTTAATGCCAAGGTGATCAATGGCACCCTTTACCTTTCCATCCTCTACAATAAAGGCCTCCACTGAGGCCTGCTTGATGATGATATTTTTTTCAGACTCGAGGGACTTTCTCATCTCTAATCTGTAAAGAAGCCTGTCAGACTGAGCCCTCAAAGACCAGACAGCAGGCCCTTTTGACCTGTTGAGCATCCTGAACTGAATGCCTGCCCTGTCAGTGACCCTTGCCATCTCACCACCAAGGGCATCGATCTCACGGACAATATGGCCTTTTGCTAAACCGCCGATGGCAGGATTGCAGGACATCTGGGCAATGGTGTCAAGGTTTAATGTAAAAAGACCAACCTTAAAACCCAGCCTTGCACCGGCAAGGGCTGCCTCACAGCCAGCATGGCCAGCACCAACAACAATTATGTCAAACTCTCCGTCAATCATTTTATTTTTTATTATAACAGCTAACTTCTTCAGGGCTGAAGATGGTAAGAGAAGCCATTCTATTACGGAACTGTATCATTCCTTAAAAACTGCCGGTCTTTCGGGATGAGGTAATCAAGGAATAATTTATATTGAGGCGGGAGGGTTCTTTTTTTATGTGTGATTATATAAAATCTTCTTTTCATCTCCAGGCCTGGTATTCGCACCTCTTTTAAGGTTCCTGTGCTTAGTTCATCTTTTACAGAAAGCCGTGAGACGACGGCTATTCCAAGGCCGGCCTTCACAGCTTCCTTCACAGCCTCAGTTGAACCAAAGATGCCAGCTATCTTCAGGTTCTCAACAGCCAGGCCCTTTTGCTCAAGGAGTCTTTCCATCTCCTTTCTTGTGCCTGACCCCTCTTCTCTGAGGACAAAGGGATAAGATTTAAGATGCTCAATATTAATGGTAGATTTTTTAATCATTCCGGGAGAGGAAACAATAATTAAGTCATCCTCTCCAAAGGGTGTATAATTAATCTTTGAATTTGTGAGCCTTGTACCTATGGTGCCAATGAATAATTCATGGGATAAAACCTTATCAAGGATTCCCTTTGAGTCTGAGATTAATAAACTGAATTCTATGAGGGGATAGTGTTCCTGAAATCCCTTTATAATCTTAGGCAGTAAATAGGTTCCAGGTATGGTGCTTGCACCTATAAGAATCTCACCGGTGGGCTGTTTTTTTGCCTTGTTA
This sequence comes from uncultured bacterium, assembly GCA_938074335.1. Taxonomy (GTDB): domain Bacteria; phylum Nitrospirota; class Thermodesulfovibrionia; order Thermodesulfovibrionales; family CALJEL01; genus CALJEL01. The sequence goes on along the minus strand of CALJEL010000086.1, from coordinate 10,819 downwards.
ATGGTGTCCTTTGCCTCCACTGCCTTCTCTATGATCTCCACTGCATAGTTATATAAGATGGAAGCCTCTGCTGTGGGTATGATGGTCCTTCCAAGCCTATCAAAGAGTCTGCAATTCAGTTCATACTCAAGGCTTTTAATATGGTCGCTTATAGTAGGTTGTGTAAGATAAAGCTCTTCTGATGCCTTCGTAAAGCTCCTGTGCTTGAAGACCGAAAGAAAGACCTTTAGTTGATGAATCTCCATAATCTAATATATCATAAAATAAGCCCTCTATTATGAATTATCCCAGAGAAGATACCATCGTGGCTATATCTACTCCACCCGGGGAAGGTGGAATAGGCATAGTTCGCATGAGCGGTGAGAAGGCTCTCCTTATTGCTGACAGGATTTTTAATTCACCAAAGGGTATTAAACCCTCTCAATCTCCAAGCCACAGGATATATTATGGTTTTATTGTTAATCCCCTGAGCGGAGAGAAGATTGATGAGGTACTTCTCTCAGTAATGAGGGCTCCCAATACATATACAAGGGAGGATGTTGTTGAGATAAACTGTCACGGTGGATATGTTGTTTTAAGAAGGGTGCTGGAGCTTGTAGTTGAATCGGGTGCAAGATTAGCCTTACCTGGAGAATTCACCATGAGGGCCTTTCTTAATGGAAGGATAGACCTTACACAGGCAGAGGCAGTTCTTGATCTGATAAGGTCAAAGACTGAAGCGGCTGAGAAGGTTGCCCTGGAGCATTTAGGTGGTGGCCTCAGAAGGCAGCTTGAGGACCTTTTAGAGGGTCTCAAGAATCTTCTTACTGAAATTGAGGCATTTATTGATTTTCCTGAGGAGGACATAAACCTCAGTCCTCTGAACTGGACTGATTTATTGATGAACATTGAAAAAAGACTGAGCAGACTTTCAGAGTCCTTTTATCATGGCCATATCTTAAGAGAGGGCATAGCAACAGTAATTGCTGGAAGACCAAATGTGGGTAAATCCTCTTTACTTAATGCCCTGCTTGGCACAGACAGGGCTATTGTTACCGATATACCGGGTACAACAAGGGATATTATTGAGGAGATTATAAATGTTAAGGGGATACCCCTGAGGTTGATTGATACAGCTGGTATAAGGGAGGCCAGAGACCTTGTGGAGGCAGAGGGAATTAAAAGAACAGAATCAGCCATTGAGAGGGCTGATATGGTGTTGCTGGTTATTGATGGCTCCGAGGAATTAACCCCTTATGATTTATCCTTAATTTCAAGGCTTAAAGGTCAAAAGAAAAGAACCATTGTTATACTTAATAAAAAAGATAAGGGTATAGTGGTGGATAAAGGCGTCTTAAATCAATTTCCCTGCATAGAGATCTCTGCCCTCAAGGGAGAAGGGATTGATGACCTGAAGGAACTTATTTTTAATAAGTTCATCGCTCCTGAAGATAAAAGCAGGGCTGGCTTTGAGTCCTTAGAAGGAGCTATTATAACAAGGACAAGACATAAGGCGCTCCTTGATGATGCCTTGCAATTTGTAAGAGATGCGCTCTCATCCATGCAGGGTGGACAACCGCTGGAGATAGTTTCTTTTAATTTAAGGAGTGCTATACAGACCCTCAATGCCATAATCGGTATTGAATTTTCTGAGGAGGATATCCTTGAAAGGATATTCAGTGAATTCTGTATAGGTAAATGAAGATGCCAGAGGAATATCTGCTACAACCTTTAAATCTCAAAGACAGGGTCTCGGTTATCCTTTACAGGGCAGGCATATTACTTTCTGGATTGCTGATGCTCTTTATTTCTATATTTATGTTTTCTTATGAGCCAGAGTCTTGGGGTTCGGGAATCTCTGGAATTCTTCTTATATTGCTTTATATATTTACAGGTCTGAGCGTTTTTAATATTCATCTATATATGGGAAGTCTCAGGCGGTTTCTCATAGGTATGTATCTGTTCAGTCTGGCTCTTTTATTAATTCTTATTTTCCTTGGGGAAGGAAATCCCTCTTTGCCACTTTTCAAGATGCCCATGAGCGGTTTATTGCTCTTGCCACTGGGCGGTGCAATTGCCTTTATCGGTGCCAAGGAGGCCTATTGTTTTAATCTCATAGAAGGTTATATCCTTGGTATGCTCCTGCCCCTTTATATCCTCCTATGGAGCATGACAAGCAATGACATGAAGGTCTATGGTCTTATAGCCTGCTCTGTTTTAATACTTTTTCTCGGATTGAGGAAGGCTGTTATGCCTTTAAGTTTTGATATAGGTGACAAATCAAAATATATACCCTGATGGAAGAAAGGCAAAAAGAAAAGATACTCGTTGTTGATGATGATTCTATTATTCTTTCAAGTGCCGAAAAGATACTGAAGCCTGAGGGATTTGATGTATTTCTTGCAAATAATGGAGCTGAAGCATTAAGACTGATTGAAGAGATACCCTTTGATCTTGTTCTTTCTGACCTCAGGATGCCTGATATGGATGGGATCGAGCTTTTAAAAAGGATAAAGGCATTTCTTCCTTCCACGGAATTTATAATCATTACAGGTTTTGGCACTGTCCGGTCTGCAGTTGAGGCACTTAAATATGGGGCCTATGATTATATAGAAAAACCCTTCACTCCAGAGCATCTTATCAATACTGTGAAGGGTTGTCTGGAAAAGAAAAGGTTAATTTTTGAAAATATTCAATTAAGAAAAGAGGTTCAGGGACTATATAAACTTGACAATATTATTGGTAATTCGGTAGCTATGCAGCGTGTTTTTAATCTTATAGCTCAGGTTGCACCAACCAATAGTACTGTGCTCATAACAGGAGAGAGCGGTACAGGAAAGGAGCTAATTGCAAGGGCAATACATTACAATTCCTTGAGAAAGAACGGACCCTTTATTGTTGTTGATTGTTGCACCATGCCCGAGAATCTTATAGAGGCAGAGCTATTCGGCCATACAAAGGGTGCCTTCACTGGCGCAATATCTTCCAGGAAAGGGCTTCTGGAACTTTCTCATACAGGCACTATCTTTTTTGACGAGATCGGTAATCTCAGCCTGTCCATCCAGGCAAAGCTCCTCAGGTTTCTTCAGGAAAGGGAATTCAGACCACTTGGCAGTAGCAGGGTCCTGAATGTTGATGTAAGGTTTATTGCCGCTACCAATAAAGACCTTCTTCATCTTGTAAAAGAGGGTAATTTCAGAGAAGACTTTTTTTATAGATTAAATGTATTCCCCATTAAATTACCTCCTTTAAGAGAAAGAAAGGAAGACATACCAGCCCTTGCTGCTCATTTTTTAAAAAAATATAGTGCTCAGACAGGGCTCGAGGTAAGGCATATCTCTGCAGAGGCAATGAAGATCCTTATAGGTTATGACTGGCCTGGAAATGTGAGGGAGCTTGAAAATGTAATTCACAGGGCCATGATACTCTCTGACTCAACCGTAATCAGACCTGAACATATTCAGATAGAAGGCGGGCCCGTGGAGGCTCTCTGCAGGATCCCGAGGAACATAGAGGAGCTTAAAAGGCTTAAAGGTTTTTTAAAGAAAAAAGCTATAGAAGAGATAGAAAAAAGTTTTATCATTGATGCCCTGAAAAGGAATAACTACAACGTCACAAAGGCTGCAGAAGATGTAGGGATGCAGAGGACAAACTTCCACGCCCTCATGAAAAAATATAATCTCTCCACGAAGAATCTTCTTAAACGAGAGCAGTAGCGTAGCATGTGGTCTACAGAAACTGTATTACTGCTTGCTCATCACGAATACCTTTTTACCTCTTCACCTATTCACCCCTTCACCCAATCCATTATGGCCATCTGCTCTCATGTAACGGCTATTACCTCTTCATAGGTTGTTATACCCTCTATCATTTTTTTAATAGCCACCTCTCTCAGGTTTACAAGGCCATCTGCCTTTGCCGCTTTGTATAAGGTGTTTAATGTGATTCTGTCACTCAGGAGGGTCCTGATCCTGTCAGAAAAATCCATTACCTCAAATATACCTGTCCTTCCTTTATAACCTGTGCCCCTGCACTCCCTGCATCCCTCTCCATAATAGACAGTTAAATTTTCATCAAGCTGTAGATATTCCCTCTCCTCATCTGTAAGGCTTCTGCTCTTTTTACAGAAAGGGCATATCTTTCTTACAAGCCTCTGGGCAACTATACCAATAACTGTAGAAGAGATCAAGAATGCTGGTATGCCGAGGTCAAGAAGCCTGATGATGGAGGAAGGCGCATCATTTGTATGAAGGGTGCTTAAAACCAGGTGGCCGGTGAGGGCTGCCTGGACAGCGTTTTCTGCGGTTTCCCTGTCTCTTATCTCCCCTACCATTATTATATCAGGGTCCTGTCTGAGTACAGACCTAAGGATATTTGCAAAGGTCAGGCCTATAGCAGGCTGTACACCTATTTGATTAAACTCCTCCACAACCATTTCTACAGGATCTTCAATGGTGATTATATTCACCTCAGGAGACGAAAGGACCTTAAGGGAAGAATAAAGGGTGGTGGTCTTCCCACTTCCTGTAGGACCTGTTACGAGGATAATGCCATTTGACCTTCTTAAGAAAGAGTTATAGAGCTGGTATTCCCTTGGATAAAAACCGAGCTGGTCAAGTTCCTGGAACAGAACCTCTGGATCAAAAATCCTTATAACCACCTTTTCACCAAATGCAACAGGGATAGTTGAAACCCTGAGCTCGATGTCCTTCCCTTTATAATGTGTCTTTATCCTTCCATCCTGGGGTTTGCGTTTCTCAGCTATATCCATCCTTGAGAGCATCTTTATCCTTGAGACTACCGGAGGATGAATAGGCTTTGGTATTGTATAAACATTATGAAGTATCCCATCTATTCTGAATCTCACAAAGGATTTATCTCTTTTGGGTTCTATATGGATATCGCTTGCCCGCTGATCATAAGCATAATGAAGGATATATTCAACAGCATTAACTATGTGCTGGTCTGTTGCCTCTATCTCACCCTCACCCCTTAATCTAATATATTGTTCAAGATTCCAGAGGTCGGTTGTCTTCAAGGCCTCTGCCTCTGCAGCGGTAAGGGATTTTCTGAATCCATAAAATTCCCTGATTGTTTTAAGTATGTCAGTCTTTGAACTCATCACCACCTTGACATTTGTCTTTTGCAGCCTTTTGATTGCCTCTACAGGTTCATTATCAAAGGGGTCACATACAGCTATGGTAATCTGACCATCCCCTTTTTCCAGGCAGACCACGAGGTGTTTTATGGCAAAGGGTTTTGGAAGTATATTGGTTACAGTATCCATGTCAAGTTTTAATGGATCAATCTTTTTATATTCTATACCAATTGCCTCTGCTGTTATCTCGGTAATAATGTCTTCTGTCAGGAATTTTCCCTTTGAATGCGCTATCTCAATATTCATGGATGAGATAATCTCTGCTGGAGTGATTGGTGAGGTTATTTGATGTGGTCTATGAAGGGTTTTCTCCTGAAGTTTATGAAGTCTTTTCTTTGCTGTCTCCTGATTTAAAAGGATATCCTCAAGCTGCCTTTTATTTATAAGGCCCCTGGTGAATAACACCCTGGCAATGAATTCAACAGTAAGGGATTTCATGAATGCCTTATAATTTATCAGGATAAACTAGAGTGCAGAAATTATAACCAGCACTATTTATAAAAGGATTTCCAGTAATCTATCAAACTCCTCAAGGGAGTTATAGGAAATCTCTATCCTGCCTTTTTTACCTCTATGAATGATCCTGACATTTGTTCCAAGGGCCTTTTTGAGCTTATCCTCAAGGGATGAGATATTCGGATCTCTCGGAGAGTGCTTTTTGTTCTTTTTAAAAGAGGTGCTTGATAGCCTGTGGCTTAATTCTTCTGCCTGTCTTACTGTGAGACCTTCCTTTATGATCTTTCTTGCTGCTTCTATCTGTGAAGACCTTTCAGGAATACTGAGAATTGCCTTTGCATGGCCAAAACTGAGGCTACCATCATGAAGCATTTTCTTTATTTCCTCGGGTAGGGTGAGAAGTCTCAGGTAATTTGCAACAGATGCCCTGTCTTTACCAACCTTCTTTGCAATCTCTTCTTGCGTTAGATTGAATTCATTCTTGAGCCTTTCAAAGGCAAGGGCAGTCTCCAATGGGTCAAGGTCTTCTCTCTGTATATTCTCTATGAGGGCTATCTCAAGGGCATCCCTTGAGGCAAGGTCCTTTATTATGGCAGGTATCTTTTTCAAGCCTGCGAGCCTTGCTGCCCTTAGCCTTCTTTCACCTGCTATTAATTTAAATGTGCCATCTCCAACCCTTGTTACAATAACAGGCTGTATCACACCCTTTTCTTTTATTGATTCAGCAAGCTCCTTAAGAGACTCATCCCTGAAGACCTTCCTTGGCTGGTGGTCTCCAGGCAGTATCCTGTCAATGTCCAGTCTTATGACCTCTTCAGGTCTCTCAGGCAGGAGGGCCTCAATTCCTCTTCCCAACGCTGTCTTCATTTAATATCTCCTTTGCTAACTCTATATAACTCTGGGCACCCTTTGATTTTATATCATAAAGCATTACAGGTTTTCCATAGCTTGGTGCCTCAGCAAGGGCAACATTCCTTGGAATAACACTTTCATAAACAAGGTCCCGAAAGTGTTTTCTTACCTCAGCCTCAACCTGATGTGAAAGGGCATTCCTTGGATCAAACATGGTAAGCACAATGCCCTCTATCTCAAGCCCTGGATTAAAAGAGCTTCTTACCATCCTTAAGGTCTCCATCAGGAGGCTCAAACCTTCAAGGGCATAGTATTCACACTGCACAGGGATTATTACCCCATCGGCTGCTACAAGGGCATTAAGGGTAAGAAGACCAAGAGAAGGAGGACAATCTATAAGGATATATTGATACCTGTCTCTGAGTTCAGAGATTGCCCTTGACAGTATAAATTCCCTGCCATTTTTCCCAACGAGCTCAACCTCCACACCCAGGAGGTCAACAGTTGAAGGAGCAATAAAGAGATGATTGATCTCTGTAGGTAGAATTATATCTTTTAAAATTGCCCTTTCAATATAAATATCATAGAGGCTACCCTCAAGGCCTTTCCTGTCTATGCCAAGGCCACTTGTAAGATTGCCCTGAGGGTCTGTATCTATTAAAAGTATATCCTTTTCTGCCAGTGCGAGGGAGGCTCCAAGATTGATGGCAGTGGTGGTCTTTCCAACACCACCCTTTTGATTAACAATAGTAAGAATCCTTGCCACAATGGATTATAACATAAGGCTATGGAAGGGCTGAAGTGTTCCCCGTGGAACATTCAATTATCCCTTCAGGCTAAAAACAGCTCCAGCAGTTTGAACGGTTCAAACTGTTTTAAATTCAGCCTGCAGTCACATATGACCATACGCCAGAAGTGTTCCCCGTGGAACATCTTTAAAACCCAGTGCTTTGCCACAAAGCACCTATCTTTAGCTTATAATATTTACTATGTTAGCTGGTGGCAAGCCTTTTATTGGTATAATTGGAGCTGGCATGGCTGACGAATCCTTGATGAAGATTGCAGAGACCTGCGGCTCACTTATTGCAAAAAGAGGGGCGGTTCTTCTTTGCGGTGGCCTTGGCGGGGTGATGGAGGCAGCAGCAAAGGGCGCAAGCCTGGCAGGTGGCATCACTGTTGGGATACTTCCAGGAGATTCAAGGGAATCAGCCAATCCCTATATTGATATCCCGGTAGCTACTGGATTTGGTGAAGGAAGAAATATGATTATTGTCAGGAGCGCTGATGGCTTCATAGCCATAGGTGGTGAATATGGCACCCTTTCTGAGATAGCCTTTGCATTAAAGGCAGGCAAGCCTGTTATAGGCATTAATACATGGGATATAAAAGGAGTCATAAGAGCAAGCACTGCTCAGGAGGCAGTAGAAAAATTATTTCATATGCTGGGAGGAAAATAATGGCAGAACTGGGAATGGACCTTAACAGATTTATCCTTGAGGAAGAAAGAAGATATCCTAATGCCACGGGTTCTTTAAGCCTTGCGCTTATGGCAATAGAGTCTGCTGCAAAGATTATAGCAGCCCATGTAAGGATGGCTGGACTTGCTGACATACTTGGCCAAAGCGGAAATAGAAATGTTCACGGTGAAGAGGTTCAGAGGCTTGATCTGTTTTCAAATGACCTCATGGTCAGGCATCTTTCTGACAGCGGTCAGTTCTTTGCCCTGGCATCAGAGGAGATGGAAGAGGTCCTGTTTCCTGAAAAAGGCAGAAACGGGAAATACATAATTGCCTTTGACCCCCTTGATGGCTCTTCAAATATAGATGTTAATGTAAATGTGGGAACAATTTTTTCAATTCACAAAAAGGTCAAGGGCACAGTAGAGGACTTTCTTGTTGAGGGCAGTGCCCAGATAGCATCTGGTTATATCCTCTACGGCACATCAACCATATTTGTTTACACAACAGGAAATGGAGTGAATGGATTTACCCTTGATCCCTCTGTTGGTTTATTCCTTCTTTCCCATCCAGATATAAAAATACCGAAGAAGGGTAAAATCTATTCAATCAATGAATCAAATTATCATAACTGGGACCAAAGACTGCAAAGATATGTGGATAATCTCAAGGCAAAGGGTTATACATCACGATACGCAGGAGCAATGGTCGCAGATGTCCACAGGGTACTGATAAAGGGTGGAGTCTTTGCCTATCCAGCAGATACAAAGAACCAAAAGGGCAAGCTTAGATTGATATATGAGGCATCTCCCATGTCATTCATAATAGAGCAGGCAGGAGGAAAGGCCACAACAGGTAACGAAGAGATACTCAAGATAAAGCCATCTCACATACATGAAAAGACACCGGTATTCCTTGGAAGCAGGGATGATATAGAAGAATTGCTTCTGACCATGAGAGGTGAGGTTACCTAAAGCAGTAGACCAGCAGAGCAGTAGAGCCAGTAGCACAGACATTCTTGTCTGTGGCTTACAAAGTAGTGCGGCAGAGCGACAGCTTTGGGAAGGGTCTGCGTAGCCTGTCACACTATCGCACTGTAGCACTACTTTGAGGCAGACTGCCAGTTCTCTAATGGCAAAATAGAGTCACAGATGCTCCATCACGAACTCATTAAAGATATGGTATAATTAAAAATCTTCTGAGCCCCCTTAGCTCAGTAGGATAGAGCACAGGTTTCCTAAACCTGGTGTCGCAGGTTCGACTCCTGCAGGGGGCGCCACTTTCAAAGCCTGAAAGCAGATGGGCTTCTGTTGTAAAATAAAACATGAGATTAAAAAAGAGCTGTATATTTGCCTGCACCAATAAGAGCGAAAAAGAATGTTTAAGGCGAAAGCTATTTGGAACAAACAGTGTTTATGGTGAAAAAGTTTTTTCAATAAAAAAGGGTGATCTTCTTTTTCTTTTAAATATAGATACTGATATATTATATGGTCCCTTTGTAGCCTCTTCAGATGGTGGTAAAAATTTAGAGCCAGAGGCGTGGGATGGGCGTTATCCCTATCAGGTGAGGATAACCGAAAATGGTGATGTATATGCTTTAAAGAACGCAAAGAAAATTTTAACTCAATTAAATATTGAATGGCGAAATCAGGTCATTGATCCTCTCAGAACAGATGTATCATTAAAACTTTTCAAAGATCCACAACTGGATTTAAGCAAGATAAAATTACCCTCTGTCGAATTTGAGGAAAAACCAAAACTGGAGGCAACAACCCTCTGGGACTATCCAAAACAGAGTTATGGAAAGTCTCCCAAGGGAGACAACAAATATCCAGGTGTAACTCCAGCATTTATTATTTATAATTAATAAAAAGATATACTGATCCCAACGATCTCGTCCTTGACCCAATGGCTGGAAGCGGTACCACCCTTGATGTTTGCAAAGAAGAAGGTAGAAGATGTATTGCCTATGATATATCACCTACCAGACCAGATATTATTCAAAATGACGCAAGAAATCTCCCCCTTGAAGACAATAGCGTTGACATGATATTTGTGGATTCTCCTTATGGTGATAACATCAGATATAATGATCATCCTTTGAATATAGGACACATCTCTGCAGAGTCAGAAAAGTTTTATGATGAACTTGAGAAGGTAATGAAAGAATGTTACAGGGTATTAAAGCCAGGAAAGATTCTTGGCTGGCTTATAGGAGATCAATGGGTGAAGAAGAAATTTACTCCTGTGGGATTTAAGGTTTATGAGAGATTATGTAAATATTTTGAACCTGTTGACATAATCTGTGTTGTCAGAAGAGGACAGACCTCAAATACAGGTATCTGGTATAACAGGGCAATAAGATTTAATTTTTATTTGAGAGGATTTAAATACCTACATATTATGAGAAAGCCTTATCCCGAAGAGGACAAAAAGGAAAGGAACAGAAAAATAAACTGGACTCAATATGAAAGGAAAAAATGAAGTTTAAAGACCTCCTTAATCATTATGAAAACCTGAAAAGACGTTATGGTAAAGAGGCATATAAATATATTTCTGATTTATTGAGAGAAATAAAGGCGGTTCATAAAAGAGATTGGGAGCAATCACCTACTCCAAATAAAGACCATGAACAATCCTGGAGGGCCTTTAAAGGGAAAAATCTCGAGAAATTGATCCATATCCGAGATGAGCCTTAACTTTTTATGCCTTTCAAACTTTCTACAGTCTTTTTCAGGAGCAAATCCATCTGGTTTTCTTCCCTTTTCTCGGGCTCTGGCTTACATACAGGACAGTATGGCTCCCCCAGATCCAGGAGGCATACATGGCCTCATTCAGGGCAACAGATGCATTCATCAAGAGGTTTATTACATACTTGACAAATTTCCATGATTCATTATATCAGATTCAATCCACC
>CALJEL010000085.1 GCA_938074335.1 uncultured bacterium | reverse complement strand
CGGGCTTGTCACCAGGCTTGTGGCATGCTGCGCATTTCTCATCAAAGGTGCCGGCAAATCCCGCAGATGTAAAGGCAAGGGATAGAATCAAAGTAAGAATAATTGATAAAATCCCCTTCATTCCTTCTCACCTCCTTTCCTGACTGTCCCTACAATAGCTAATGATTTAATCTACCATAAGTATCAACTTTTTTCATTTAACTAAAGTCACAGTTCCTTTTTACCTTCTCAACCTTCAACACTTATCGCTTTATCTTTTATTCAAAAAGTTTGATCCTTTAGCAACAAAGACACAGTTATCAGAAAACTATAAAAGACTATTTTTTCAGGACAAGATAAAGGCAGAGATCGCCATCTTCATTAAAGCAGAACTCGAGCCTCTCCCTCATCATGAGTGAGATATCATCGGCAAGGTCTTGAAGCTTCTGCCTCACGGTCTCCATATCCTTATGTTCAAGATCATAGAGCTCAAGGATATCAATTATATCTTCCACATCCCTTGTAAAATAGCATTCAAGGACAAGTCTTTCCGGTGCGGGGTTCATGGTCTTTGCACGCTCCTTAGCAAGCCTAATCTGGTGCTGGAGTCTCTCAAGACACATGCCATAGATCTTCAGGCCATCGTATTTCATAGCCAGTACTCTGGATACCTCCTGTTGTTTGAAAGATTATTTATAATCAATGCCACAAAAAGCAATATCAATGCACCAAGTCCAGCTGGTATTATTGCATAGAGATATCCGAGTTTATGAATCTTCTCTCCACCTATTACGGCGATAAGGGCAGTAGCTCCTCCTGGTGGATGAAGGGTCTTTGTAATAAGCATGGCTACTATTGCAAAGGATGCTGCAATTGCACAGGCAAACCATATGTATTCAGAAAATAATTGATAACTTGTAACACCCACAAGGGCAGATATTACATGACCCCCGATTAGATTTCTTGGTTGTGCAAGAGGGCTTTTTATAGCTGCATAGACAAGTACTGCTGATGCACCAAAGGAGCCTATTATAAGTGTAAGGTCCCTTGGCTCAAAATAGAGGGCTGACAGATAGGCACATAGACCTATGCCAATAAAAGAACCGGTGAAGGACCAGAATAACTCAATGGATGGAACACCAGGTGGACTCTGAGCACCACCTTTCATCTTTGAGAGATATTCACGAAGATTCATGACTTAAAAACCTTACTATGTCCTGTCTTGAGATGATACCAATGAGTTTTCCATCTTCATCAACTACAGGAAGTCTTTTGATCCTTTTTTCATCAAGTATTCTGGCAACTTCTCTGATATCCGTGTCTGGGGACGCTGTTATGGCAGGGGCAGTCATTACATCCTTTACCTTCAACTCTGAAAGGGATTTTTTACTCTTTTTGGGAACAGGTTCACCCATGAGATGCCTTAAGAGTTCTCTGAAAGCACCGGTCTTTACAGTCTCTGTCTGAGATATGATATCTGCCTCAGTGATGATCCCTATTACCCTGTTCTGCAGATCCACAACTGGAGCTCCGCTTATCCTGTTTTCAGAAAGTATCTCTGCAATCTTATCAAGGGTCATATCTTCTCTAACCGTGATGACCTTTTCTGTCATAAGATCTTTAACGGCTATCTTTTTACTTAGTCTCCTTCTTGCATGCTCAAGGGCAAGGTTGAATATCCTCTTAAGGTCATCCTCTGTAATATCTACATAGGTCTTCATCTCCTTAAGGGCCTCTCTCAGGTCTTCATCCTCTATCCAGTCCATCTCCTCTCCTTTTATAAGTGTTTATTGTACAGGGCAGGTTAAAAAATGCTTATGATCTAAATCATAAAAGCAATATATCTAACCCGCATTGGGGGGAACCCTTTTTGTTATCATAATAATTAATCGTCGATTTGTAAAGACCTTGAGGAAACCTGCCCTTTTTATGGATAATCTATTCTATCCTGCTGAGCATCTCCAGGAGTCTTTCTTTGCTTACCCTGAAACCTTTCACATTACTGTCAAGGATTATGCCTTCTTTTTTGAATCTTGACATGACCCTTGAGACCACCTCCCTTACAGTGCCAACCATGGAGGCGATCTCCTGGTGGGTAAGGCTTAATTCAACCTCATCTCCTCCACCACATTCCTCAGCAAACCTGAAAAGCAGATTCCCAATCCGTTGCTCTACATTCATAAAGGTGAGTTCTTCAACCACAGATGATAGATACCTTATCCTGTTACACAGACCTTTAATGAGTTTCATGGTAAGGGGATCAATATTACCAAAAAGCCTTTTCTTAAAGAGATGCAGGGAAAGGGTCACCACTACAGAATCTTCTATTGCAGAGGCACTCACAAAATATCTCTCGCCGCTTAAGGCTGCCGCACAGCAGAAATAATCTCCCTCTTTCATGATCCTTATTATAAGCTCCCTGCCATCAGAAGAGGTCTTATAAAGCTTTACAGAGCCCTTCTTAACAATAAAGATATCCCTTACAGGTTCTGCTTCAGAGAAGATTACATCGTTTTTCTTGATATTCTTAATTTCTAAACCGTTACCAATCCGTTCAAGATCCTCTTCTGTAAGAAGGGAAAGACAGGGAAGAACCTTCAGCTCTTTAACAATGGATAGACTCATGGGATAATATAAAGACAGTGATTAAAGACTGTCAAGTTGCTCCTAAATTTGCTGATAGAAATGCATTTTCAATGGCGGGGGATACCTCAAAGCCTTCTTAGACCAGCAGAGCAGTAGAGCAGTAGACCAGTAGTTTTATTGAGGAAGTTTTTTTATTATTATTTTAACTGCTGCGCTGTTGCTCTGCTGCTCTGTTGCTCTACTGCTCTATTAAGGTGTCGCAGGCGGGGTCCCCAGAAAATCGTCAGATTTTCTGGGGTGCTGATATTGCCTTTAGAGCACGGGGTGAAGACAAGCTTCACCCCGTGAACCCCAAAATATCGGCATCCTCCGCCATTCCTATCGGCAGTTTAGGGACCCTTTACCTACAAGATGACTGTCGCTCTAATCTGTTATAATAATTTACTTTTTCAATGAGGTAAAGATTCTATGGCAAAAGGGCAGTATGAAGCGATTATAGGGCTTGAGATTCATGCCCAGCTCCTTACAGAATCAAAGATATTCTGTGGATGTTCCACTACCTTTGGTGCTGAACCGAATACACAGGTTTGCCCTGTCTGTATTGGCATGCCAGGAGTGCTTCCTGTGCTCAATAACAAGGCTGTGCTCTATACCATAAAGACAGGCCTTGCCCTGAACTGCAGGATCTCACCTTATAGCAGGTTTGCAAGAAAAAATTATTTTTATCCTGATCTACCCAAGGGTTATCAGATAAGTCAGTATGAGCTACCCCTCTGTGAAGATGGTTATCTTGACATAGAGATTGATGGGGATATTAAAAGGATTGGCATTATAAGGATTCACCTTGAAGAGGATGCTGGCAAAAATATCCATGATGGTGAGCACAGTCTCGTTGACCTTAACAGGGCTGGTGTGCCCCTTATGGAGATTGTGACAAGGCCTGATATAAGAAGTCCAAAAGAGGCCGCCCAGTTCATGAAAAGACTGAGGCAGATCCTAAGATACCTTGGTGTTTGCGATGGTAACATGGAACAGGGCTCTTTGAGATGTGATGCCAATGTATCAGTAAGACCTGTGGGAAGCACTGAGTTTGGAGTAAAGACAGAGATAAAGAACATAAATTCCTTCAGATTCGTTGAAAAGGCACTTGAATATGAGATTGAAAGACAGATAAAGGTCCTTGACAGGGGTGAAAGGATAATACAGGAGACAAGGCTGTGGGACTCAAAGACAGAGACGACCCAGTCAATGAGGTCAAAGGAGGAGGCGCATGATTACAGATATTTCCCGGAGCCGGACCTTGTCCCTGTGGAGATATCTAAAGAAACTGTAGAGGGCATTAAAAGGACCCTTCCAGAATTGCCACAGCAGAAAGTAGAAAGATTCATGAAACAATATGGTCTTCCTGCCTATGATGCCATGTTTGTTACCGAGGAGCTGAGCATCGCTGAGTGGTTTGAAAGAGCAGTGAATCTTGGAGGTGCTCCAAAGACAATTGCAAACTGGATCATGGGTGAACTTTCAAGGCTTTTAAATGAGGAAAATAAAGGTTTTGAAGAAAATCCTGTGACACCCGAGGCACTGGTAAGGCTTCTTAAATTAATAGATGAAGGCACGATTTCTCAGAAGATAGCAAAGACCGTCTTTGAAGAGGTCTACAAGACAGGCAGGTCTCCTGAAGAGATTGTAAGGGAAAAGGGCCTTATCCAGATAACAGATGAATCATTTATAGAGAGGTCAATAGAAGAGGTTCTTAATAAAGCTCCAAAGGAGGTAGAGAGATACAGGGCAGGTGAGGAAAAACTCCTTGGATTCTTCGTTGGTCAGGTGATGAAGCTCACAAAGGGTAAGGCATCTCCAGGGCTGGTCAATGAACTATTGAAGAAGAAACTGATAGGTGAAGGGGAGAAGAGGTGAAGGGGATAGAGAGATGTTTTTACAGCAATTTATACAGGGATTAACCCTTGGCTATGTTTATGCACTCATGGCCCTTGGTTACACCATGGTCTATGGCATCCTTCAACTTATAAATTTTGCTCATGGCGAGATATATATGCTTGGTGCCTATATGACAGTAATCAGTTTTGGATTCTTTACAGGAGCAGGGTTAACAAAAACCCATCTTTTTCTGAGCCTTATCCTGAGCATGCTTTTAAGCATTATCTTTGTCTCAGCCTATGGAGCAACTGTTGAAAGGATTGCCTACAGACCTTTAAGAAATGCACCAAGATTAAGTCCACTTATTAGCGCAATTGGCGTATCCATATTTCTTCAGAACTTTGTTATGCTCACACAGGGTGCCACCTATAAGGTGTTCCCCCCGGTTTTTTCCAATACAGGCCTTACGATTGGAGGTGCAAAGGTAACACCTGTTCAGCTAACCATTATTCTTCTTTCCTCTGTGGTGATGATCTTTCTGCATCTTTTTATCTCTAAGACAAAGACTGGCAAGGCAATGAGGGCAGTTGCCCAGGACAGGATAATGGCATCCCTTGTGGGAATAGATACAGACAGGATAATAGCCATAACCTTTATCATTGGCTCTGCACTGGCTGCAATAGCAGGCTTTATGGTAACCCTTTATTACAGCCTTATTAATTATTACATGGGCTATATAGCAGGGATAAAGGCCTTCACTGCTGCTGTACTTGGTGGCATAGGAAGCATTCCAGGAGCAATGGTGGGCGGGCTCCTTCTTGGCCTGATAGAAGGCCTTGCAGCTGGTTATATCTCAAGCGAATACAAGGATGCCTATGCCTTCATAGTCCTTATAATTATCCTCCTTATAAGACCCGCTGGCCTTTTTAAAAGGCCAATGGAGGAAAAGGTTTAGATGTCTATTGAATGGCTTATGCGGTCCCCAAACTGGCTTCTCATTCCGGCATGGTTTGGTCTCCTTTGTTTTCCCTTCACAGGAGTAAAAACAGCTATAGGGATATCAGGAGGTATACTGGGTGCAGGGATCCTCTGGAGATTTCTTGAAAAGGCCCTTACTCTATACAGCAAGAAACAGGTCAGGCTTTTTGAACGGATTAAAACCATACCTTCTGCTGCATACCTCTATCTTTTCCTCTCTGTTGCTTTGCTGTTGCCATTTATCACGAGTACCTATGTGGTGGATACAGCAAGCCTTGCTGGCATATACATAATCCTTTCACTGGGACTTAATATAATGGTTGGATACACAGGGCTCCTGAATCTCGGCTTCGCTGCCTTTTATGCCATTGGTGCCTATTCTTATGCACTCCTCAACACAGGATTAGCCCTTGGATTCTGGGAATCCCTTCCTCTTTCAATGGCAATAAGTGCAGTGGCTGGTTTTCTCCTTGGAATACCTGCCCTCAGATTAAGAGGCGATTATCTGGCAATAGTGACCCTGGGATTTGGTGAGATCACAAGGATTGTTCTTAATAACTGGGTGAGTTTAACAAATGGACCGAATGGCATAGCCGGGATTCAAAGACCTTCAATTATGGGCATTGAATTTAAGGGTGTAACAGGGTATTATTACCTCGTACTTTTTTTTGTGCTCCTGACAATCTTCTTCATAAACAGGGTGATCAATTCAAAGGCTGGAAGGGCCTGGATGAGTATAAGAGATGATGAGATAGCAGCCT
Source organism: uncultured bacterium (assembly GCA_938074335.1). GTDB lineage: Bacteria > Nitrospirota > Thermodesulfovibrionia > Thermodesulfovibrionales > CALJEL01 > CALJEL01. The sequence continues at coordinate 14,358 of CALJEL010000085.1, read as the reverse complement.
CTACAATCGGAATAGACACCTTTCTTTACAAACTCTATGCCTTTACCTTCGGAGCCCTCTGGGCTGGACTGGCAGGCCAGCTCTTTGCAGCAAAGATGAGGTTTGTATCTCCTGAAAGCTTTACCTTCCTTGAGTCAGTGCTGATACTATCAATGGTAATACTTGGTGGTCAGGGCTCTATAGCTGGCTCCATTATCGGTGCCGTCATACTTGTGGTACTTCCTGAAATACTCAGGGAATTTGAGCAATACAGGATGGTCTTTCTCGGTGCAGGCCTTATATTCATGATGATATTCAGACCACAGGGATTAGTCAGTACCAGACACAAGAGGGTCAGAGATTGATATGCATATAATTGAGTTTAAAGGATTAACAAAATATTTTGGCGGGCTTGCTGCCCTTGAGGAGGTCTCCTTCAGGATCAAAGAAAATGCCATATTTTCGGTAATAGGTCCAAATGGTGCTGGAAAGACAACTCTCTTTAATTGCCTGACAGGTCTAACAAAACCATCAAGGGGAGAGATCTTATTTAAGGGTAAGAATATTGTAGGTCTTCCACCTCACAGTATTTCAAAGGCTGGGATTGCGAGGACCTTTCAGAACATAAGATTGTTTAAAGAAATGACTGTCCTTGAAAATGTCCTTTCCGGTCAGCACAACTCCTATGGTCAGAAGATATGGTCTTCTCTATTAAGGACAAAGGACTTCTTAAGGCAGGAGGAGTCCCTGAGACAGAGGGCCTATGAGTATCTTGAGTTCGTCGGTCTTCATGAGGAACTAAATAAATTAGCGGGAGAATTACCCTATGGAAGTCAGAGAAGGCTTGAGATTGCAAGGGCCCTTGCCACAGAGGCAGAGGTAGTACTGCTTGATGAGCCCACAGCAGGCATGAACCCTCAGGAGACAGCAGAGATGATGCAGATTATGAAGAGATTGAAAGAGATTGGAAAGACCGTGGTTCTTATAGAACATGATATGAAGGTTGTGATGGGTATATCGGAGTGGATAATCGTCCTTGACCACGGAGTGAAGATATCTGAGGGAACACCTGAGATGGTAAAGAATGACCCCCTTGTGATAGAGGCCTATCTTGGAAAGGAGACCCATGCTTGAGATCAGGGATCTACAGATATCCTATGGCCCCATAAGGGCTGTAAAGGGAATCAGTTTAACTGTAAGGAAGGGAGAGATAGTCTCCATTATCGGTTCAAACGGTGCTGGAAAGACCTCCACACTCATGAGCATTGCTGGTGCGGTGAAACCATTTTCAGGAAGGATAATCTTTAATGGTGAAGACATAACAGGGCAACCAGCCCATAAGATCATGAAAAAAGGGCTTACACTTGTCCCTGAAGGAAGGAGGATATTTCCATATTTAACAGTTATGGAGAATCTTGAGATGGGAGCCTTTATAAAGAAGCTGAGTCCCTCTATCATTGATGAGATATTTCAGCTTTTCCCTGTCTTAAAGGAAAGAAGAAAACAGGTTGCAGGCACCTTAAGCGGGGGAGAACAGCAGATGCTTGCCATTGCAAGGGCACTTGTGTCAGAGCCCAGACTCATAATGTTCGATGAGCCATCCCTGGGACTTTCACCCCTTATGGTAACAAGGATATTTTCCATTATTAAAAAAATAAATTCCTCTGGTGTTACAGTGCTCCTCGTGGAGCAGAATGCAAGGGCAGCTCTCTCACTTTGTCACAGGGCTTATGTGATAGAGGGAGGGGTTATAAGGCTTGAGGGAAAAGGATCTGAACTCTTGAATAATAAAGATTTAAGGAGGGCCTATCTTGGAGAATAATATTTCAAGAAAAGAGCTTATAAGGCAGAAGATAGAGGAAGAAGAAAGGAAGGAACTCCTTCAACTTAGTGGTATAAGGATGAAGGTCTGGCAGTTCCTTACAGAGAATAAGGGTTTTTCAAGAAAGGATATACTTGTGGACCCTGAATTTGAACTCCAGTTGAGTGATTGCCGTATAAAGATCTCCATTGATTTTATTATTAAACTCAACAATCTGGAGGTAATGCTTATCAGGTGTTCACCCACCTCCATTGAATCATGGGAGAGGTATGTCCTTGCCTTCGCAAGGGTTATAAAGGAAGATCAAATCCCCTTTGCAGCAGTCACTGATGGAGAAAGGGCAAGGATAATGGATGTCCTCACAGGCAGGGTTATCGGTGAAAGGATAGAGGACATTCCTTCGAAGGAAGAGCTTTCCAGAATTATGGAGAACTTTAAGCCTTCAGCCTTTCCCTCTGAAAGGCTTGAAAGGGAAAAAAGGATTGTCTATGCCTTTGAGGGTGTAAAGTGTGAAATAAAAAGAGTTCTGTAGGCTATAAGTGGAGCGATATATTTGCGGCAATCTCTATTGCACATACCAGTGAATAAAATTATGCCATATTCCAATAGGTGATGGCTCTATACCTTTGAACCTTTTGTGAATCACTGGAAGAGCATCAGGGACATATAAAAAGACTGTAGGCTGTTCTTCATGAAGTATCTCATGAATCCTGTGATAAATCTTCTTTCTTTTATTTATATCAAGGGTAGTCCTTCCCTGAAGTAGTAAATGATCCACCTCAGGGTTACTGTAGGAGATAAAGTTGAATTCTCCTTCTCTTGTCTTTGATGAATGCCATATGTCATAAATATCAGGATCCCTTGAAAGTGCCCATCCCATTATTACAGCCTCAAAGAGTTTTTTATCAATAAACTGATGTAACAGGGTCTGCCATTCCAGCACCTTTATATCCATCTCTATACCTATCTTCTTTAGGTCTTCTTTGATTATCTGGGCTGCCATGAGCCTCTGAGAATTACCCTGATTTACAAGAACAGTGAATTTAAAAGCCCTGCCGTCTTTCTTTAATAAACCATCTTTATCCTTTAGCCAGCCTGCCTCTTTAAGAAGCTCAAGCGCCTTCTGAGGGTCATAGGGATAGCCTTTAATGTTCTTATTGTAAGCCCATGAATCAGGGGGGAATGGTCCTGTGCAGGGTCTTCCATAACCAAGAAGGACACCCTTTATTATCTTTTCCCTGTCAATGGCATAGGCTATAGCCTTTCTGACCCTTGTGTCACGAAATCTCTCATCAAGCAGATTAAACCCGAGATAGGTATACCCAAAGGCAGGATATCTGAATCTCTGGAATCTCTCCCTGAAATATCCTGTCTCTGCCTTCAATTTATACTGGGCAGGGGTAAGGCCCATATAATCAATGCCTCCGAACTTGAGTTCAAGAAACATGGTGGATATATCGGGTATTATCCTTGCTATATATTTCTTAATATTTGGCCTTCCCTCAAAATAATCCTCAAACCTTTCAAGCTCAATCCTCTGACCTGTTATCCATCTCTTGAGCCTGTAGGGACCTGTGCCCACAGGGTACCTGTTGAGCTCACTCTTTGCAAGGTCCTTGCCTTCAAGAAGATGAGCTGGAAGTATCCCCATCCCCCATGATTCAAGGGCAGGTGCAAAGGGCTCTTTATAGGTCACCCTTACTGTATATTTATCAATAGACTCTACTCTTTCAACTGGACCATAAATCCCGCTATAGGGAGTTGGAGATTTTGGATCAGTAACAGCCCTGTAAGTGAAAAGCACATCCCTTGAGGTGAACTCCTCACCATCGTGCCATAGAACCCCTTTCCTGAGATGAAAGATTATTTCTCTGCCACCCTTCTTAATTTCCCATGACTCAGCAAGATCACCCGTTAGATTAATATTCCTGTCATACTTTGTGAGCCCATTAAATATAAGACTGCTTATATCAGCAGAGGCACTATCAGAGGCAAAAAGGGGCAGGAGCATCCTTGCATCAGCAAGGGTTCCCACCCTGATGGATTCAGGTTCCTTTATCTTATGCTCAACCCTGCAGGAAGAAAAAAATATTAAGGTGGCGGCTAAGAGCAAAGATAAGGACTTAGAACATGACACCGACTTCAAGGCCGAATCTTGTATTTGATAGATCTACTTCTTCTCCATATTCTGTAAAGGAATCAACCCACTGATATTTTATTTCAGCACCAGCAAAGATTCCAAAACTTGCCCTTGGTGGTGTAAAAAAATATTTTCCTGATACAAAGGCCTGCCAGCCAAAAAGGTTTTTGTTCTCATCGACTACCTTTACATCATTTACATAAAGTTTATTCAGTACATTGTAGCTAACCCCACCACCGAGGTTTAAGGCAAAACCTGTCTCACCTCTTGATTTTGCCCTAAACTTCAGATTTACCTCAATGGGAGTAAAATCAATTGATTTTTCATTTACTGTTCCTATTTCAAAACCTATTGCTGCATTGGGTGTGGTATTAATATAGCCAAAGACAGAGGCATAGGCCTTGCTATCAGAAATATCCTCAAATTTGATACTCTGGAGTTTGATGCCAAGCTCACCGGCTTCCTGTGCTTCAGCCCTTTTAAAAGAGAGGCTCAGGATAGTAACCATTGAAAGGAACAAGATTAAAAACCTTTTCATAAATGCCTCCTTAAAATGATTATTAAGCTCCTCTGGGAGCATGCAATAAAATTTTAGCCCAATCAAAAAAGATAAATCAATGGATTTGAGGGCATAATACCTTTCAGAGCCAACAATTTCAATAGAAGTGGCAACCCTTGCGGTTGCCCTCAAAAGGGCAGGGACAAGTAAGGGCAATTCATGAATTGTCGCTACTTGCACCATATTCCGTGAAGAACCTCTTTTTGCTGTTGTCTTATCCTTTGCAAGCCTTTCCTTTGCCCAGCCTGAGGTTGACAACTGTTTAAATTATCTTAAAGCAGGAGACTATCAGCGGGCAATTGAGGAAGGTAAAAGGGCAGTAAGACTTTATCCCTCAAATCCTTATGCTTATTACTGCCTTGGAGATAGCTATAGTTTAATTGGAGAGTTTAACCTTGCCCTTAACAATATGAAACAGGCTGAAAGGCTTGCTACCTCAAAGGATGATTTGGCACTAATTTACAACCGGCTCGGTATAATTTATAAAAGTAAAGGAAACCTTGACAATGCCCTTCTTTATCATAGTAGACACCTTTCTTTATCCCGTGAGTTTGGTGATAAAAAAGGAGAAGCAATTGCCTTAAATAATATTGCAATAATATATGAAAAAACAGGCGAGCTTGATAAGGCACTTGATTATTATGAACAATCTTTAAGACTTCAGAGGGATGAAAAAGAAAAGGCAACAACATACAATAACATAGCCCTGATTTACTACAAAAAAGGAGATTATGAAAAGGCAATAAGATACTTAAAAGATGCAATAGAGATAGGTATGCGTGCGGGAAATTATCATGGAGTAGCTCGATGGATGCTCAATCTTGGTGATACTTATAGAGAGGCAAAGGATTTTTCAAGGGCAGAGGAGACCCTGAGGGAGGGATTAACAAGGATATTAAAGATTGGCGATAAATACTGGGAGGCTGCTGCTTATCAATATTTTGGATGGCTTTACCAGGACATGGGCAATATTAAGCTTGCAAGGGATTACTTTACAAAGGCTTATGAACTCTTTAATTCCATAGGTGCAAAGGCTAATGCAGAAGATGTGTTGTTCAGCCTCTTAGGGCTTGATTTACAGAAGAAAAGGGACCTCTATGCTGGTATAGAGATAGGCTCTAAGGGGGTTAAGGCAATGGTAATTGAGCTTATGCCAGCAGATGAAGAGGGTTTTTATAATGTAGATGAAAGGCTAAGACGCTCAATCAATACCACAATAATCTCTGGTGTGGCAGAGATAGGCCTATTTCAAAAAGAGGCTATAGAGGAAACAGCAAGGGCAGTAAAGGAGTTGTTTGATTTAGCCTTAAAGGAGGGGGTAAAAAGTGAGGATGTCTTTATTGTAGGAAGTAGCGCTTTTTATAAAGCAAAGAACAGGGATGAGCTTTCTGAAAAGATTGCAGAGCTCACAGGGCATAAAATGGACTTTGTGGATAAAAAAGGGGAGGTCTTTTATAACATCATAGGTTCAATACCTCAGAAGCACAGAACCAAGGCCCTGCTTATTGATATAGGCAGTGGCAACACAAAGATAGGCTATCTTGAGGAGGAGCAATCAAAGACGGTCTCTGTAGAGATACCCTATGGCACAGTCTCCTTTGCAGAGAAGGCAAAAGAGGGGAAACTCTCAACTACTGCATATATTTCTCATTTATCAAAGCTGTCACAGACAGAAGTCTCTCAGAGGCTCAAACAAGAAGTATCAAGAAAGCCATCACTTGTCAACCGAAGACCAGTCTTTATGGTTGGCGGCATAGTATGGGCAATGGTAACAATCCTTTATCCAGAAAAACAGGACTCCTTTCTGAGGATTAAGACAGAGGATATAAATAGGTTTTACAACCTTGTAACCAAAAAGAAAGATGCTATCTTTGATATAGACCTGTCAAAGATAAAAGATGAGTCAATTAAGAAAAAGGCAGAAAAGCAACTTCAGTCTGTTAAGGATGTATTTTCCGTTGATAATCTAATAGCAGGTGCAACAATTCTAAAGGTCATATCAGAAGACCTCAAACTAAAAGGCAAGGAGATATACTTTGCCAGAAATGGTAGCTGGCTCTGGGGATATATTGCACTGACAGGTATAGAAAAAGCAGAAGAGGTAGGGAAGAAATAAGAGTAAAAGTGTAACAAATACAATACCGGAGGACATATTTAACACATGTTGTTATGAGTCAATCTTGACCTGTTTTGATTTCTTGTTATCTGATATTGCAAACCAAATGCTAACCGCTGTCACTATGGTTAATGCGACTAATCCCCACGTTACCCGAGAACCAGCCTGAATAAGAAACAAGATACTGTTTTCAAATGGCAAAATAGGGTGAGGGTGTCAGTCCTGCCCCTGATTCCTGTTATGTGCTATACTATACAGTTTATGAATTTTTTAAAGGAATACAGGCCTTCGTTTGTCTGCCACCACTATGTGGCTATATTACTTCTTTGTTTCGTATCTTTTTTCATGATTATCTTTTCTACCAGGGTAATAGCTGCAGAGGCTGGTAAATCCTCTGAACCAGCTGTTACTTTGCCACCTGTTGTTATATCCATAGAGATAAAGGGAGTAAAACGTGTTACCGAGACAGCTGTAAGGGCAAAGATCACCCAGACAGTGAATGCCCCGGTCTCTTCTGAGAGGATAAGCAATGACATAAAGGAAATCTTCAGGATGGGTTATTTTGAAGATGTGAAGGTGGAGATGGAGCCTGTCCCCGGAGGGGTAAAGTTGATCTATGTCCTTAAGGAAAAACCAACGATACAGAGGGTCAACTTTGAAGGTAATGAGGAGTTTGATGACCAGAAGCTCAGGGAGACCATCTCAATAGCTCCTGGCTCTATAGCTGATGCCACACTTATTCAGGATAATGCCTCAAAAATTAAAACCCTTTATGAGGAGCATGGATATTATCTTGCCAATATAATACCTGTCTTAAGAAGATTAAGAGAGGATACTGTAAACCTCACATACATGATTGAAGAGGGGCCAGTGGTTAAGATAAAGAAGATCCTCATTGAGGGTGCAGAAAAGATACCTGCAAAGAAAGTTAAAAAGGTTATGAAGACAAAGGAACGAGGTTTTTTTTCTTTTCTTACCAAATCCGGATATTACAAAAAGGATGAGATAAAGAATGATATGGAACGCATTAAGGACCTTTATCTCAACAATGGCTATATAAGGGTTGCTGTATCTAATCCTGAGCTAAGGCTTTCTGAAGATAAAAAGAAGATAGAGATAAAGGTGGTAATTCAGGAGGGTGAACAGTACAGGATTGATACTCTGGAGATGGATGGTAATAAGAACTTCCCGGAAGAGGAGCTTTTAAAACTCCTTACCATTAAAAAGGGAGATGTCTTTAGCAGGGAGCTTTTAAGAAAGGACATTTCAAATATAGTGAATTTTTATTCAGAAAGAGGATATGCCCTTGCCAGTGTTATACCTGATATAAGCCCTGATGAAGAGAAAAAGACTGTAAAGTTATTGCTTCATGTTCAGGAGGGAGATCTCTTCAGGATTGGAAGGATAGAGATATCCGGTAATACAAAGACATGGGATAAGGTTATAAGAAGGGAGATGAGGCTTGATGAAGGAGATGTATTCAACAGCAAACTTCTCAGAAGGAGCTATGAGAGAATAAATAATCTTCAGTTCTTTGATACTGTAGAACTTAATCCAAAACCCGATCAGGAGTCAAAGACAGTGGATATAGATATAAAGGTGAAGGAAAGACCAACAGGTATGCTCAGTGTGGGTGGTGGTTATAGCTCTATTGATAAATGGGTTGCCATGGTGGATTTAACGCAGGGGAATCTCGGAGGAAGAGGACAGTATATAAAATTAAGAGGAGAATTCGGTGGCAGAAGGACGCTATATGAACTTTCCTATAGAGACCCATGGTTTCTTGATAAACCCCTTTCATTAGGCCTGAGCATCTATAAATCTTCAAGAAAATATCCACTGTATGATAGGAGGGCAACTGGTTTTGAGGTATCCCTTGGAAAGAATTTCTCAGAATACTGGGGTGGAAGTATTGCCTATAATCTTGAGAGTGTGAAAATAGAAAATGTGGATGATAAGGCCTCTCAGTTTATTAAAGATCAGGCAGGCACAAGGGTAACAAGCAGTGTGAGCCCCACCATCGTAAGGGATTCCAGAGACAATTTCTTAGATCCCTCAAGGGGCTCAAGAAATGCCCTTTATCTCACCGTGGCAGGGCTTGGAGGAACTAATAGTTTTGTAAGGTCTGTCTTTGATTCAGCCTGGTTTTTCCCGTGGGGAAGCACTACATTCTCCCTGAGGGGCAGACTTGGTTATGCCTCAGGTGCCTTCGGAAGAGATCTCCCAGTATATGAAAGATTCTATGTGGGAGGTATATATACAGTAAGGGGGCTCGGTTTTGGCCAGGCAGGACCGGTGGATAAGAATAATGAACCTCTGGGAGGAACAAAGGAGTTGATATTTAACCTTGAATATATCTTCCCGCTTGTTGAAGAGGCAAGACTTAAAGGAGTATTATTTTTTGATGCAGGCAGTGCCTTTGAACAATCAGAACCTATGAACAGCCTTCGCAGGACAGCTGGTTTTGGTATAAGATGGATATCTCCCATAGGGCCCATAAGGCTTGAGTATGGAAGAAATCTTGATCCAAAGCCTTATGAAAGTAATGGAAGGATAGAATTTACCTTTGGAACATTCTTTTAAATTGTTTATTGATGGCGAAGTAACAGTTATTGCCGAAAAGTGCCGATAGAAATTTATAATAATCCTTTCAACAAAACTGGCAGGCTGCTGAAAAGGCTTTACCTGCGACACCTTAGTGTAAAATATCCAATAAGTTTACTATACATACCTGACTTCACCTTGTGGGTGAAGACCTCTTGCTACAAGATATATAAAAATTGTCGCATTGTAAAGACTTTGAGGCAACCTGCCAGCAGGGTATCGGCAAAATAGGGTATTGTCAAAGTCTTTACAAAGCACGTATTTTTAATTTATTCTGTATGGCGAAGTAATAGTTTAGGCATCAATAGAGGCATTGCCTCATTAATGATAATGCCTGAGGGGTAATGAGTTTAAAGGCTCATCCCGAATTGAGGTTTCAGATTACGCATTTACTGATTAAACATCGCACATTAGGCATTACAAACAAAAGGAGGAAAAGATGTTTACAGGTTTAAACTGGTGGCGAAGGAATGGTTGGTTGAGTGGATTAATGTTTGCTTCAATTATCTTTCTTGTAGCAGGGGTATTCCTTATCAATCATGCAATTGCAGCTGAGATAAAGATAGGCTATGTGGATCTTGGTAAGGCCCTTAATGACTCAAAGCGTGGTAAGGAAGCAAAGGCAGAACTTGAGGCTTTTGTGAAACAAAAGCAGGGACAGATTGATGAGCTTGAAAAAAAGATAAATGCACAGAGAGCAGAATTTGAAAAGCAGGCCCCTGCCCTCACTGAACAGGCGAGGCAGGAGAGACAGGCCCAGATAGAAGGATTAATTCAGGATTATCAAAAACTTGTCCAGGATGCCCAGGCAGAGGTGGAAAAAAAGAGGAGGGATCTTACCACAGGGATATTAAAGGAATTAAAGGATATAATAGATGAGATTGGCAAAAAAGAAGGATATACCATGATTCTGGAATCCTCCGAAGGTCTAATCCTGTATTCAAAGGAAGGTCTGGACCTCACAGAGCGGGTTATAAAGATTTACGATGGAAAACAGAAGAAATAAAGGGGCAGTGAATTAGTGAGTTGGTGAATTAGTATTTTCTAACTCACTAACTCACTTGCATACTAATTCACTACAGCTCACTTGCATACTAACTCACTACTTTAAATGATGACCCTTAAAGAGATTACCGAGTATCTGATGGGTGAGCTCAGGGGAGATCCTGAGCTCACCATAACAGGCGTGGAGGGCATTGAACATGCTCAGGCCTCTGATATTACCTTTTTAAGAACTGAAAAGTTACCAGAAGGTATTGAGCTTAAGGCAGGGGCTATTCTTGTGAAGGATTTTCTTGAGGAGGTTAAGACCTCCCAGATCAGGGTAAAGAATCCACAGTATGCCTTTGCAAGGCTCCTTGAATTATTTTATGTTAAAAAACCAGCTCCAGGAGGAATAAGTAACCAGGCAATTATTGAAGAGGGTGTTGAGTTTGGTAAGGAGCTTACTGTAGCTCCTTTTGCGTATATATCAAAGGGAGCAAGGATCGGAAACAATACCTTCATTGGTGCCCATGTATTTATTGGAGAGGATACCATTATTGGCGATGATTGTTTTATATACCCAGGGGTGGTGATAAGGGAAAGGGTCTCCATAGGAAACAGGGTAATAATCCATTCAGGCACAGTCATAGGTTCTGATGGATTTGGCTATGTCTTTGAGGAAGGAAGACATTATAAGATACCTCAGGTGGGTGGTGTAATCATTGAGGATGATGTGGAGATAGGAGCAAATGTCACAGTGGACAGGGCTACAAAGGGCAATACCATTATCATGAGGGGAACAAAGATAGACAATCTTGTTCAGATTGCCCACAATGTGAAGATTGGTCCTCACAGTATAATAGTTGCTCAGACAGGTATAGCAGGAAGTTCAGAGCTTGGGGCAGGTGTTATCCTTGCAGGCCAGGTTGGAGTGGCTGATCATATTAAGATTGCTGATGGTGTGAGGATCGGTGCCCAGTCAGGGATAATGGAAGACCTTAAGCCAGGAACCTATTTTGGGACACCAACACTTCCTCACAGGGAATGGTTCAGGCTTTATGCCCTTTATAAGAGGTTACCGGAATTATTTAAAAGGATAAAAGAACTTGAAGAGAGATTAAATATTATTGAAGGGAGGTCAGAGAAATGATTGATATTAAAGAGATCCAGTCCATACTTCCCCACAGGTATCCCTTTTTACTTGTGGACAGGGTTCTTGAGCTTGAGCAGGGCGTGAGGATCTCTGCAATCAAGAATGTCACGATGAATGAACAATTCTTTGTGGGACATTTTCCTGGCAATCCTGTAATGCCCGGTGTTTTGATAATTGAGGCCATGGCTCAGGCTGCAGGGGTGCTTGCCTACAAATCAGGTGTTCAGGGAAGACATGTATATTTTCTGTCAATTGAAAAGGCAAAGTTCAGAAAACCTGTTTTGCCTGGTGATCAGCTGAGATTTGAGGTAAGGGTAACTCACAACAGGGGTTCTGTCTGGAAGTTTTCCGGAGAGGCCTTTGTGCAGGATAAGATAGTTGCTGAGGCTGAATTTACAGCCATGGTAACAGACAGGGAGCTATAAGGATATGGCAGAGATACATCCAACAGCTATTGTCTCAAAAGAGGCAGTCCTTGAAGAGGGTGTGATAATAGGACCCTACTGTATTATTAATGGACCTGTTCATCTGGGAACAAATACCAGGCTAATCAGTCATGTAGTAATGGAGGGACGGGTTGAGATAGGTTCAAACTGTACCATATATCCCTTTACCACCATAGGTCTACCACCTCAGGATCTTAAATATAAAGGTGAGGATACAGGAGTAAGAATCGGCAATAACAATATTATCCGTGAGAGTGTAACCATTCACAGGGCTTCTGTAGGAGGTGATGGATGGACAGAGATAGGAGACAACAACTTCCTGATGGCCTATGTCCATATTGCCCATGACTGTAAGATTGGCAGAAATATCATTATGGCAAATGCAGCAACCCTTGCAGGTCATGTAAAGGTCTTTGATTATGCTGTGATAGGAGGGCTCGTGGCAGTTCATCAGTTTACAAGGATTGGTGCCTATGCAATGGTTGGAGGGTTCAGCGGAGTTGGTCAGGATATACCTCCCTACATGATGGCAGCTGGTGCAAGGGCAGAACTTCACGGTCTCAATACCGTGGGACTCAAGAGACATGGATTTTCCGATGAAGCTATCTCGGAATTAAAAAAGGCATACAAGATACTCTTCAGGGAAAAGTTGACCCTGGGTGATGCAATAAAAAAGGTCCTTGAGACCCTTCCCTACACAGATGAGATAAAGACTCTTATTGAATTCATCAAGGAGAACAAGAGGGGAATCTGTAGATAAGAGCAGTCGCTGATAGGAATATGGAATCAAGGAAGATTGGCATTATAGCAGGCATGGGTGAACTACCTCGTTTAATTGCAAAGGAGGCAAGAAAGAAGGGATACCATGTCTTCACAATTGCCTTAAAGGAGCTGGCATCTTCAGAGATAGAGGATTATTCCGATGAGGTAAAATGGCTCAGTATAGGTAAATTAGGCAGTATAATTGAAGGCTTAAAAACAGCAGGCATTAAAGAGGCCCTCATGGCAGGAAAGGCTCCGAAGGAACTCCTTTACCGGAGCAGGATAATACCTGACCTGAGGGCGATAAAGCTTTTAATGAGTCTAAAGGACAGAAAAGACGATACCATAATGTTTGCTATAGTTAATGAGATACAGAAAGAAGGGATAAAGATTCTTAAGATAACAGATTTTGCATCTTCTCTTCTGGTGGGTGAGGGAGTTTTAACGCGGAAAAAACCCTCAAAGGCTCAGATGGAGGATATAGAATTTGGTTTCAGGATAGCAAAGGAGATCGGAAGGCTTGACATTGGCCAGACCGTTATTGTTAAGGATAAGGCAGTTATGGCTGTTGAGGCGATAGAAGGAACAGACAGGGCAATAAAAAGAGGAGGCAAACTTGCAGGTGAGGGTGCAGTTGTTGTTAAGGTGAGCAAGCCCCAGCAGGACCTGAGATTTGATGTCCCTGTTGCAGGGCCTGACACTATAAGGTCAATGAAGGAGTCAGGCTGTGCAGTGCTTGGCCTTGAGGCGGGTGGCTGCCTTCTTTTACAGAGAGAAAAGGTTATAGAAGAAGCTGATAATTCAGGGATAGTTATTGTAGGATATAATAGAATAGAGCAGAGTTAAAGTGATAAAATAAATTTCTTAATAAGGACTACTGGTCTGTTGCTCTGCTGTTGTACTGCTCTGAGGAGGAGATATGAAATTTTTTATTGACACCGCTAATATTGAGGAGATTAAAAAGGCTAACTCGCTTGGAGTTATTGATGGTGTAACCACAAACCCATCCCTTATTGCCAGGGAGAAGAGAGAGCCGATCGGGCTCCTTAAAGAGATATGCAGTATTGTCAATGGACCTGTCAGTGCAGAGGCTGTAAGCACTAAGGCAGAGGATATAATTGCTGAGGCAAGGGGACTTGCAAAGATTGCCTCAAACATAGTTGTAAAGGTTCCCATGACAGAGGAAGGCCTGAAGGCTGTAAGACAGCTAAGTGCTGAAGGCATCAAGACAAATGTAACCCTTATTTTTTCGCCCTCTCAAGCACTTCTTGCAGCAAAGGCAGGTGCCACCTATGTGAGTCCCTTTGTTGGAAGGCTTGATGACATAAGTCATACAGGGATGGACCTCGTTGCTGATATCATGACCATATATGAGAATTATCTTTTTGAAACAGAGGTAATAGTGGCGAGCATAAGGAATCCGCTTCATGTAGTAGAGGCTGCCAAGATAGGTGCCCATATAGCTACAATCCCCTATGGAGTTATAACCCAGTTACTTAAACATCCATTAACAGATATTGGATTGGAGAGATTTCTTAAAGACTGGGAGTCATTGAAAAGTACAATTAAATAAGGAGGAGGAACTATGCCAATCTTTGAATATAAATGTAATGCCTGTGGAGAGGATTTTGAAAGGCTTGTTATGAAAAAAGATGAAGAGATTACATGTCCTAAGTGCGGACAGAAGGAGCTTAAAAAGAAACTTTCTGTCTTCGGTATGAGCGGAGTTGAAAATACAGGCTCCAGCTGTTCAGGATGCTCAAGCTCTTCCTGCAGCAGCTGCGGTTAGTTCT
>CALJEL010000084.1 GCA_938074335.1 uncultured bacterium | reverse complement strand
TGACTTCGTAAAGATAATAAGTGCCACGGATAAGCCTGAGTTCAGTGCCCTTTCTTTTGTGTTTTAATGCCCATTCAGGATGTTGCATATTAATATTACGTATATACGGAATATTAATATATAAAAGATACGCAGAAAAGTCAATCCCTGCTTACTTTTACTAAATCCTATTACGTATTTGAGGCGGAGTTACGGTTTAAACAGTTTTTCACAAAAGGTGAAGTAAGAAATGTTCGGTAATATTATTAAAAATCTTACATTAAGGTGTCGCGATAAAGCCTTTTCGGCATCCCCCGCCATTCCTATCGGCAGTTTAGGGAATAAGAATACCTGCTATGCCTGCACCAAGGATTATTAAGGTTGGATCAATCTTTGTAAAGGCAATAAGGATAAAGGAAAGAAGGGCAATAAAACCTGTAAAAGAATCTGTAATGGAGACCTTTCCAAGGGATATTGCTGTTGCCATAAGAAGACCAACCACAGCTGGTTTAATACCCTTAAAGGCTGCATCCACAAAAGGAGATCTCCTGAATCCCTGATAATAATAGCATATCAATGTGACTACAATAAGGGATGGTAGATAGGAGCTTATGGTAGCACCAATAGCACCTGCAATCCCGAAAAGTTTGTAACCAATAAAGGCATTCATGATTGTAAGAGGTCCTGGTGTGATCTGCCCCACCGCAATCGCCTCTATGAATTCCTGGTGGCTGAGCCAGTGAAGTCTCTCAACAAGTTCCTTTTCAAGGAGTGGTAACATTACATAGCCACCGCCAATGGTAAAGAGATTTATATAAAAGAGTATAAAGAAAAATTTAAGCATCTCTTCTCCTGTAAAGAATTAATCCTGTCAATCCACTGAGGACTAAGAGCGCAATAGGATTTATCTTTAAAATTGCAAGAATTAATACCATCATTCCAAGAACAATAGCTGAGGAACTATTCAGGATCTTTTTGCCCAGCTTATATATAACACCCAGCAGGAGCCCGACAACAGCAGCACCTATTCCTTTTAAAAAGGCCTTTACAATTTCTATTTCACGATATTTAATATAAACATAACCAAGTGTAACCACTATTATCAGAGATGGAAGAACCAGTCCAGTAATCGTTATCAGTGCGCCCTTTAATCTCCTCAGGCGATACCCTATAAATATGCCTGTATTTATTATTGGAGCCCCTGGCGTAAGCTGGCCTACAGCAACTGCCTCACTGAATTCTTCTTCTGAAAGCCATTTATTTCTGTGAAGCAATTCCCTTTCAAAAAAGGCGAGCATTGAATAGACACCACCAAAGGCAAAGGCACCTATCTTAAGAAAGACAAAGAATATCTTTTTTAATGAGGTTTCTTTCATCTTAACTCCCTTTTAAGTTTGTGAAACTCTCTCATTGCATCCTCTTTTGTTCTGATCTTACCACAAAATTGAAGTTGCCAGAGCCTTCTTAAGACAATCCCTATGTGTTTGGATTTTATGTCACTGTTTTTAATAATATCAAGTCCTCTGATAAGTGGATTATTCAAAACCTCTTTGAATCTTTGAGCCTCCTTAAGCAATCTCCTGCTTGAAAGCAAAAAACCAAGACCCTCGGGAAAGTCTTTGATACTGTAATATAACTCAAATAGTCTTTTTTTATCCTTGAAAGTTTCAGGACTCCACTTGCTTAAGAGCCTATGAAGTGCCTCAAGGAGCCTCTGATTTTTTCTGCTGAGTTTTATAAGCCATCTCTTTTTTTTATAGCTCAGGCATACGAGCCTCAAAAAGCCAAGTCCATTAATCCCCTGTGAGAGAGCAATCTCGGGCATATGAATCTTATTTTTTTTATAAAAAACAGATAGTTTTTTATAAATCTTAAAGTTATTTATAATACTATTTTCATTAACATCAAGAATTAACTGTAAAATTTTATCATCAATTGCCATCCTCAGGTATCTATCGGGTTGCTCCAGATTCAAAAGCCTTATTAATTCTGATGTAAGCCTTTCCCTTGCAGTAGCCCTGAGCATAACCTTCAGCTCTGAAAGCACCTTTCTGGTCAATGGGTCTATAGTACAATTGGTCTCAGCAGCAAGCCTGTAGGCCCTTAGGATCCTTACAGGGTCAGAACGAATATTATCTCTGGAAATAACCCTGATAACCCTCCTCTTTATATCCTTTAACCCTCCGTGTAAGTCTATTATTCCCTGCTCAGGAGACCAGGCAAGACTGTTAATCGTAAAATCCCTTTTACCGATGTCTCTTTCTATTGATTCATCTGTAAAGGTAATATCTACCTCCTGATCTTTAAGAACTAATCTTGCCAGATTTTTTAAAATAAAAAAACTTCCTCCGAGACTCCTTGAGAGTCTTTTAATCTTTTCATAATCAGGTTTTCCTCTTACCACATAATCCCTGTCATTTGAGCTTTTACCAAGAAGGAGATCTCTTATGTATCCACCAGCAAGAAAGGCTGAGGGGAATTCTTTTCTAACAAGATTTGTTATAGAATCTTTTTTAAGGATTGCTGCTATGTCTTTTGACTTCCTTACAGGAAGTCCTAACATTTGAGGCTTCATAATGTGCTTGCCACTATGGTGGGTATCTCCTCTGCTATAAGATGACATTCAAAGCGGACTGCCCTGACCTTATCCTGAGCCATATCCCTTGCCAGAATGCAGAGTTTTCTCAGTACCTTGAATCTCTTACCATAATAGAGCCAGTGGAAAAGAGTAAGGGGATCTGTGTCCGTCGCATATTTAAATTCTTTCTCTTCAAGTCCAGTCTTGACCAGGATATTTTTAATCAGGGAACTGGAAAGCCTTTCACTCCATAGAATCACATTGAACAGGCCTGACCAGTTGAGACATAGATGAACCTTTGATGTTTCTAATCTTCGGATTTTAAGGATTTCTTTTATAATATCCGACGACACAATATAAGAATCATCAGGGAGATTAAATAGTTCTTTATGGGCTCTTTTGATAACTTCATTTTGACAGAGGGCTATCTCCTGCAACTTCAACCTCTTTTTTTCATAATTGCCAGGGTCTCAATATGATAAGTGTTAGGGAAGAAGTCAAACATCTCTACACCCTGGACCTCATATTTATCAGATAGCTTCTTTATATCCCTTGCAAGGGTTGCTGGATTGCAGGATACATAAAAAATCCATTCAGGATCTGCCTCCATTACCCTCTTCAGGGCTTTATCTGTCATACCAGGCCTTGGTGGATCAATGATGATGATATCATTATGACCTGAGGGTTTAAATTTTTCTATGGAGGAGTTCAGTGCCTTACAATTTTTAATTTCATTTAATGCTATGTTTCTTTTAAGGTCACTAAAGGCAAAAAAATTTTCCTCAACAGCTGTTATCTCTTTAACCTTTCTTGAAAGGGGAATAGAAAAATTTCCTGCACCAGCATAAAGATCCAGGAGCCTCATATCGCTGTCAGGTATTAAGTCAGAAATCCTCCTGAGGAGTATCTCATTAAGCTCCCAGTTTGTCTGAAAAAAGCTCCTTGAGGATACGGTATAGGAAAGACCATCAAGGTTAAGATTTATGTATTCAGACCCATAGACCTTATTTTCAAAGGTGATACCTGAAATACCCTGAGAAAGGACCTTTACTATGTCATCGCTGTAATTCAATCCCTTCAGATAGACAATGGCTTCATCTCCATTGCTTGATACATGAATTTCCTTCAAAGACCTGAAATCAGAAAGTTTCTGTAAAACAGGGAATAATGAATTAATCCTGTCAATCATGAGCGGACAGGATTGAAGGGGTATTAGTTGCCTGCTTGCCTCTTTGTAAAACCCCATGCCTGTTCTGTCAATCTTAAACTGTGCCCTGTATCTATAATTGAAAGGCCTTAAGGACTTTATTGGTATTATCTCAAACTCCAGCCTGGATATCCTCCTGAGGATATCCTTCAGGACCTCTGCCTTGATATTAAGCTGGTAATCATAATCAGCATGCTGTAACTGACAGCCTCCACAAAGACCATAAACCTCACATAAAGGCTTTACCCTCCACTGTGAGGGCTCAATTATCTCTAAGACCCTTGCGATGGAATAATCCTTTTTCTTTTCCTCTATCCTGATATCAACAACCTCATCAGGAAGTGCACCTTTAACAAATATAACACCCTCTCCCTCCTGTCTTGTAAGGGTATAACCACCATAAACAGGAACACCTGCCTTTATCCTTGTAAGCATGAATTATTTTAACACAGAAGAAGAGTTAAGAATTAGAGCGGTCTTTCGATTATGACAGCAGAATTTTGACCATAAGGATCTGAGGAAAGGACAAGGGCTCTATTGACCTTTAAGGTTCTTGCCCTGTTGGGAACATAATCAAGGTCACAGAGGGGATCTTTTACCTGATAATTTATGGTTGGCGGGATAAAACCCTCTACAATAGAACCGGCTGCTGCAAGAAGACCAAAGGAACCTGCTGCAGAGAAGGTCTCTCCGAGCATTGACTTAATAGAACTTACCGGAACTCTAAAGGCATGGTCCTTGAAGACATTTTTTATTGCCTCTGTCTCCATCCTGTCAAGACCAGGGGTGGAATTAGCAGTGCCACAGATATAATCGATATCCTCTGGTTCAAGGGAGGCATCTCTAAGGGCCTCCCTTATTGCAAGCTCAAGCCCTCTGCTCATTTTATCAAATCCTATGTCTCCTTCTGGTTCAAAGGCATTTCCATATCCTGCAATTCTTGCCAGTATACTGGCCCCTCTTTTCAGGGCATGCTCTCTGGATTCAAGCACAAGCACAGCAGCTCCTTCAGAAAATATAAAACCTTTTCTCCTTTTATCATAAGGGCAGGAGATGGGTTCTGATCCATCACAACCAGAAAGATATTCCAGTGTATGGAAACATAAAAAGGTCTCCTCACAGAGTTCCTCCACACCTCCTGCAAGGACTATTTCAGCCCTGTTAAGTTTAATAAGATCAGAGGCGTAGATAATTGAATCAAGACCTGCACAGAAACCTGTGGAGATTGTTGTATTGAATCCCTTTATGTTGAATAAAATAGATACTCTACTGGCAGGAGAATTAATAACAGTATTAGGGAAATGAGAGGGATTAACAAATCTCGGACCCTCCTTAAGACCTGTCATGTCAAATTGAGATATGCTGTGCAGACTGCCAAAAGTTGATCCTATGCTTACACCGATATCATCTGTATTATCATTTGTAATAGCAATGCCAGCATCTTCAATAGCAAGCCTTGCAGCAGAACAGACAAGGAGAGTGCTTCTGTCAAGGTCCCTTATCTTCCTTTTTTCAAGATAGTTCAATGGATTAAAATCCTTAATCTCTCCTGCTACAGGGACATTAAATTTTGATGAATCAAAGAGTGTTATTTCAGAAAAACCCCCTCTGCCATCCCTTAGAGCATCCCAGAATATCTTTCTGCCCTCACCAAGAGGTGAGATAACACCTGCACCTGTTATCACAACATCTCTTAATTTATCCAAGAAGTCCGAGACCTCCGTCGATCTGTATTGTCTGACCTGTTATGTATTGTGACTCATCACTTACAAGAAATAAGACTATTCTTGCAACCTCTTCAATTGTGCCAAATCTCCTGAAAGGAATCATTTCAATGAGCTTTTCTCGCATCTTAGCAGGTATCTTTTGTGTCATCTCGGTATCAATAAATCCAGGGGCAACAGCATTTACCCTTATATTATAAGGTCCCACTTCCTTTGCCAGGGCCTTTGTGAATCCTATAATCCCGGCCTTTGAAGAGGCATAATTCACCTGCCCCGGCATAGGATGTATTCCACTTACTGAGGAGAGATTCACTATATTACCACCCTGTTGTTTTAAAAAAGAGATTATAGATGCTCTGGTAATATTAAATACACCTGTCAGATTTGTATCGATCACATCCCGCCATTCCTCAGGGCTCATGAACATAAAGGCCCTATCACGGGTAATCCCAGCATTATTAATAAGGATATCATATCTTCCCAGCTCCTTAGCCTGCTCCACAAGAAGCCTGGCCTTTTCATAATCCCTCACATCAGCCATTACAGGGATTGCAACTCCACCTTCAGCCCTTATCTCCTCAGAAATCGCCAGTGCAGATGACTCATTTGAAAGATAGGTAAATATACACCGGGCACCATTGCGGCAAAGTTCCTTGACTATTGCACAACCAATACCCCTGCTCCCTCCGGTAACAATAGCAACCCTGCCAGAAAATATGCCCATGCTTTACTTATTTTTTATGGATCATATAAAAGACTACGATCCCTGTGGACTCCCTTTTTTCAGTGATTGATGATGATGGAATGCCTGCTGCCTTAAATATTCTGTAAAAATCTTCTGGATTTCTCTGCAGGAAACCATCCCAGTCCACCATCCAGTGATATGGTCTGTGGTCATATCTGTCAGCATCCTTGAATGCTACAATCATCACTCCTCCTGGGTTCAGGATATTATAAAGTGACCTGAACATCCTCGTCAGAAAGTCGGATGGAAGATAATCAAAGAATCCCACACTGTAAATAATATCCTGTCCCCTGAATTCACTCATGCTGGAGTCCACATCAAACATCCGTATTGCATTGTATTTGAAGAACTTCACATACTCATCAAGGCCAAGGGTAGAGAGTCTTTTCATAGAAAACCGCAAGGCATCTTCATCATTATCAATACAGGTTACATCGGCATTATAATCCATTATTTCCACAGCCAGACCCATGAGTTCCCTGCAGGAGCCGCAGGCTATATTCAGCATGGATGCACCCTTTCTATTCTTTAGCTCTTCTCTGAGCAGCTCCTCCAGCATCTTTATCCTGTTTCTTACAGCCCTTCCAAGGGGTGAATTCAGGAGATAGAGATCAAGATAAAAACCTATACCAATGGAAAGAGGCATATTTTTGTAGCAGTTTTCCATTGTTATGTAGTCACCCTGATAACCCTGAGGCCATGTCCTCGCCCTGTTAAAATAATAGGATTTTGAAAATATAGGGGTCTTGTCTCTGAAGATAATCTGGGCACATTTTATGATCTTTCTGTCTCTAACACCCTCCTCAAAGGCCTTAAAAAAGGGTATTACACTATCAATACATTCTGAAATCTCCCTGAAGAGTTCTTCGTGATAGTGCTGACCAACACAGTATCTCTCAAGTTCATAAAGCTTTTTGTTAAGCCCCGCAATTGTGTCAGATAATAAATTAGCCCATCTGCTGTTTTCTTCTCCTGGAAAGATTAGGCCCTTTGCACTGAGCTGACCGGAATCCTCAAATTCCCTGTAACTCATGGCACCCTCCCAATTTTTTATTCTAAATTGCTGGCATTATGCCCCCTTTTATTTTCATGAATCTTCATTCAAAAGGCCTTTTAAAACCCCCTTTAGAATAGATTTTAAATTAAAAAAAATCTCTTGTCAAGGAAAAATTTTTATGCTGTAACTGCCGATAGAAATAGAGGGTATGCCAAAATAGCTTAAGGTGCAAGCTTCAAAGTTTTATAGCATGGCTATATTGAAGTCGTTACTCGCCTGAACCCCGTTCTTAAGAATTTTTATCAGCTAATTCGAGGAGCAAGAGAATAAAGCGAAAGGAACCATAAACATTCGATTGTAATTAAATAACTTCCTTTATGAAATAATCCATCAGTTTAAAACCTTCATCAATCCTGACAATCTCTTTTAGCTCAGCTATGGACTCATCAAATACTATCTTATTACCGGTCTTCTTTCTACTGTCATAAAGAATAAATGGAACAGGCTCTTCTGTATGAGTTCTTACAGATATTGGTGTGGCGTGGTCAGGAAGGATCAGTATCCTGTAATCATCAAAGGATTTAAGCATCCTGAGGGCAGTTCCAATGACAAGGGCATCTATATCTTCTATTGCCTTTATCTTTTTTTCAACACTTCCCTCATGGGAGGCCTCATCAGGTGCCTCAATGTGGATATAAACAAAGTCATGGTCTTTGAGACTGTTGATGCCATATTCAGCCTTTCCGGTATAATTTGTGTCTATATAACCTGTAGCGCCCGGTACATTTATAACATCCAGACCTGCGTATATTCCTATGCCCTTAGTAAGATCAACAGCTGATATTATGGAACCCCTGAGCCCGTATTTCTCCACGAATGTGGGTATGCTCGGCTTTTTGCCCTGCCCCCATAACCATATGCTGTTTGCTGGTTTCTTACCGCTCTGTAGCCTCGCCTTGTTAACAGGAGCTGCCTCAAGCAGAGCTACTGATCTGAGCATGAGGGACCTCAAGGTCTCATCAGCCCTTCCAGAAGGCAGATAATCAGTAATCTCCTTACCCGTAATATCATGGGGTGGTGTACACTCACAATCAGCTATACCTTTTCTCCATATCATCAGATGTCTGTAGCTCACACCGGGATAAAAGGATATAAACTCATTAGAGAGTGACTCGTTAAGGATCTTTATAAGTTCTCTTGCCTCTTCAGTAGTTATGTGACCTGCACTGTAGTCCTCCATTATTGCCTTTGTCCTGTCCTTATTAAACTGAAGTGTCACAAGATTACATCTATAGGCCACATCATCCTCTGATAGATTCACTCCTATGCTTGCTGCTTCAAGTGGTGCCCTTCCAGTATAGTATTTACCAGGGTCGTATCCCAGGATACCCAGATTCGCAACATCAGAGCCTGGATAGAGCCCTTCTGGTATGGTCCTCACTATGCCAACAACTCCCTGTGAGGCAAGCATATCCATGTTTGGCTTGAAAGCCACCATAAGAGGAGTCTTACCACCCAGTTCCTTGAGTGGTCTGTCCGCCATTCCATCAGTCACGATAACAATATATTTCACAGATTCTCCTCTACAATCCTTTCAATTTCTGAAAGTTCAGCCTTCACCCTTAAGGGTTCTTTCGTTGCCTTAAAGACAGTATCTGGGTCTTTTAAACCATGTCCAGTAAGTGTGCAAACAACAGATGAACCTTTTTTAAGATATCCTTCGTTGTAAAGTTTTATTATCCCGGCAACTGAGGCTGCAGAGGCTGCTTCACAAAAAATCCCCTCGGTTGAGGCAATCAGTCTATAGGCATTCAGTATCTCTTCGTCGGTAACTGCCTCTATCCTTCCACCTGATTCATCCCTTGCCTGGATAGCACCCTGCCAGCTTGCTGGCTTGCCGATCCTTATTGCAGTAGCTATTGTCTCAGGATTTTCAACAGGTCTTCCAATCACAAGAGGAGCAGCACCTGCTGCCTGAAAACCGAGCATCCTGGGAAGAGAGTTTATAATACCTTTTTCTTTATAAGTCTTATATCCCCTCCAGTAGGCAGTGATATTGCCTGCATTACCAACTGGAAGGGCGTGATAATCAGGTGCAAAACCGAGCTGGTCACAGACCTCAAAGGCTGCTGTCTTCTGGCCCTCGAGCCTGAAGGGATTAATGGAATTTACAAGGGTTATAGGAAATTTCTCTATAAGTGCCCTGACAAGACTCAGTGCCCTATCAAAATTCCCATCTATCTGAAGCACAAGGGCATCATGAATAAGTGCCTGAGAGAGTTTTCCAAGGGCAATCTTCCCAGCAGGAATTATTACAATTGCCTTGAGCCCTGCCCTTGCTGCATAGGCTGCTGCTGAAGCAGAGGTATTTCCTGTGGAAGCGCATATTACAGCCCTTGAACCATCCTCAAGTGCCTTGGATATGGCAAGCGTCATACCCCTGTCTTTAAAAGAACCTGTTGGGTTTGCACCATCGAACTTAAAGTAAAGGTCTAAATTTATCCCGAGCTTCTTTGTTAGATTATTAATCTTTAATAAAGGTGTATTCCCCTCCTTCAGGGTTATAACGGGCGTGGAATCTGTTACAGGTAAAAAGGCCCTATAATGATTAATTATACCTTTCCATTGACTGAGCTCTGTACTTAGTTGCATAATTACTCCAGAAATTCTCCTTCAATAAGCTCCACCTCCACCCCCTGCTCTCTAAGGGATTGAATACCCTTTTCAAGGTTTTCCTCTGTACCTTCAAGCTCAAGGACCATCTCTCCCACTGTTTCAGTAACCCTTGCCCTTCTGATGTTAGGCATCACATCGTATGTCTTAGCCATCCTGAAAAGAACGGGTTCTTTAATAAGATGCTGTGGAAATGTCAGTTTAACCCTCTTTTTCACAATAACCTCCTTATATTATTTTAAAGAACCACCTGCAATGGCAGGAACTATAGATACCTCGTCTCCATCTTTTACAGTGGTATTCTCTGCCTGAAGGAATCTTATGTCCTCCTCATTAACATAAATATTTACAAATCTCCTGATCTTACCACCCTCTGATATCCTTTCCATAAGCCCTGGATACTTCTGGTCAAGGTCAGTTATAAGTTCTATGATTGTACCTGCCTTTCCTTCAACCTCATCCTTTCCATTTGTGAGTCTTTGAAGTGGTGTAGGTATCTTTACCTTAACTGCCATAGGTATTACCTCCTTAGAGTAGTCCTTTATCTTTCATTACCTCTTCAAAAGAGGCAAGGGAAGGCTTTATATAATGAGGTGAAGGGACCTTTCCATTCAATGCCTCCTGGGTCTTAAGGCCATTGCCCGTAATACAGATTACAGTTATCTCATCTGGTCTTATATATCCTTCCTTTACAAGTTTCTTTGTGGCAGCCACTGTGACACCGCCAGCGGTCTCTGCGAATATCCCCTCTGTTCTTGCAAGTAGTCTCATACCTTCAATAATCTCTTCATCACTTACATCAGCACCATATCCGCCGCTTTCACGGATAGCCTGCAGTGCATAGAATCCATCTGCCGGATTTCCTATTGCAAGAGACTTTGCTATGGTATTTGGCTTTACAGGTCTTATAACATCTACTCCCTGCTTAAGGGCAGTAACAATGGGACTGCATCCAGTTGCCTGAGCACCAAAGACCTTTGCATCTACCTCTTTTATTATACCTATCTCTTTAAATTCCTTAAAGCTCTTCCAGATCTTTGTAAGCAAGGAGCCGCTTGCACAGGGAATAATAACATTGTCAGGCGTCTTCCATCCAAGTTGTTCAACTATCTCGAAACCATGGGTCTTTGAACCTTCTGCATAAAAAGGCCTGATATTTATGTTCACAAAGGCCCATCTATATTTATTGGCAATCTCACTGCAGAGTCTGTTTACATCGTCATAATTTCCATCAACAGCAACCACATTGGGCTCATAGACAAGAGATGCTATAATCTTGCTCGGTTCAAGACTTGCTGGTATGAATACAAACCTCCTGAAGCCTGCCATTGCACCCTGTGCAGATACTGAATGGGCAAGATTTCCAGTTGATGCACAGGCAACGGTATCAAAACCGAATTCCCTTGCCTTTGTGAGGGCAACAGAGACTACCCTGTCCTTAAAGGAAAGGGTTGGATGGGCAACGGTATCATCTTTTATATATAACTCTTTTATTCCCAGGGTCTCTCCCAGTCTTGTAGCCTTCACCAGTGGAGTGAATCCAGCATTTATGCCTGCCACCGGGTCTCCCTCCACTGGAAGCAGTTCTTTATACCTCCAGAGAGTCTTAGCCCTCTGCTGTATCTTCTTTTTATTAAGGACCTTTGCAATCTTTTTATAGTCATAAACAACCTCAAGAGGACCAAAACAGAACTCACAGACATAAATAGGCTCAATGGGATATTCCCTTCCACATTCCCTGCATTTTAAACCCTGAACATAACCCATTGTTAACCTCCGGTTTTTTATTTTAATAAATTGACCTGTCCTGAACTGCTACATCACTTAGCTACCCGATTATTAATTCAATCTCTTTTACTTCCTTCTGCTCCTTTATACTGAAGGCCCTTACAACAGGGATTTCTCCTGCAAGGCCTATTATTACATAAGCAACATCCTCATAAAAGGCAAGTTCCCTGTCTTTTGCTGAAGGATAGGCATCACTTGCGGTATGAGAGTGATAAATACCGAGCATCCGAAGTCCCCTCCTTCTTATCTCCTTCATTACATTTAACTGCTCCTTTGAGTCCATGAGATAACTTACAGGAGAATGCTCTACATTGGTCATTTTAAATAGATAACTCACTCTGTCATTATCACCAGAGAGGATACCACAGGCCTCTTCTGGATAGACCTCCTTTGCATGACTTATCATCTCATTAAATACCACGGGACTGATAAAGAGTTTATCTGATGGCACAATATCCTTCAGTATAATCTATAAGCTCCTTAATCCTTGGGAAATCACTGCATACCGGACAATCAGGGTTTCTCTTAACCCTGACCTTTCTGAAACTCGTCTTTAGGGCATTGTAAATGAGCAGCTCATTCTTTAAAATATCGCCCCTGCCAAGAATTAGCTTTATAACCTCAGTAGCCTGAAGGGCCCCGATTACACCAGGAAGGACTCCAAGTACACCAGCCTCCTGACAGGATGGAACAAGTCCTGGTGGTGGTGGTTCTTCAAAAAGACATCTGTAGCAATGACCTTCCCTGGGAAGAATTGTTGTAACCTGGCCTTCAAACCTGAGAATCGCACCACTTACCAGGGGTTTCCCAAGCATTACACAGGCGTCATTGACAAGATACCTGGTGGGGAAATTATCACTTCCATCAACTACAATATCATAGTCCTTTATGAGGTCAAGTATATTGTCTTTTGTAATCTTGTCTTTTATAGCAACAATCTTTACATCAGGATTGAGTGCCTCAAAGGTCCTTTTGGCTGATTCAACCTTTGGCATACCAAGGGTATTTACACTGTGGGCTATCTGCCTCTGAAGATTGCTCAATTCCACATTATCATTGTCAATAATTGCAATGGTTCCAATACCCGCTGCTGTAAGATAGTATCCCACAGGACAGCCCAGACCTCCAGCACCAACAATAAACACCTTTGCATTGAGAAGCTTTTTCTGACCCTTGCCGCCTACCTCTGGAAGTATGATATGCCTTGAATATCTCTGAAGCTGGGCCTCTGTAAACTCCATCACTCCCTCTCCTTTCTTACCTGAATAATCCAGTCGGTGTCATTAATCTTTTCCACCTTAAGGACCTTATGACCATGGTCTTCCATCGACTTCGGAATACTCCTTGATGCCTCCTCATAATCAAGGAGTATCTCCAGAACCTGACCTATCTCCATATCCTCAATGGCAAGTTTTGCCTTTACAAATGTATAGGGACAAACAAGACCTTTAATATTTATCCTTTTATCTACCTGCATCCTCGTACCTCCGAAAAAATTATTTTATAATATCTTCCTCTTTACCTTCAACCCTCAAAAGGAAGCTCTTGTCAGCCACCACTGGAAGCCTGTCAATCTCAGAAAGTGCGGTCTTTACATCCTTTTCCTTTGCAGTATGGGTAAGAATTACCAGAGGCACAGCACCACCTATACGCCTGCCTTTCTGTATAACAGAGGCAATACTAATATTATGCTCACCAAGTATGCCTGATATCTTTGAAAGCACGCCTGGTCTATCAATTGCAGTAAATCTGAAATAATACATGCTCATTATCTCACCCATATCCTTGATTGCCATATCGCTGTAACCTGTTCCGATTGAATTCGGTTCAGGAGATTTTATCTTTTTTGCAATATCCACTATGTCACTGACAACTGCACTACCTGTTGGCATATCACCTGCACCCCTTCCATAATAAAGGGTGGGACCAACAGCATCACCCTCTACATAAATAGCATTAAATACCCCATCCACCCTTGATATAAGATATTCCTCAGGTACCATGGTGGGATGGACCCTCAGCTCAAGCTCTTTATTTAAGAGCTTCGCAATGGCAAGGAGTTTTATCCTGTAACCAAGCTCTGAGGCAAACTCTATATCCAGAGGAGTAATATTTGTTATCCCTTCCCTGTATATCTTTTTATAGGAAAGAGGGATACCAAAGGCAAGGGATGCAAGGATCGTGAGCTTATGTGCAGCATCTATACCCTCCACATCAAGGCCTGGATCAGCCTCTGCATATCCAAGCCTCTGTGCCTCCTTGAGGGCATCCTGAAAAGAGATCCTCTCATCTGTCATCTTTGTAAGTATGTAGTTAGAGGTACCATTTATTATTCCGTAGATGGACAAGAACTTATTTCCCACAAGCCCTTCTTTCACAACCTTTATAATAGGGATACCTCCTGCTACAGATGCCTCAAATCCAATCATTACACCATTTTCTGCTGCCTCTCTGAATATATCTTCTCCATCCTCTGCAAGGAGTGCCTTATTGGCAGTAACAACATGTTTTTTATTCCTGATTGCACGAAGGATGAAATCCTTTGCAGGTCTTAACCCACCAATAAGTTCAACAACAATATCAATAGATGGATTCTCAAGGACCTGAGAGACATCATCAGTAAGAATCCCTTGAGGTACTCTCACACCCCTGTTCCTCTTTATATCCAGATCAGCTATCTTTATAAGTTTAAGGTCAAGACCTGTTCTTTTCTTGATCAGCTCAGAATTTTCAAGGAGGACCTTTACCGTGCCTGTCCCAACAGTTCCAAAACCTATGATCCCTACTCCTGCCATCTCAGCTTCCCAGTGATAATGCCCTCTTTATTCCCCTTACTGCCTGTCTGATCCTGTGCTCATTTTCCACAAGGGCAAATCTTACATAATGATCTCCACCCTCTCCGAATCCTATTCCTGGTGAGACTGCCACCTTTGCCTCTTTAAGAAGGAATTTTGCAAATTCCAGTGAACCCAACTTCTTAAACTCATCAGGTATCTCAGCCCATACAAACATGGTTGCCTTTGGTGGCTCCACATACCAGCCTATCTTCTGAAGCCCCTTTACCAGAACATCCCTCCTTGATTCATAGGTCTTTCTATACTGCTCCACACAATCCTGAGGTCCTCTAAGGGCAACTATTGAGGCTATCTGAATGGGTTGAAACATGCCATAATCAAGATAACTCTTTATCCTTGTAAGAACACCCACTATATCCTTATTCCCCACGCAAAATCCAACCCTCCAGCCTGCCATGGAATAGCTCTTTGTCATTGAAAAGAACTCCACACCTACATCCTTGGCACCAGGGACCTGAAGAAAACTTGGCGCCTTGTAGCCATCAAAGACAAGGTCAGCATAGGCAAAGTCATGTATGACCATAATATTGTTTTCCTTTGCAAAGTCAACTATCTTTTTAAAAAAAGAAAGCCCCTCCACAACAGAGGTGGTTGGATTATGGGGAAAGTTTATTATAAGGAGCTTGGGTCTTGGCCAGGAGGTCTTGTAGGCCTTTTCAATCTCTGAAAAAAAATCTATCCCGTATCCAATAGGAACACTCCTCACCTCACCTCCTGCTATTATCACACTGTAGGGATGTATTGGATAGGCTGGTGTAGGTGTAAGGGCCACATCACCTGGTTCTATAAGGGCCAGAGCCAGATGGGACAGGCCTTCCTTTGAACCTATTGTTACTACTGCCTCTGTTTCAGGATCAAGATCCACATCAAATCGCCTTTTATACCATTCACATATGGCCATCCTGAGCTGGGTGATACCCCTTGATGCAGAATATCTGTGATTCTTTGGATTTCTTGCAGCCTCACAGAGTTTTTCAATGACATGAGGTGGAGCAGCCATATCAGGGTTGCCCATTCCAAGGTCAATAATGTCCTCACCCTGTTTTCTTGCCTGCATCTTGAGGTTATTGACCACGGCAAAGACATAGGGTGGAAGCCTGTCAATTCTGCTGGATATCTTACATTCAACTTTTTTCATAAATACTCCCTGTAAAAGTTTAATATATCTTCTGCATTCATCGAACTTCTCACAAGAGGACCCGAGGCTACATACTTGAAGCCTAATTCCCTTGCCCTGTTTTTGAGGGCAATGAATACCTCAGGTGTGATATATTCTACAACAGGCAGGTTAGCTTTTGCAGGCCTCAGATACTGGCCTATTGTCAGGATATCGCAACAGGCATCTCTAAGCTCTCTAAGGACCTCTATTACCTCCTCCATACTTTCACCCAGACCAAGCATAAGCCCTGATTTAGTCAGAGTAGAAGGCCTGATCTCTTTTGCCCTCTTTAAGATCATAATAGACCTCTCAAAGGAGGCACCAGACCTTACCTTCTTATAAAGGGAAGGAACCGTTTCAATATTATGATTAAAAATCACAGGACCTGCCTCAAGGACTGACCTCAGGGAGTCAAGATTACCATTGAAATCAGGCACAAGCACCTCAATTGTTGCTTCTGGTAAATACCTTTTTAATTCCTCCATGACCCTCACAAATTGGAAGGCACCTCCATCAGGAAGGTCATCCCTTGTAACAGATGTGATCACCACATGTCTCAGTCCCATCTCCTTAGCTGCAATGGCTATCCTTCTTGGTTCATCGGGATCAACCCTGAGAGAGCCCCTTGCGGTATTTACTGAACAGAAGCCACAATTCCTCGTGCATTCAGGACCGAGGATAAGAAATGTTGCTGTTGGTTTTGAGAAACATTCCTGCCTGTTGGGACATCTTGCCTCCTCACAGACAGTATGAACCTTCCAGCTCTTTAATCTCCTTTGAGTCTCATGATTGAGATTAAGTTTATTGTTTTTAATCCACACTGGCAATCTTTTCATAGAAATTATTTTAACATATAAATGAGCCTGTTTATGGAGAAAGTGTTCCTGCTGGAGCAGATTATAGCCTGGTAAAAATAACACACCATATGCTTTTACTGCCCTCAATTTGCTGATAGAAATGCATTTTTAATGGCGGGGGCTACCTCAAAGACTTCTTAGACCAGCAGAGCAGTAGAGCAGTAGTTTTTATTAAGGAATTTTTTTAATTATTTAACTGCTGCGCTGCTGCTCTATTGCTCTGCTGCTCTACTGCTCTATTAAGGTGTCGCAGGCGGGGTCCCCAGAAAATCGTCAGATTTTCTGGGGTGCTGGCATTGCCTTTAGAGCACGGACTGAAGACAAACTTCACCCCGTGAACCCCAGATATCGGCATCCCCGCCATTGCTATCGGCACTTTTCGGTACTGCCCGTAATCTGCCATTAGAAATTTATAAAAAGCCTTTAATAAAACTGGCCGTCTGCCGAAAAAGGCTTTACCTGCGACACCTTAGTGTAATACTATTAATAAGCTTACTATACATAACTAACTTCACCTTTTGGGTGAAGACTTTTGCTACATAATAAATAAAATTTGTCGCATTGTAAAGACTTTGAGGCAGACTGCCAGTTTTCTAATGGCAAAATAG
>CALJEL010000083.1 GCA_938074335.1 uncultured bacterium | reverse complement strand
AGGAAAGGAGGTGAGAAGGAATGAAGGGGATTTTATCAATTATTCTTACTTTGATTCTATCCCTTGCCTTTACATCTGCGGGATTTGCCGGCACCTTTGATGAGAAATGCGCAGCATGCCACAAGCCTGGTGACAAGCCCGCACCCTCAAAGGAGTCATTGCTTAAAAAGTATAAGAATGTGAGTGATCTGGTCAAGGCTGCAAAGGCTTCAACCAACCCCATGATGAAGGCTAATCAGGGCAATGAAGATCTTCTTAAGAACGCCGCTGTTGATATGGGTCTGAAGTAGAGAAGACAAAAGAAACGGGTGAGGCATGAAGAGGATTTGAATTCTTTTTACCTTTTAATCCTTACCCTCATCCTTACAGAGCCCTGATTGTGGCGGAGCAAGCATTAGTGAGACGGAGAGTTTAGGTTTTTATCTCTTTTTCTACAAGGAGATCTCCCTTTACTCCAACAATTACTTCTTTTAAGGGGATGTCTTTGCCTGTCCTCTTTATTGCCTCTCTAAGTATAACTGTCATTCCCCCACAGCAGGGGACCTCCATCCTTACACAGGTCACATTTTTTACCGGGATATTTGTAAATATCTCGGTAAATTTTTCAAGATAGTAGCTGGCATCATCAAGTTTTGGGCATCCTATGAGGAGCTTTCTTCCTTTGAGAAACCTCTCATGAAACCTGTCTGCAGCAAAGGCTGTGCAGTCTGCTGCAACAACAAGCTCTGCATCATTCAAAAAAGGAGCAACTGTCCCTATTAGCTTAATCTGTATGGGCCAGTGTGAAAGCCTGTGAAGAACTGACTCCTCCTCAGGTATATTAACTGTTGAACAGGAAGGACATTCTACATCACCTTTCATGACAGACCTCCATGAGTTTTTTATTAAAATATCAGAAAAAAAGAAGGAGGTGTATGATTTACATCATATCAGGCTGAATATATATTTATCTAATTCTATAGTTGTTTAAGCTATAATATCCAAATGCTATTTTTTACGATAAATAATCTTTCAGGTTTCCTCTCACCAGCGAAATTTGTTGTTTATTCTGACGGTAGACTGATATATCACATTGAAGAGACCATGCCTTCTCCATTTAAGAAGGTCATCAGTCTTACCAGATTCCGCATGCTCTTATCCCTGGAGTTAGATATGGTGGAGACCCCATCAAATAAGATTTTGAGGATTAAAAGAATAGTGTCTTATCCATACAGTTATTACAATATTATTGAAGGGAATAACCCGATTTTCTCCTTTGAACCCGGAAAAACAGGATGGAAATGGTTAAAAATAAGATCACCTCTTAGATATATAATTAAAAATGGTCATGGTCAAATAGCAGGTTTTGCCTGTTTTAAAAATCCAGCTATACTTGGCTGGCAACGCGGTGAGGTAAAGGACCTCTCAGACCAGATAGTTGCCACCTTTGAATGGAAAGGCTTTTCCCTGTGGAAGGGTTACAGGGAATGCGAACTTCTTATCAGCAGGCATGAGGAAGACTGGGTTCTCATCTCCATTGTGGCAGCGATAATCAAAGGGCTTTATCTTCAACAGAGATGAGCCATCTCTTGAGGGTTTTAAGATCATCAATATCATACCAGCGAGGCAGTAAATAATAGGATAGGCCCTGTGTTTTGATTGTGAAGATGGTTTTTTTAAAGACATCGGGACATCCCCAGGGAATATCTGTGAATAGAAAATCTACAGGTTTTTTCATCCCGATTAGATAATATCCGCCATCCTCTGAAGGACCGATAACAATATCAAATGAGTCAAGTCCTGAAAAGGTCTCTGATATATATTCGGGAGGCAGATCAGGGGAGTCAGACCCGATTAATACAATCTTACCGTAACCCCTAACATAGAGATAATCTACCGCATTATAAAGCCTTTCACCGAGGTCTTTCCCCTTTTGATGAACCAGAGGTATCTCACTGAATCTTGATGCCGCCTCTTCAGGAAAACTACCGTCATAAAAGCCATAAATGTCAATATACTTTAGATTTACAACCTTCTTTAAGATTGTGGTGAGCATTGCTCTGTATATAGAAAGCGT
Organism: uncultured bacterium; assembly: GCA_938074335.1. GTDB lineage: Bacteria > Nitrospirota > Thermodesulfovibrionia > Thermodesulfovibrionales > CALJEL01 > CALJEL01. The sequence goes on along the minus strand of CALJEL010000083.1, from coordinate 3,327 downwards.
TTTTTCAGCTCCTATCTCTAATGCAAGCCTTTTCTTTACCCTGCCGTATTCAGGTGTCCTAAAGATAATGCCAAGAGCGTATCTATTATGCATTTTTATCAGGAAATAGTTTTTTAAATACTGGTTTCAAGGCAATTAGCAGTAGCATCGCTAAAGAGGCTATCAGGATTCCGATTATGATACCTTTTCTATTACCCTTAAGGATCAGCTCTCCCAGGGAGCTTCCAAAGGCAACATAGGCAATACAGGCTGGAAGCATGAAAACAAAGGTGCTCCAGAGATAATGTATGGCTGGTATGGGTGTAATGCCAAAGTTTACTGGAAAGGCATTGGTCACAATGGAGCCTTTAAAGTGGTGTTTTTCATAATCCTCTTTGGGCTAAATGTCCACTATAATCATTGATTTCCCGCTTTCAAGCCATTTCTTAAACTCATCAGGCTTCACATAATTTGCCGCAAAGGCAGTTGTGGTTAGTAAGAAAAGGAAACTCGGGGTAAGAACAAGGCATTTTTTCATCTCAAACTCCTCCTTTTAGGGTTATATTTCAACCACAATGTGGTTTGCCTTTAAAAGCTATTTATCCTATCCAGACAGTCCTGTTATCCTTCATCCCCTCTATTATGTGGTTCGATGTGCCTCTGAACCCTACTTTTAATTCTGATTCAAGATTGTAATATTTAAGACAGGTGCCGCAGGAGAAGATCTCAACGCCCATCGCCTCAATATCTTTCAGGATCGGAATAATCTCTTCGTTTACAGTCGTTAGCTTCACACCTGCATTAAGGAAGAATATACTCCTTGGCAAATCCTTCGTAACCTTCATGGTCTCAAAAAAGGCCTTCATTAGAATCCTGCCGAGCTCTTCCTCCTTACCCATGGTGTCAGTGGCAACGATTAAAAAATAGGCTTGAGCTTCGATGGTCGCTTCTTTTTTTACTGCTCTACTGATCTGCTGCTCTACTGCTCTGTTTATCTCACAGGGATAACCTTTAACGATCTTTACGCGCCAGTAGTTATCCTCCTTTACATTCTCGGTATAGAAACCATTTTTATTTGCAAACCTTGTAAGGTTCTTTACAGAGGCCTCGTTGTCAACAAGTATCTCAACTATGCCCTCGCTAATCTTTGAAAGGGCTTCCTCAGCAATTATGACTGGTTTCGGACAGACCTCTCCACGTGCATCAATGAGCATAAGGACCTCCTTTGTTAATCAGTAATTAAATAAATTTAACAGCAATACCATTTATCTATATAAGACACATTTTCAGTATTTGCAGAACCCCAAACCCTTGATGGTCCGAAATGTCTGTCGAATGAACCAATGACCTCAAAATACTTACCGAACCTTGTTTTTGACAGCATCAGTGCAGTATTACCGCAGACCCTTTCAGGTTTATCCTTTTCAAAGATATGTTCAGAATCAAGCATAAATCTCCTGGTTGCTCCAGCGATACCTCCTCTGTAAATTACAATGTGCCCATAATCTTCACAGGCATCTTCAAGACCGGAAATCTTCCACAGACGATAGGTTATGGAATAAAAAGTGATGCCATCAACGAGAGGTTGAATTTCAGGATTATTTACGGAAATAATTCTTTTTGTAACAATCCTTGGATCTAAGAAACCCGTTCTCCTTGCAAGTCTTTCAAAGTCCCTCCAGTAGAGGGCTCCACCAAGGCATTCTCCGTAGAGCACAGGATCTTTTCGGAGTTCAGGAGGGAGTCTTCTGTCTGCATAGATGTCAGAGAAGTAAAATTCTCCACCCTCTTTGAGAATTCTGTAGATCTGTCTTAAGACAGCCTCCTTGTTTTCAACAAGATTGATAACACAGTTGGATATTATAAGGTCAAGAGAGTCTGGTTCAAAATATCTCTCCAATCTTTCTACATAATCATTGATAAACATGACATTTGGTTTTTTGTATCCGAATCTTGCTGTATGAGAATCAATATATTTTTTAGCCAGGGCTATCTGTTCCTCTGTCATGTCTATTCCATAAACAAAACCATCTTCTCCAGCAAGTTTTGAAAGTATATAGCAGTCCCTTCCACTTCCGCAGCCAATATCAAGGGCCTTCAGTCCTTCAATAGCAGGTGGTATGGGAGAACCACAGCCATAAAATTTTTCTTTTATCTCATCTGCTATATATGTCAGAATTTCATTCACATAAGGAGGGTATGGCTCTATTGTGCAGCAGGCAGATGTCTTTGAATCCGAGGTACTTTTTAATTCTTTACCGTAATACTTTTTAACAATCTCTACTGCATTGAAATCACCCTCTTTAATCAATACTCCATGACAGCTACTCCCCATGGCTGCAACGCAGGCATAACAGTGTTCACCGCAACTTATCTCTGGATTGAAGTCATTAAAATCTATCTCCCAGAATCTTTTATTCTCATAGCCTTTTATCCTTATACCCAAGGCAAGGTTGAAGTCACAGTCATAGACATATCCAAGGTAATCAATAGATATGAGCCTTCTACACATGATATGGTTCAGTGCCTCTGAATTAAAATTATTTACAAGGAGCTTGAGATAGTCTTCATATTTATTGTTTTTTATCAGGTATCTCTTGAAGCCTCCTACAGGAGAGTTAGTAATAGTGAGCATTCTGTTAAAAACTATGCCGTGTTCTTTCTGGAGCATGCGTCTATAATCATCCTCAAGCCTTTCAGTAGAGGCCGGGAGATAATCGCCATCAGTATTATAAACCAGGTCTAATTCAAGCCCTCTTGTCCCATAACCTGCTTTGTTCAATCTTTTGAGGACCTGTATGCTCTTTTCAAAGACACCCTTTCCACGCTGTTTATCAGTTATTTCTCTGAAGTACCCTGGAAGTGATGCAATTATCTTTACCTTATGTTCCCTGTAAAAATCTATTAAATCTGAATATTCAGGAATACCTAAAACAGTGAGGTTTGTTCTTACCGCAGTTTTAATGCCCTTTTCTGAAAGCCTTTTAATAAACATCCTTAGGTTGGGATTCATCTCAGGTGCACCACCGGTGAATTCAACCATTGATTGTGAGATGACAATAAGTTTTTCAAGGACTCTCAGGGCTGTGTCACTGTCCATATTTTTATCGCCCTCTGGAGATGCCTCTATATGGCAGTGAAGACACCTCTGGTTACATCGATTGCCAAGATTGATCTGCACAATTTCAATTGAGGTTTTTGTTAGCCTCTTATTTTCCCAGAGGACAGTCATCGAATCTCCTTAAAGGTTATCTTATAGCCGATATTAAATCCATAAAGGTCTTCATTCAATGGTTTAATCAAAAGTGTTTTAAAATTTTAATATTGGCAGGTGTGGCTTGTCCAATA
>CALJEL010000082.1 GCA_938074335.1 uncultured bacterium | reverse complement strand
CTGTTAAACTTAGTTCAGTGATTTCTTTCACTGACATGGGTGTGTCCTCCTTTCTTTAAAAAGTTTAATTAAATTAAATCAATGGAGAATACACCCTTTTGTCTTAATTTTTCAATTTACACAGAAAATTTTACACTACCCCGTTTACTTAAAACAACAGAAATACATTTCAATGACAGGGTGTGCTTCACACCAATGCAGCCGTGCGATGAAGCGATCTTCACCTCGTAGGTAAGGGAATTTTACACCAAAAAGGTGGTCACACTGTCGCACTACTAAGGTGTTGCGATAAAGCCTTTTCAGCATATCCCGCCATTCCTTTTAACAATGTGGGTTGAGTTGCTAAATGAGATAATTATGGTATGTTATACTAATTTATGGACAGGCTTAAAAAAATCAAAAATGCCCTTCGTATAGATGCAATACTCATTACAGACCTCAAAAATATCAGATATTTTACAGGCTTTACAGGTTCATCAGCTATCTGCCTTTACACAGGAAAGGAAAATTTTTTTATAACTGATTTCAGGTATAAGGAGCAGTCCAAGAAAGAGGTTAAAGACTGGGATATTATTATCGAGAAAAAAAAGTTCAGCGGGCTTAAAAAACTTGTTGCCAAGATGAATCTTAAAAGGCTCGGCTTTGAACCTGCTATAAGTTACGATAATTTTCAAAGTCTGAAAAAACTCAATTTAAGACTCATACCCCTTAAAAAACATCTTCATAAGTTCAGGGAAATCAAGACCCCGCAAGAAATAGAAAAGATTAAAAGGGCAATTAAAAGGGCTGAAGAGGGATTCTTAAGGATAAAAGAACTGATTAAGCCAGGCATCATGGAACGGGATATAGCCATAGAGCTTGAATACCAGATTAAAAAACTTGGTTCAGGAGATCTTCCCTTTGAGGTAATCGTCGCCTCTGGAGAGAATTCAGCCATGCCTCATGCAAGGTCATCAATGAGAAAAATATCACCTGGTGATCTTGTTGTTATTGACTGGGGTGCAGAGGCAGAAGGATATTTCTCTGACATGACAAGGACATTCTTGATCAAACCTGCCTCTGATGACACCTCTTTTGAGGAAAAAAGAAAGATATACCATATTGTAAAAAGGGCACAGGAGGAGGCCCTCATGGCAGTAAGGCCAGGTATTTCCACCACTGAGATTGATAAGAAGGCAAGGCAGTATATTGAGAAGGAGGGTTATGGTAAGGCCTTCGGTCATTCTACAGGTCACGGGGTTGGACTTGATATACATGAACTTCCTGTGATCAGTATGACAGGAAGGGAAAGGCTTAAACCAGGCATGGTCTTTACAGTGGAACCAGGAATCTATTTAAACAGCCTTGGAGGAGTGAGGATAGAGGATATGATATCTGTAACAGAAGATGGTTCAGCGATACTTACCAGTTTACCAAAGGAACCGGAAATAATATAACTGTTCAAATATTTCAAACAGTTCAAAAATGAATGAACCTCTTAAAAGGCTGAAATCAACCCTTGACTCCATTATCCTCGGTAAGGAGGATGTTACAAAATTCTCTATCGTAACACTCCTTGCAAGGGGTCATCTCCTTATTGAGGATATCCCGGGTGTTGGAAAGACCACCCTTGCCTATGCCCTTGCAAAGGCCACAAGCTGTACATTCCAGAGGATACAGTTTACAAGTGATCTGCTTCCATCAGATATTATTGGAGTAAATGTCTATAACCCTGAAAAGAGAGACTTTGAGTTTAAACCAGGGCCGATATTTGCCAATATTGTGCTTGCTGATGAGATAAACAGGACAAATCCAAAGACCCAGTCTGCCCTTCTTGAGGCAATGAATGAAAGAAAGGTCTCTGTGGACAGGAAGACCTACGAGCTACCAGAACCATTCATGATTATTGCCACACAAAATCCTGTTGAATATTACGGGACCTTTCCTCTGCCAGAAAGTCAGCTTGACAGATTCATGATGCATCTCAGGATCGGCTATCCTGAACCTGAGTTTGAAAAAAAGGCACTTCTAAAAGGTTCAAGATTTGAAGAAATAGAGAAACTCTCACCGGTAATTGGACCAGAGGAGATTATGAGGATGCAGGCAATTGTCTCAGAGATAAAGGTCCATGAGGATATACTCAAATACCTGCACGAGATCATCCTTGCAACAAGAAGGCATGAGATGATAAGACTCGGTGTCAGCCCCAGGGGCGGACAGCTCTGCCTTCAGGCAGCAAGGGCCCATGCCTTTTTTAATGGAAGGGATTTTGTAACCCCTGATGATATAAAGACCGTGGCCCCACTTGTCTTTGGTCACAGGATAATACTCAAGACAAAGACCTATATAACGGATGCCACAGAAATTATCAGAGAAATAATATCCAGAATACCTGTGCCTGTATGAAGATCACTAGAGAAGGTTTCAGATTACTCCTTGCCACATCTCTTATAGGGCTTGCATCATTAAATACAGGCAACAACCTCATGTATCTCATACTCTCTGTAATGCTCTCCATCCTCCTTCTATCCCTTATGATTACTTATGTAAATCTTAGAGGAATCACGATAGAGATAGAGCCATTAGATGACCTCTTCGCCGGGAAAACCTCCAGAATAAAGCTGAGATACTCAAAGAAAAGGTCCATTCTAAGCTCAAGGTCTCTTTTTATAACTACCCCTCCAGAAGGTCTGATAAGGATCCTTGATTATGTAGATATCCTTAAGCCAGCAGGGAGTATTGAAAGAATAATAAATGTTACACCCTTAAAAAGAGGTATGCTCGGTCTGAATGGCAGGCTTATTCTCAAAACAGGTTTTCCCTTTATATTTACAGAAAATTCCATAAGGCCAGAGCTTAAAGGGACACTCCTTATTTATCCTGCCTTAAAGGATATAGACATGCTGATGAACTCCTACACAAGTAAAGGTAAAAGGCCCTTTACAGGAGAAAGGGATTTCCAGAAGATCCGCCAGTACAGATATGGTGATGACAGGAGATTCATACACTGGAAGGCAACAGCAAAGGCAGGAGAACTCATGATAAAGGAATCAGCCATAGAAGAAGGCCAGAGGATAACAATCTTTTTTGATAATTTCAGACCACCACTTTTAGAGACCTTTGAGGAATCTATCTCTTTTGCAGCCTCCCTTTCATCAAGACTGATAGAGGATGGATATTATGTAAGGTTTATTACATGCCTTAAGACCATACCCTTCGGGACTGGAATGGAACACCTGAGAAAGATACTTGACCATCTTGCCATTATCTCACCCTCTGATGACTTCTCCTGCCTGATTGATGAAGGTGAATCAGCGGGGAGATCCATATTAATACTTCAGTCTGATTCCTCACCCCTTATAAGATTCAGGGAATCGGCAGAGAGGATCTTCTATGCCTCGGAGATATAAGGTCCTGACAGGCCTGATAGCACTGTCAGGCTCCTTAACATTAATATTCACAGGAGAGCTCAATCCTGTTTATTATCCCTTTTTATTTTTAATGATCTATGGCTATATAAGACTCATTAAAAATAAACCTCAGGGGTCAAGGTTTGTAATAGGTCTCTCATCCATTGCAGGTCTTTTTATATTTTTCATAGATGCCTTTCTTATTACAGAGGATTATCTTGTCTCTGTAGGTCATCTCAGCCTTGTATTTCATGCAATAAAGTCCTTTGATATAAAGGAGCCCTATGATCCCCTTCAGGTCTATTTTATGGCACTCCTTCAGCTCGTGGTTGCCTCGGAATTCACGACCCAGATGCTCTTTGGAGCAATAATAATACTCTTTATCTTCCTGTTTATATATGTCATGATAATGGCCCACCATATCAAGACTTCCCTTCAACTGGGCCTTTCAACACCCCTTGAAGCAAGGGGTCTTAAGAATTCTCTTATATTACTGGTCATATCAACAGTTGTCCTGTCAGCAGTATTTTTTATAAGTCTTCCGAGGTTGAAATATGGACTCTGGGGTAAAAGTCATATAAAGGGGATTAAAAATGCAGGTTTTTCTGAAAGGATGGATCTCTCTTCAGGTGAGCTCAAGCTTGACCCATCAGTTGTCATGAGGGTTGAGCTAAGACCGATGATAAAGGGTCCCCATTACTGGAGGGGCATGGCACTTGATTATTTTGATGGAAGACAATGGTCAAACTCCTTTATAGAGACAAGGAAAGTCCTTAATAGAAGAGGAGATGAATTCCTGCTCAGGACTCAGATCACTGAAGATTCCATAGAACAGGAGATTCTTCTTGAGCCTGTTGACTCAGATATCCTTTTTTTAATGGACAGACCTGTCTCAATAAATATAACAGCTCAAAGACTTGAAAGAGATCTTTCTGGTACCATTTATCTTCCAAAAAAGGGAGCCAGAAGGATACATTACATTGTAAGGAGCTCCATCCAGTTATTGCCTGAAGACAAATTTCATCCTCAATACCTCCAGATACCTCCATCCCTTAAAGAGGCCCTCAAGCCCTTTACAGAAGGACTTGTCTCTGGAATTAAAACTGACAGGGAAAAGGCACTCTTTATAGAATCCTTTCTTAAAAAAAATTATACCTATTCTCTAACAGTCACTGAGCCACCTTCAGGTGTTGATCCTGTATCATATTTTCTCTTTGAAGAAAAAAAGGGATACTGTGAGCATTACGCAAGTGCCATGGTGTTGATGTTACGGGCTATAGGAATACCCGCAAGGGTGGTTACAGGGTTTTCAGGAGGTCAGATAAACAGTATAGGAAACTATATTATTGTGCGGCAGAAGGACGCCCACTCCTGGGTTGAGGCATGGATTAATCAAAGCTGGTTAAGATTTGATCCAACACCATCAGAGCTAACTGCTGAATCAGAACCACCAAAGCTCTTTCTTTATCTTGATTATCTTAAACTTAAATGGCAGAGATATGTAGTAAGCTTCAGCAGAGAGGACCAGAAAAGGATCTTAGAGGGGATCAAGACCCTTACAGAAGAGATCAATATAATAATAAAAGACTCCATTATCCTTGCCAGCAGGGCAATAAAAAGGGCTATCAGCGGTGTTCCTGTGCCCCTTTTCTTCCTTGTCATCATCTCTTCTATTATACTGGGCCTTTTATCTCTTAAGATAACTTTTTTAAAAAGACCTTCTCATAAAGAGGTAAGTCTTTATTATGTGAGATTAAAAAGACTACTTAAAAAGAGGGGCCTTCCCATTGAGGATTCATCCACAGCCATGGATGTATTTAACTATGGTCTTCTTTCAGGGCTTCCTGAAGAGGAGCTTGAAGAATTCATTAAAATCTATCTATCAGCAAGATTTGGCGAGAAAAAAATGGATTTAAAACACTACAGGGAGCTTTTCAGGAGATTAAAAAGAGCCCAGGGGTAAGGTTATTTTAAAGGTGGTTCCATTCTCAGAGGTATCAAAGGCTACCTCTCCTCCATGGGCAGTCACAACCTTATGAACTATAGAAAGCCCCAGACCCGTCCCTCGATCCTTTGTGGTAAAGAAAGGTATAAATACCTTTTCCCTTATCTCTGGCGGAATACCCTTCCCTGTATCCGATATGGAAATCCTGTAGGAGCTATCAATTCTTTGTCCTTTAATCTCAAGGATGCCTCCATCTGGCATGACATCAATACTGTTGTGTATTAGATTCTTTATAGCCTGTTTAATAAGTGTCTCATCAGCCATAAGACCATGAGAAGGTTCAATCTCAATTTTAAGTTCAATACCCTCTGGCATCTCAAGGCCCTTAAGTATATCTCCGACCAGGCTTCTCATATCTACAGGAACGAGATTTGGTTCTTCATATCTTGCAAAACTTAAGAAATCTCTGATAATGCTATCCATAAGGGAAATCTCTTTCTGAATGGCCTCAATAAGTTCCTGAATTGAAGGGTCTGCTTTTTTCCTCAGGATATTTGCATAACCTGTAATAACTGCCATGGGATTCCTCAACTCATGGGCAATACCAGCAGCCATCTCTCCAAGGCTCTCAAGCCTTTCTTTCAGCTTCATCCTTGACTGAAGTTCCTTGAATTCTGTTATATCCGTAAATGTTACCAGCTTTCCAATAATATTTTTATTCCTGTCTTTAAGGGGTGATATGCTGAAACCAAGCCACACCTTCCTGCCACCTATCTCGCAGGGCACCTCCTCTCTTTTTATTAGTTCCTCCATGAGGATATACTTAAGAAAGGGCTCTCCAATTACCTCCGATATATGCCTTCCGATAATATCTGACCTTTTAAGGATATTCATACCAGCCTCGTTGACCTTTGTTATAACACCATCCTTGTTTATACTCAGGACACCACTTGGAACACTCTGAAGGATATTTTCATTGAATATATCAAGGGCTATCTGTTTATCCTTCATCTGTGAAATAAGCTCCCTCATGGTCTCCATCATAAATTCCCTTTCCTCTGTCTTTGTCCTCATTGTATTTCTCATTGATGAGATAAAGAGAATTACAAGTCCGATGCCCGTTATAATCACTATAAACATAAGGACAGGATTCAGGGATTTCTCTGAAAGAAAAAATACTATGGTGGAAACAAAGATACCTGTTAATATTGCACCTATCAATATACGCATATCATAACTTCCGTGCGGAATAGCAGGGTATGAAAGCCTTTATCGCGACACCTTAATGCAGGCCTTTTGATCAAGTTTGCCACGCATAACCTCCTTCACTGATGATAAACTCCCTGGTAATGATAAATAAATTTTTGTCGTCTTATAAAGGCTTTTGAGGCATGGTGTCCTTTCACATCTCCATGGGCAGGTAGCTATCATCTACCCAGCCACCTGAGCCATATATCTATTATCTCCTGTCCATAAAAAACACTCGCAGCTGCACCTGCTGCAAGGTAAGGACCGAAGGGGATAATTGTATCCTTATTTTTTCCCCTGACAATTATAGCTATCCCCACTATAGAACCAATCAGACTACCAGCAAAGGTGGTGAATATAACGCCCTTCCATCCTGTAAAGGCTCCTACCATCGCCATAAGCTTTACATCTCCGCCACCCATTGCCTCTTTCCTGAATACCCATGAACCAAGGATGGCAATAATAAAAAATAATAAAAACCCTGTAACAGCACCTGTAAGGGAATTCATCATGCCAAGCCTTTCCAGTCTGAAGAAGGAATCAGGGATCAAGGGACTTAAAGCAATGCCAAGGAATGTCCCTGGTACTGTTATTATATCAGGTATAATCATGTGCTCAAGATCAATGAAGGTTATTACAATAAGAGATGATATAAGGAACAGTAGAGGCAGGATAGTCCAGGATGCACCGAATCTGTTAAAAAGCAGGATCCACAGGATACCATTCAATAATTCTACAACAGGATACCTCCAGTGAATCCTGGCACCACAGGTTCTACATCTTCCTTTAAGTATAACAAAACTCAACAGTGGTATGTTATCAAAAGGTCTTATCGGGGTATTGCAATGAGGACATCTTGAAGCAGGTCTTATAATGGAAAGACCCCTGGGTAGCCTGTATATGCAAACATTCATGAAGGAACCAGCAGCAAGCCCCGAGACAAAGATAAAAATACTGAGAACCGAAGGAGTGAGATCTATCATAATTTCCCTGAGTCAGGATATCCTAGGCACAACATATGACCTCTGTTATCAGACATCCGATCTCTAACCCCTGATCTCTGTTATCTCTGATGCCCTTTTAAGAAGGGTCTCCTTTTCCCTGAGAAGTCTCTGTATCTCCATAAGATAATTTGTTATCTCTTCATCTTTAAGGATATTCTTTTCCCGCATCTCTTTTAATTCAAAAAATCTCTTGCCAACTTTTTTGTAAATCTCCTCAATCCTTTCATCTATCCTCTTTGTCTCCTGTATTATTCCTATTAGAGCTATTTCAACCCTCACCCTCTCAGAGATAAGACCTGACCATCCCTGCAACTTTGTCCAGGCCCTCTTTATGTTATCTCTTACCACATCAAGCATACAGTTTTCCTATCCAGTTACAAACAATTCTATCTTATCCTGCCAGAATTCCTCAACTGAGCTCTTCAAAAGGGGATATCTCTTTAGCTCAGGGTCTCTCTTTATCAGACTGGATGCAGCCTCTCTTGCAAGAGGTATAAGCCCGGCATCTCTAAGGATGTTTGCTATCTTCAGGTCAGGCATCCCTGACTGTCTTGTCCCGAAGAACTCCCCTGGTCCTCTGATAATAAGGTCCTGCTCTGCAATGGAGAATCCATCACTGTATCTAACCATTGCATGAAGCCTCTGCCTTGCCTCCTCGGAAAGAGGCTCATAGGCAAGGAGGATACAATAGGACTGATCAGAACCCCTTCCAACCCTGCCCCTTAATTGGTGAAGCTGGCTCAAACCAAACCTCTCAGCATGAACTATAACCATAACTGTAGCATTCGGAACATCTATGCCTACTTCTATAACCGTGGTGCTTACAAGGATGTCAATCTTCTGTGCCTTAAAGGCTGCCATTATGTCTTCCTTTTCAGAGGGTTTGAGCCTGCCATGCAGAAGCCCGACTCTGAATTCAGGAAAAAGCTTTTCAAAGGCCTCCTTACCCTGTATGGCAGATCTGAGATTCAGCTCCTCTGAGCCCTCTATCACAGGGTATACCACATAAACCTGTCTGCCCTTTCTGATCTCCTCTCTTATAAGCCTGTAAAGCTCTGCCTTCTGTGACTGATTCATCACCTTTGTAATAACAGGAGATCTCCCAGGTGGAAGTTCGTCTATTATGGAATAATCAAGGTCTCCATAAAGAGTAAGTGCAAGTGTTCTCGGAATAGGAGTGGCAGTCATGACAAGGACATCGGGTTTCTCACCTTTTGCCCTCAGGGCAGACCTCTGCATTACACCAAACCTATGCTGTTCATCAATAATCACAAGACCCAGTTTATTAAACCTGACATCTTCCTCAAGCAAGGCATGGGTCCCAACCACAATATGAATCTCTCCTCTTTCTATAAGCTCAAGGGGTCTCTCATCCACTCCCCTTGAAAGAAGGGCTATCTTCAATCCAAGATTCTCAACAAGCCTGTGGATATTGATATAATGTTGCTCTGCCAGTATCTCTGTTGGTGCCATCAGTGCAGCCTGATAACCATCCTCCACCGCCAGGAGCATCGCCATAAGTGCCACAATGGTCTTTCCACATCCCACATCGCCCTGAATAAGTCTATTCATCTGATAAGGGGCCTTCATATCAGAGATTATCTCCTTTAGAACCTTCTCCTGAGCAGCCGTGAGGGTAAAAGGAAGAGATTCCTTTAATCTCTGAAGCAACCTGCCTTCTCCTTTAAAGGCAATGCCCCTTGTGAATGAATTGTTCTTTCTGATAATTGAAAGCCCTGTCTGAAAGAGAAAAATCTCGTCAAAGGCAAGCCTTCGCTGATAGATTGTTTTGAAATCATTAAGACTGTCAGGGTCAAGGGACTCTGATGGAAAATGGACATTTGATAAAGTCTCCCTCAGAGGGGGAAGGTCAAACTCTTTTAATATTTCCTCGGGCATGAAATCCTCAATGGAATCTGCGTGGTCACTCACTACTGAAAACATTATCCTTCTCATCTGTCTCTGGGTTATACCCTTTGTAAGTCCATAGACAGGGACGATTCTTGAAGTATGAATAAATTCATCGCCCTCTTCAATAAACTCATAATCAGGATTTTCCATCTCAAAACCAATTCCCCAGAAACTATTTCTTTTTACAATGCCACTGAGTATAAGCTCCTCAGCCTGCTGAAAGACCTTTTTGAGATAGGGCTGGTTAAACCATTTTGCCCTGAGTACCCCGGTTCCATCACTCAGGGTCATTTCCAGTATCTTAAGGCTTTTCTTTTCTATTAATTCTACAGAGACTATCCTTGCCTTTACAGTCTCTGTTTTTCCGTATCTGAGCTGGGCTATTGGTCGCAGGAATCTTCTATCTTCATATCTTTTAGGCAGGTAATAAAATGCATCTTTAAGGGTCTTGATTCCGAGTTTCTGCAGTATCCTTGCTCTCTCTTTTCCTACTCCCTTAATATATTGAATGGAGTTCATCACTCCCTGCACCTGCTTGCTACTCCTTGACCTCCTGCTCAGCCTTTGCCTTTGAATATTCACTCTCGCTCATTATATCTATATCCCAGCCAGTGAGTTTCATGGCAAGCCTGACATTGTGCCCCTTTTTACCGATGGCTATGGAAAGTTGATCATCAGGCACTATAACCATGGCAGTCTTTTCCTCTTCATTTATTCCAATCCTGTCAACCTGAGCAGGACTTAGCGCCCTTGCGATAAGAATCCGTGGATCATCATTCCACGGAATGATATCTATCCTTTCTCCTCTTAATTCCCTTACAATAGCCTGAACCCTTGTGCCCTTCATTCCAACACAGGAGCCAACAGGGTCAATTGCAGGATTTGAAGAATAAACTGCAAGTTTTGTCCTTTCTCCTGGTTCTCTTACTATATTTTTTATTATCACAGCTCCATCGGCTATCTCAGGGACCTCCATCTTAAACAGTGCTGCAACAAATTCCGGGACTGTCCTTGATAGTAAGATCACAGGACCCTTTGATGTATTCTGTACATCTGTTATATATGCCTTTATGAGGTCACCCCGTCTGAGATTCTCATTTGGCAGCGTCTCCTTGACAGGAAGGATTGCCTCAGCCCTTCCAATGCTGACATAATAGTTCCCTTTCTCCCTTCTCATTACTGTACCCGAGACAACCGTACCCTTTTTATCCTTAAATTCATTATAAATTACATCCTTCTCAGCCTCTCTTACCCTCTGGAGTATCACCTGTTTTGCTGTCTGGGCTGCTATCCTTCCAAAATCCTCAAGGTGTATGGGTAGCTCCACTATATCGTCAATAGCTGCATCTGTTTTTATCTTCTTTGCCTCTGAAAGGGAGATCTCCTGATCAGCATCAGAGACCGTCTCCACAACCCTCTTTGTCTCTGTTACAGTAATGGCACAGGTCTTGGGATCAATCCTGAGATTAATATTCGCCCTTCCACCAAATCTCTTCCTTGCTGCTGATTGAAGGGCGGACTGAAGGGCATTGAGCAATACCTCCTTTGGTATTGACTTCTCCCTGCTTATCTGGTCAACTATGTAACATAGTTCCTTTGTCATCTTATCTCCACCTCAAGATTTGCCCTTGATATATTATCATACCTTATAAAGACTGCCCTTTTGCCAAGATTAATTGTAATACCCTCTTCATCAGCACCTTCTATCCTTCCTATAAAGAAGTTCTGATTGTCCACCTTATCCCTGGTAATAACCCTTGCAAGCCTTCCCATGTTTCTTATAAAATCGTGTCTGCCCTTTAATGGCCTGTCAAGCCCAGGAGAGGATACCTCAAGGATATAGGATTCCTTTATTGGATCCTCCACATCAAGGAGTGCCTCAAGTGCCCTGCTCATCCTTTCACAATCCTCTATTGTTACACCGCCTTCCTTGTCTATAAAGACCCTTAATACAACCCTCCTGCCGCGACTGAGCTCAATATCCACAAGTTCAAGGTCTTCCTGCTCTGCAACCTCTCTGGCAAGCCTCCATATCCTTTCTTTAATATCATTCATAATAATATCCTTAAAAACAAAAAAGTGGGTTTTCCCACTTTATAATTCAAGCCTCAGCATCCTGCAGCACAGGGTCTCAGAAGTTTACTGTTTTCAGTGCTATCTTAGCCTTACCTCTTCATTCGCCTTTGAACCCTCGCTCATTATCCATAATGCTTGCGGCAAATAGCTTATATAACATAACAATTTTTATAAGAAAAATCAACAGGTTTAAAAATCCGAAAAGTGCCGATAGAAATTTTATAATAATCCTTTCAACAAAACTGGCAGGCTGCCGAAAAAGGCTTTACTGCGACACCTTAGTGTAATACTATTAATAAGCTTACTATACATAACTAACTTCACCTT
>CALJEL010000081.1 GCA_938074335.1 uncultured bacterium | reverse complement strand
CGTGAGGCAGAAGCTTCAAGACCTTGCCGATGATATCTCACTCATGATGAGGGAGAGGCTCGAGTTCTGCTTTAATGAAGATGGCGATCTCTGCCTTTATCTTGTCCTGAAAAAATAGTTCTGACCTCTCCTTGTTAAGGGGTAACAAATAGTCTTTTACAGCTTCAAGATTCAAGCCTGTGATTTTTGTTACTGAAGGAGGTTTCAATTTTTTATAAAATAACAATATGATGATAGGTCTTTTTTTATTTTTTCTATTAATGTTTCCATCTCCACTGATTTCTGATACAGTGAGCAATGCCAGAATATTCAGTTCACCTTTATTTCCCTGTTCATCCTGTCATGGTGTAATGAAACCTGTTTTCTCAAGAAGAAAACTTTCATTTCATGAAGATATAACTTTAAATCATGACAATCTCTGGTGTCTTGACTGCCATAACGCTTCTAATCGGGATAGATTGAATAAGACAGGTGGTAAGATTATTACCTTTAATGAACTGCAGAGCCTTTGCGGTATATGTCATGGAGTTATTTATACCGAATGGACTCAAGGAGTGCACGGCAAAAGGACAGGTTACTGGAATGGTGAAAAACACTATCTTCTCTGTACAGACTGCCATAACCCTCATTCACCGAGATTTAACCCTCTAAGGCCCGAGCCTCCTCCATTAAGACCTGAGAAGACTTTAAGGAGATAGGATGCTTTCAAGAAGGCAATTTATAAAAACAGGCATAACACTTCTGGGTTCCTTAACCCTCAGCAGTTGCCTAAAACAGGATATCTTCAGAGAGAAATTTCAGGAACTCACAGGTGAAGAAAAAAAGGCCTTCCTCAAAAGACTGGAGGAGAGATATGAGAGAAAGTATGGAATCAGGATAAATGTGGATGCTACTCCTCCTCTTAAGGATGCTGTCTTTGGTTACGGCCTTGACCTTTCAAGATGCATTGGCTGCAGACGCTGTGTTTATGCCTGTATGAAGGAGAATAATCAATCAAGGGATATCCCGATTCAGTGGATCAGGGTAATGAGGATAAAGAAAGAAGATTTCAATCCTTCTGATTTTGAACACTCAGAGCATTATTATTCGCCTGAGGAGGTCCCTGAAGAAGGGTATATCTATATCCCGATTCAGTGCCAGCAGTGTGAAAGACCTGCCTGTGTGAAGGTCTGTCCAACAAAGGCAACCTGGAAGGAGCCAGATGGGATAGTTGTAATTGATTATGAATGGTGTATTGGCTGCAGGTGCTGCATGGCAGCCTGTCCATACTGGGCAAGGAGGTTTAACTGGGGTGAGCCCTATATACCCAAGGAGGAGCTCAACCCTTATACCCATTATTATGGCAACAGACCGAGGATGAGGGGGGTTGTTGAGAAGTGCACATTCTGTATCCAGAGGACAAGAAAGGGTAGATATCCTGCCTGTGTAGAGGCCTGTCCAGTAGGTGCGAGGAAGTTTGGAAATCTCCTTGACCCGCAGAGTGAGATAAGATACATCCTTGATAACTTCAGGGTCTTCAGGTTAAAGGCAGAGCTCAATACAGAGCCAAAATTCTTTTATTTCTTTTCACTGGGCTGAGATGAATAGAAAGGATATAATCAATTTTTTTAAAGGACTCCTTGAAGTAACCTTCAAGGGAGGAAAGGCCTTTTATCTCTGGATGAGCCTTCTTACACTTCTCCTCCTTATAGGCCTTGCTACCTATATTCATCAGCTCAGAGAAGGACTTATAATTACCAATATGAGGGATCAGGTCTCCTGGGGATTTTATGTCTCTAATTTTACTTTTCTTGTCGGTATTGCTGCTGCAGCTGTGCTCCTCATAATACCAGCCTATCTTTACAGTTTCAAGCCAATAAAGAGGATTGTGATCTATGGAGAGCTCCTTGCAATCTCAGCGGTATTGACCGCCCTTCTTTTTTTATTCGTTGACTTCGGGAAGCCAGAGAGATTCTGGCATGCCATCCCCTTTATTGGCACAGCAAATTTCCCTTATTCCATTCTTAGCTGGGACATGCTTGTCCTTAACAGTTATTTATTTCTGAATTTATTTATAGTGCTTTATGTTGGTGGCCGTGTCTATTTTGGAAAGGAGCCTGACAGAAGGTTGCTTATACCACTTATCCTTATATCCATTCCTCTAGCAGTAGCTGTCCATACAGTTACTGCTTTTGTTTATAATGGGCTTTCTGCAAGACCCTTCTGGAATGCCTCTATCCTTGCACCGAGATTTCTTGCCTCTGCCTTTTGCTCTGGCCCGGCATTACTCATAATTATCTTTAAGGTCCTGAGGAGGTTTTCAGGCTTCAGGATAGAGGAAAAGGCATTATCAAAGCTTGCCGAGATCATAGCCTATGCAATGGCAATAAATATCTTTCTTATGCTTGCAGAGATGTATAAGGAATATTATTCAAATACCATCCACCTTACATCCCTTAAATATCTTTATGAAGGTCTTGGTGAATACAGGAGATTTGTCTTTCCAATAAGATTCTCAATGCTTTTGAATCTTGCAGGCCTCATCATCTTTCTTATTCCTGCCACAAGAAAAAATCCTCTCTCACTTAATGCTGGCTGCGTAATGATAATAACAGGTGTATGGATTGAAAAGGGAATGGGTCTTGTTGTGCCAGGCTTTATACCATCCCCTCTTGGGGAAATTTATGAATACATGCCCTCCATAAGAGAGGTCTTTATAGCCCTCGGGATATTTTCAGCGGGTGCTATGAGCTATACCCTCTCATTGAGGGCCGCCATTGCCCTTGAGACTGGAAGACTCAGGCATCCACAGGCACCTCCAATAATTCATGAAAAGGAGGGCCTCAGGGCAAGGGATATAATGACCTCCGATGTTATAGCTGTTTATCCTGAAACACCCATAGAAGAGGTAGCTACACTTCTTCTCAAATACAGGATAAGCGGTATCCCTGTTATAGACAGAGAAGAGAGGAGGGTTCTGGGAGTGGTCTCAGAATCAGATATTATTTATAAAGAGATTCATAAAGACCCTGAGCTCCTTGAGAGGATCGGGGGAATAGTACTTCCTGCCTACAGACAGACTGTGAAGCGTGGGGATACCGCAGGAGAGATAATGAGCTCACCACCTGTTACTGCCTTTCCAGATACAGGTCTTGAGGAACTTATCGGGATGATTACAGAAAAAAAGATAAAGAGGATAATAATAGTGGACTCTCAGGGAAGACTTTCAGGTATTGTCTCAAGGATTGATATAGTAAGGGCAGTGGAAAAAGAAAAAATCTTCTTTAATTGACAGCATGCCTTAAAGGTGCTATCCTTTAATAGGAGGGGATAATGCCTGAAGACTGCATTATAACGGAAGAGTTTTTTAAACCCTTTCTCAGCCATTTATCCGTTAAAAAGAATACCTTTGTATTCCAAAAGGATTCTTCTGCAAAAGGAATTTACTTTTTAAAAAAGGGTTCTGTGAAACTTATGAGGAGAAGCAATGAGGGAAGAGAATTTACCTTTGAATTAATAAGAGAAGGTTGTCTCGGGTGTATTCCAGCTTTTAATGGTGGAAGACATATAATGGATGCTATCACCGCAGAGGATTCATCCTTGAGCTTTATAGGACTGGATCTGTTCAGGAGACATTTCTTTTCAAGGATTGATGAGGTTGGACTGTCAGTAATTACCTGCTTTTTAAAAAATATAGCCTATTTTCTTGATATAGTTGATAACCTGGCATTTCTTGATGT
>CALJEL010000080.1 GCA_938074335.1 uncultured bacterium | reverse complement strand
TTTGCTCTACCTCTGAGCGAGTAAATTTAGAGCAAATCCATATAACGAAACGAGCGATCTTGGACATAAGCTGCTTGCCTCCTTTGTAGTTGTTAGAGCTACTACTTTAACCCTTAAACAAGGGGGGAGGCAAGCTAATTTTAAACAATGTATTGATATGCAAAGGTTTTTAAAGCTTTTAGCTTAAAAACTTTTGACATTACTTATTTAAATTTCAGGAGGTTGGATATGAAAAAAGGGATAATCTTATTGATAATCAGTCTCCTTATGGTCGTCTGGCTTGGAGCCTGTGGTGGAGGCGGTGGTGGAGGCACTGGTGGTGGAGGCACTGGTGCAGGTCAAGGTCTTGTCCAGATAGTAGGAACCTCAAATCAATAAAAAAAGGAGGTGTTAATGAGATTCAATAAGCTTGCCATAGGATTAATACTGGTAGTAGCCCTCCTTGCTGGCTTCTTCCTTTATATGAAGAAGTTTGAGGTGAATGCTGCAAGCCCAACAAAGGTGTTGATTACACTTTATAAGACCGAGCTTTACACTGATAAAAATGGGACTCCTCTTGTGGTATTTGATAATCCTTCGGGCAAGGAGGTGGATATAGTTCAAAGTGGCTCATTTGGTGAAGGAAATATCCCTGACGGCACATACAAGAGGATAAGATTTACAGTTAAACCACAGGGTAGATATAGCGGACCCAATCCATGCGGCCAAGGGCAGATTACTGATCAGACCTTCACTATTGGAGCTCAAGAGATATATTTTGCCACTGCTGATGATGGAGGAAGCACAGCATGGACAGCAAATGGTTCAAAGGACAAGCCTTTTCTTATGCAAAACCCTATAGTGGTGCAAGGAGGCAAGACCACTCAGGTAAGACTTATATTTAATACTGCTGAGACCCTCCAGTGCCAGAATAATGCGGTTGTTCTTTTCCCACCAACCATGAATGTAGTCAGTATTATCAAGGATGTTGCCGCTCAATGCTCCATAGGAGGGCAATGGTGGTTTGTCCATTACAATATCTCTGTTAACACAAGGATATGTGATGATGCTTCCTGTTCAACCTACCACCATCCAAAGAATATTCACGAGCTATTTGAGAGAACAACAATAGTATCAGGCTGGGGCACTGTGACCTTTGATGATGCAAATAATAAATGGACAGTGAATGCTGGCTCTACTTATGAAAACCAAACCACACCAGGTATGGCAGAGCACAGGCATACTCTCCTTAACTATGATCCTTCAAGAGATGGTTATCGTAACCCAGCAGGTCAAGGCACATTCACTGGCACATATTCAAGGAGCGGTAATAACATAATAATGTACTTCCCAGGTGGTGGATACATAGAGGGTGCTGTCTCATCTGATTGCAAGACCTTTACTGGTGTATTTGTAACAGGAGATGAGGATAATGACATAGTCTTTGCAGTAAAGAAGAAAACAGATTTCCCATCTCAAATCCCTGCTGGTAAATATGTGTTGAGTTTCCCTAATTTCAATTTCAATTTCTCCAATTATGATAATAAGGTTACTTACTTCTCTTACACTAATCAAATGGATATGTTAGATACACAGCTCAATAATGGAACATTGGTGGACTGGTATTCATACACGGAATATCATCCTCAATATGACGCAAATAAAATGATAACTTCGATTAACATTTCACACCCACAGGAAAGGTTTAGGATTGAAACAAATGCCCTATCAGGAATAACAATCAGAAATGACGGTCTGTTAGGGGTGAGCTCCTTTGCTGCTTTAGGTGAGAATGGAAATGGGGTAATGGCAGGAGAGGCTCAGCCACAAGATGATAAAAATGACCATATAGAAGCTGGGTTTATAATAAAGTTAGCAGAAAACCCTGTACTTTCTGACCTCAATGGGACATGGAAGATATCAGCACTTGAATCAGAAGTTGACCCAGGTAGTAATGGTTGGAATACAGGTGATGAGAAGGTATGGTATGGTCTAACCTATGGAGAGGTGAAGATAAATAATGGTGTGGTAACATATCGCTCCTTTATCCACAAGAACATCTTTGATGGCACCATAAAGTATGAGGTAGGAAGTGGAGAGACTATTGAATTAAAGACAGAATGTTATAAGCCAGGTATATCTGTTACTGCTGCATGTGCAGATCAAAATGCACCGAGGATACGTGTATTCTATATCTATGGAACAGGCTCACAGCAGGGCAAAGTAATAGCAAAGATGGCACTTGACAGCTCAAAGAAGGCAATAGTATTCTGGGCACCTATTGACCTTAATGAGACACCGCCTGTGAATTTATGCCCAAATTCTTCTAATAATGAGTATTGTGACCCTACTGGAGGAGGATTAAAGGGAAGTGTGGGCATGGGTGTGAAGGTTGAATAAAATTTAGCGGGCCGGGCTTAAGCCCGGCCTTTCCTCCATAAAAAACAAATCCTGCAGTGATTGTCAGTAGAGAAAGGATTCGCAGGGCATTCATGGTTCCATAAAGGGATGCAAGAAAGCCAACCGCTAAATTCCCTGCTGGTGCCAGTCCGAGGAAGAGAAGTGTATAAATGCTCATGACCCTTCCTCTCAGGCTGTCAGGTGTCCTGTGCTGTATGAGGCTGTTTGCTGTGGCAAGAAGGCTTATGAGGCTGAATCCAGTAAGAAAGAGCAGTATGAGGGTCAGGAAAATCTCTTTTGAAAAAGACAGAAGGCTGAGGAATATTGAAAAGAGGATTGCAAAGAGACCTATATAAGACTTTTTATTGCTGATCTCACCTCTAAGGGCAATAAAAAGGGCTGCGCTCAAGGAGCCTGCCCCAGCAGCACCCATCATGATTCCATACAGTCCTGCAGAGGAACGAAAGACCTCTGTAGAGATAACAGGCAGAAGTATAATATAGGGAATCCCAAAGAGGCTGAATACCATTATCAGTAAAAGCACCCTGAGAATAAGCCTTTCAGAGAAAATAAAACCAGTGACCTCTCCAAGGTCTTTGAGGACACTGAAACCTTTTCTCTGCGTAGCTCCTTCTGTCTTTATCAGACTGAGTGCCACAATAACGGGTATGTAACTTATAGCATTCAGGTAAAAACAGGTTGAGATACTAAAAAGAGAAAGGATAAGACCAGCTATTACAGGACCAATCAATCTTGCTCCATTGAATACTGCTGAATTAAGCGCTATTGCACCTGTAAGTGATTCTTTCCCGACCATCTCTATAAGAAAGGATTGTCTTGCCGGAACATCAAAGGCATTTATAGTGCCAAGTATAAAGGCAAATATAGCAACATGAAGAAGAGTAATTATCTTTATATCAATGAAGATCCCAAGCAGGAGTGCTGGAATTATGGAAAGGGTTTGAGTGGCGATGAGTATTCTTCTTTTAAAATACTTGTCAGCCAGGATACCTCCTGGAAGGGTGAACAAAAGCATGGGCAGTGATGATGCGGCACTTATAAGACCAAGATAAAAGGAAGAGCCGCTCAAAGACCAGACAAGCCAGTTCTGGGCAACTGACTGCATCCATGTACCGGTAAGGGAGACAATCTGGCCTGCCATATAGAGTCTGAAATCCCTTGAACTGATCGCACCAGGAAGTTTTACTGATGCCATCCTTTATTATACTGGAATTGTTTACTTTTCCTGTCATCTGCACTCTATTTTGCCATTAGAAAACTGGCAGTCTGCCTCAAGGTCCTTACAATGCGACAAATTTTATTTATTATGTAGCAAAAAGTCTTCACTCAAAAGGTGAGGTTAGTTATGTATAGTAAGCTTATTAATAGTATTACACTAAGGTGTCGCAGGTAAAGCCTTTAGAGCACGGGGTGAAGACAAGCTTCACCCCGTGAACCCCGAAATATGGGCAGACTGCCAGTTCTATTAAAGGCTTTTTATAAATTTCTAATGGCAGATTACGGAACTGTTTGAACGCTTTAAACAGTTTGAACAGTTCTGCTGCTCTATATATCAAGGTTTCTTACCTCAAGGGCATGTTTCATTATAAATTCCTTCCTTGGTTCAACCTGGTCACCCATGAGCACGGTAAAGATCTCATCAGCCTTTACAGAATCCTCTATGGTAACCTTCAAAAGGGACCTCTTTTCAGGATCCATTGTGGTCTCCCATAACTGGCCTGGATTCATCTCTCCAAGACCTTTATACCTCTGGATAGTTAATCCTTTCTTGCTCAGACCAAGGACATAGTCAAGGAGGTCTCTATCGTTTTTAAACTCAAGCTCTCTTAAAGTACCTGCCTGAAGTGTCTTCGCCTCTGATTCCTGAACTGCCTTTTGAAAGGTTAGCTTATACGGGGGTAAAAAGTCCTGTCTTGCCCGATAAAGGGCCTCAAGCTCCTTATAATCCGGTGAGGCAATCAATTCGTAATCAACCCTGAACCTGTAGGTCTGTCTTTTTACCTGAAAGCTATACCCTCCGTGTTCTTCATCAGGCTCTATCTCTCCGGTCTGCAGATCCGGTATCTCAGATTGAAGTTCTGAAATCAACTCCTTTATACGACTCTTAACCTTAAGGGTTTCCTTAGAAACACCTCTTTCTACAAGAAGCCTCATCAGCTCCGGATCCTTTCTTTTATCCTTAAACCATCCAAGC
Source organism: uncultured bacterium (assembly GCA_938074335.1). Taxonomy (GTDB): domain Bacteria; phylum Nitrospirota; class Thermodesulfovibrionia; order Thermodesulfovibrionales; family CALJEL01; genus CALJEL01. The sequence continues at coordinate 7,400 of CALJEL010000080.1, read as the reverse complement.
AGTTTTTCAAAGGCCTGAACAGCCTTTAGTCTCTTTGGAAGTTCTTGAGGTGCTAAAGGTTTATCCTGTGCAATTATCTCCACTTCGTTCTGGATTATCTTAAAAAGCATATCCTGAAGTTCTGCATCTGTCTGAACATAAAATTCCTGTTTTCCTCTTTTGACCCTGTAAAGCGGAGGCTGTGCAATATAGAGATAGCCTCTTTCTATGACTTCAGGCATCTGCCTAAAGAAGAATGTAAGGAGCAAGGTCCTTATATGAGCACCATCCACATCTGCGTCTGTCATGAGTATAATTTTATGGTATCTGATCTTTGATATATCAAAATCATCAGGCCCTATTCCTGTGCCGAGGGCTGTAATAAGGACCTTTATCTCTTCACTGGAAAGCATCTTATCAAATCGGGCCTTTTCAACATTAAGTATCTTTCCCCTTAATGGGAGTATGGCTTGAAATCTCCTGTCCCTTGCCTGCTTTGCAGAGCCTCCTGCTGAGTCTCCCTCTACTATAAAGAGCTCTGATAGGGCTGGATCCTTTTCTGTGCAATCAGCAAGTTTCCCGGGCAATGTGGTATCCTCAAGAAGTCCTTTTCTTCTGGTAAGTTCCTTTGCCTTCCTTGCAGCCTCTCTTGCCCTTGCAGCCTGGAGTGCCTTCTCTACTATCTTTCTTGCCACAGAGGGGTTTTCTTCAAAATAGGCAGAGAGCTTATCATTCACAATAGACTCTACAATACCCTTTACCTCTGTGTTGCCAAGCTTCATCTTTGTCTGACCTTCAAATTGTGGATTGGGAAGCTTTACACTAACCACTGCAGTTAGCCCTTCCCTGATATCTTCCCCTGTCAGGGACTCCTTTCCCTCTTTGAGTATTCCTGCCTTGAGGCCATAGGAATTAACTGTCCTTGTAAGGGCTGATTTAAAACCAACAAGGTGTGTTCCTCCCTCCCGGGTGTTTATATTGTTTGCAAATGTATATATGGTTTCTACATATCCATCATTATACTGAATGGCTATCTCTATGATTATGTCCTCCTTCTCACCCTCTATATAAATAGGTTTTGAATGGATAGGTGTCTTATTCTTATTAAGGTGCTCAACGAAGGAGACGATCCCTCCTTTATAATTAAAGAGCTCTTTTCTACCGGACTTTTCATCCTTCAGGATGATCTGAAGACCCTTATTTAAAAAGGCAAGTTCCCTCAGCCTTTGAGCAAGGGTATCCGGATTAAATTCAGTGGTCTCAAATATCTGAGGATCCGGTTTAAATGTAATCTTTGTGCCTCTTGACTTTGTCTTTCCAATAACTGTCAGGGCCGTCTTGGGTTTTCCTCTTTCATAAGATTGCTGATAGACAAGCCCGTTCTGCCTGATCTCAAGCTCAAGCCATTCAGAAAGGGCATTGACAACCGATACACCCACACCATGCAAACCACCTGATATCTTATAGGCCTTTGATTCGAACTTGCCACCTGCGTGCAGCTCCGTAAGAACAATCTCTGCTGCCGAGCGGCCTTCCGGGTCTCCTGGATGTGGTTCTGTCGGGATGCCCCTGCCATCATCTATGACCGTACAGCTTCCGTCATGATGAAGTATTACCTCTATATTCTTGCAATAACCTGCAAGGGCCTCATCCACACTGTTGTCCACAACCTCATAGACAAGATGGTGAAGTCCCTCTGGTCCTGTGGAGCCAATATACATGGCAGGCCTTTTTCTTACAGCATCAAGGCCTTTAAGTATCTTTATAGCCTCGGCACCATAGGTCTCATTATTCTCATTAACTGTTACCTCACCCTGTGCCTGGGCCTGTTTTTTATCAGCCATCTGAACCTCCTTTTATAACAGTTTGAGTGGTGGATAGCCTCAAGTTCCTGACTAAACACCAAACACTAAACACTACCTCACTAAACACCAATTTGCCCTGCTCTAAATCCTCATTGGCATAATTACCGAAAGATAATTTTCATCTCCTTCACCCTTTAATAATGAGGGACCAAGGGGATCATTAAATTGCGCCACAACCTCATCGCTTTCTATAACCTCAAGTGTATCAAGGATATATCTTGCATTAAAGCCTATGGTAAAGGGCTCCCCATGGTATTTTACAGAAAGTTCCTCTTCAGCACTTCCAAGGTCTGGATTGGAAGCACTCACTACTAAGGTATTATCTTTCATGTCGAGCTTAATAGCATTTGATCGCTCCCTGGATATTATGGATACCCTTCTTAAGGCCTTCTCAAGGTCTGTTTTTAATGAAATAAGCGTCTTTGTAGAGGTTTTTGGTATCACCTGCTCGTAATTTGGATAGGTACCCTCTATAACCTTCGTGAGAAACTCCATATTGGGAGTTTTAAAAAGAACATGGTTTTTCCCGATTTTTATTGTTACGGTATCATCACTGATAAGTCTTTTAAGTTCAGTAACAGCCTTTTTGGGGAGGATTACCTTTAATTCATCCTGAATATTAAATTTTAGCTCCTTGCTTTCTAATCTCAAAAGGGCAAGCCTGTGGCCATCAGTGCCTACTGCACGCAGTCCTTCCTTCTGAAGATGAAGAAGAATTCCGTTAAAAACATACCTTGTATCAGCATCGCTTGCAGCATAGGCGGTCTTTTCTATTATATCCTTTAATGCCTTTACTGGAAGGGTTATTTCATTGCCATCCTCTATCTCTGGCCAGACAGGAAATTCCCCTGGTTCCAAGCAGGTGATCTCAGCTGAAACCTTCCCGGAGCATATCCTGAGTTTAAAATTTTCCTTAGCCTCCAGTTCGATATCTTCCTCAAGCTCCTTAATAAGGGAAATAAAGGTCTTTGCAGGTATGGCAATAGCACCTTCCTTTTTGACCTTAAAATTTAAGTTCTGAATTCTAATTGCTGTATCAAGGTCTGTGGCGTAAAGATAAGGCTCAGCATGACAATCAAGTAGAAAATGGCTGAGTACCGGCATGGTGCTTTTTCTTTCAACTATACCCTGGATATCTGTGAGACTTTTCATAAGCTCATTTTTTGATACTGTAAGGTTCATGATTGCCTCCTTAGGATTTAATCCTGTCAATTATAGATTTAACAAGGTTTTTAAATCTTTCATCCTTTGACATCTTTTCTTCAACCTGTTTGCAGGCATAAATAACTGTTGAATGGTCTTTCCCTCCAAAGTGCTTTCCTATATCAGAAAGGGACAACTCTGTCAACTCCCTTGCAATATACATACCCACCTGTCTTGGAATAGCTACCTCTTTTGTCCTCCTTTTGAGTTTGAGGTCCTGGATCTTCAGGCCAAAGGACTCTGCAACTGTCTTCTGTATAAGTTCTGGTGTAACAGGTCTGTCTTCATCTGAAATAACATCCTTCAATACGCTTTTTGCCATGTCCATGGTGATAGGTGACCCGGTCAGTGAACTATGTGCTGCAAGTTTTATAAGACATCCCTCAAGCTCTCTTATGTTGGATTTAATCTTTTTTGCAAGCCAGTGGCATACCTCCTCAGGAAGTTTTATCTTTTCTTTCTCCGCCTTCTTGTTAAGGATGGCTATCTTTGTCTCATACTCTGGAGGCTGTATATCTGCAATAAGCCCCATGCCAAATCTGGTCTTTAATCTATCAGGGATATCCTGTATCTCCTTAGGTGGTCTGTCACTTGCCATAACAATCTGCTTCTGTTTATCGTAAAGGGAGTTGAATGTATGAAAAAGCTCTTCCTGTACAGCGGCCTTGCCTGAGATAAACTGAATATCATCCACAAGAAGCACATCTACGTTTCTGTACTTTTCCTTCAATTCAGCCATCTTTTGATGTCTGATAGCAGCAATCACCTCATTTGTAAACTGTTCTATGGGTACATAAAGGACACTTAAACCAGAAATATTATCTACAATATAATTACCTATTGCATTTATAAGATGGGTCTTCCCCAGGCCCACCCCGCCGTATATAAACAGGGGGCTATAGACTGAACCGGGTTGTTCGGAGACAGTCCTTGCTGCAGCATGGGCAAATTGATTTGATGGACCCACAACAAAATTTTCAAAGGTGTATCGCGGATTAAGAAATATACCCTTACTTGCTAATTTCTTTGTCCTGTTTTCAAGTTGCATAACCTCTTTTTTTAATTCTTTATCCTTTTCTGCAATCCTGAGTTTGAACTGACCTGTAAAGCCTGCAATCTCAGAAAATGCCTCTGTGAGATAATTGAGGTAATTTTCCTCTATCCATTCTTTAAAGAACCTGTTTGGAACCTCAAGAATAATAGAATCTTCTTTTAAATCAATAAGTTTTAATGGTTTAAACCATAATTCAAAAGAACCCTTTCCAAGCCTCTCCTCAATCTTGAGGAGGATCTTCTCCCATATCCCTTCCCCTTTTTTTAACATCTTACTAACACCTGTTAGTAACTCCTTAATATCCTATCCATGAAGGATGTGCAGTTTTTGTTAATATTTTTTTATCAACAGTTTTATTCATTTTCTCTATACTTATCAACATACTAATCAACAGAACCTAAATATCCAAAAGACCTTCTTTTACAATAATAAAATTAAGTTCAGGCTCTCTACCAACAACCCTCATAGACCTACTATTACTACTATCTTTTTATATATTCTAAATAGAAGCAGTTCTTCTTAAGGGTTAATTTATTGACTCAGTGATGCAAAACTTTTATTTACTTTTTTACTCTGAATCTTAAGATATTCTTTAATAAACTCATCAATTTCACCATCAAAGACAGAATCCACATTACCCCTTTCAATACCTGTCCTGTGATCCTTTACAAGCTGATAGGGTTGAAGTACATAGGATCTTATCTGATTACCCCAGGCGATATCCTTTTTTTCACCAACAAGGTTCTCTATTTTGTCCTGCTGTTTCTTAAGTTGTATATCATAAAGCCTTGCCCGGAGGATCTTCATTGCCATTGCCTTGTTTCTATGCTGTGACCTTTCATTCTGACAGCTAACAACAATTCCTGTTGGAATGTGGGTTATGCGAACAGCTGATGAGACCTTATTAACATGCTGACCACCTGCCCCAGAGGCCCTGAAGGTATCTATCTTCAGGTCTTCTTCTTTTATCTCGATAGTTATATCATCCTCAATCTCAGGATATACAAACACAGCAGCAAAGGATGTATGCCTTCTTTTATTGGCATCAAAAGGAGATATCCTTACAAGTCTGTGGACACCTGCCTCTGCCTTAAGATATCCATAGGCATAGGGACCTGTAATTGATATAGTTACATCCTTAATGCCAGCTTCCTCTCCATACAGTATATCTATAATCTCTGTTTTAAAATTATGTCTGTCAGCCCAGCGGAGATACATTCTCATCAATATCTGTGCCCAGTCCTGACTTTCTGTTCCACCTGCTCCTGGATGAATAGACAGTATAGCATTATTTCTGTCAAGCTCACCTGTCATGAGGTGCTTGAGCTCGAGTTCATCTATTAAGATATTAAGTCCCTTTAATTCCTCCTTTAAGTCATTAATAAATATCTCTCCACCTTCTTCATCGAGTAGGTCCAGAGATTCTTCAATATAGTTTATTTTTGAGGTAATGAGCTCAAAGGGCTCAAGGATATCCTCAAGTCTGGCCTTCCTTTTTGTAAGGTCTCTGAGCCTTTCATGGTCACTCCAGACATCAGCCTTCTGAAGTTCAGACTCTATGGCGGAGATATCTTTGAGGAGTATATCTATATCAAAGATACCCCCTTAATGTTTCTGTCTTTTCTTTTATCTCATTTAGTTTTGTCTTTAATTCTTCACTTTCTATCATCGTTAAACCTCCAGTGTTTATGCAAATTTAAAGATCCTTGATAGGGCAATTATTGTGCTAACAAGGCAGAAGTATACAAAGAGATCTCCAAACCTTGTATAAAAAGTTCTTCTATTATCTAACCTTATATTCATAGATAATGCCATCCTTTCAAATAAAGGAGTTGCTGTTAGAATCCTTCCCCGGCTATCTATGAATCCGGAAATACCTGTATTAGCTGCTCTTATAACAGGCTTTCTGTTCTCTATTGCCCTGAAAACAGCCATACTGAAATGCTGATAGGGTCCGGATGTATTACCAAACCAGGCATCATTGGTAATATTTATCATAAAATCTCCTCCCTCCCTTAACGATTCCCTGACAAGGCCAGGAAAAATAATCTCATAACATATCAGGGTTGAAAAAATACCAAATGGCGAAATAGCCCTTTTGGTATATTTTCCTGGTCTGTAGTCTCCAATGCCCACTGTTAGTTTGTCTATAAAAAATAAGAACTTCCTGAGGGGGACATACTCTCCAAAGGGGACTAAATGTATTTTATCATAAATATATGTAACTTTTCCATCTTTATTGAGTAAAAAGGCACTATTTGTAAAGAACTCCTGTCCACCTTCCATATCCTTTCTTATAGAACCAAAGAGTAAGTAAGTGTTAATCTCCCTTATAAATTCTATAAGGTCTTTACTCATTATTTCATTAAGGTTTTGTTGTTCTGGTAAATTAACAGAGGGTTCGCTGAACAGGAAGGGTATGGCTGTTTCTGGCCAGACAACGAGCTGAGGGGAGTCTGTTGTTACAGCCTTTCTTGTCAGTTCTTTATATATATTCATCACCTCCTCTTGAAAGGCGGGCTCCCATTTTTTATCCTGTGGTATATTGCCCTGAATAAGGCTAATCTTTATTGTATTACCACTGGCTTGTTGAGAGAGCCTCCAGTATCCGTAAGAGAAGGTAGCAATAAAGGCGATTATTAAAAATAGAAAGCCTGCCACTTGCGGTGCCAGAGGATAAAAGGGTATCTCTGAAAGTCTTTTTTTAAGAAGCATAATATCGAGGAAGGCGGCATTGAAGGCTACTATTAAAAAAGATATTCCATATATGCCTGTTATATCAGCTATCTGGATTAATGAAAGAAACTTATACTGACTGTAACCAATACTTGACCAGGGAAAGCCTGTAAAGAGATAGGTCCTTATATATTCAAGGCTAATCCAGATAGCAGGAGCAATCAATATCATGGGATAGAGGGTTTTGTTGTGAAGTAAGGAAATTAGATAAGTGAATAGGCCCGTATAAAGGCTGAGATAGGCTGAGAGAAGCAAAACAGCCATTATGCTTAGAAGAAGGCTCAATCCTCCGTAGATATGGACAGAATGATATATCCAGTAGAGTGTACCAAAGAAATACACCATACCAAAGAAAAAACCTTTTAAAAAAGTCTCTTTCTTTGGCAAATTTTTTCTGGTGATGTCAAAGAGTAAGGGAACGAGTGCTATCCAGGCAAGTATTGAAATGCCCGGTTTAGGAAAGGAAAGGGCAAGTAATCCTCCTGAGATAAGAGGTAAAATAATCTTTTTAATCCACCTGACCATGGATATTAATTTTAAAGGATTTGATACAAAAAAATCTT
>CALJEL010000079.1 GCA_938074335.1 uncultured bacterium | reverse complement strand
GGCAGTCTGCCTCAAAGTCTTTACAATGCGACAATCTTTATTTATTATGTAACAAAAGTTCATCACTTAAAAAGGTGAAGTCAGTTATGTATAGTAAGCTTATTAATAGTATTACACTAAGGTGTCGCAGGTAAAGCCTTTTCGGCAGACTGCCAGTTTTATTAAAGGCTTTTTATAAATTTCTAATGGCAGATTACGGAACAGTTCAAACAGTTTTAATTAGAGGGCAATGCTTGCATGATATAATACCTCTATGAGCAGGGATAGAAAAAATAATAAACCATATTCAAGACCTGGATGGGATGAATACTTTCTTGAGATTGCCAGGGTGGTATCCTCCAGATCTACCTGCCTCAGGAGGAGATATGGTGCAGTAATTGTAAAAGACAATGTTATTGTAAGCACAGGATACAATGGCGCTCCCAGAGGTTCCACAAATTGCATAGACAGGGGTTATTGCAGAAGGAAGGAACTTAACATACCTGCTGGAGAAAGATATGAACTCTGCGAGGCTGTTCACGCTGAGCAAAATGCCATTATCAATGGTGCCCCTGAAAGGATGAAGGATGCCACTATTTATATAGCCGGTTTTGAAGAGGATGGAAACCTTGCCAATGGAAAACCATGCCTTTTATGTCAGAGGATGATAGTGAATGCCATGCTGAAAGAAGTTGTTTATCTGAATGCAGAAGGGATGATTATAAAAATCTCCGTTAACGAACTTTATGATAAAGCAAATGGGGCAGCAGAGGCTGCCCCGGAAAATAAAGATTATAAAATTTAGCTCAGATGTTTGTTTACAAGTTTCGTCATCTCAAACATGGAGACCTGACTTCTGCCCTCAAAAATTTCCCTGAGGTTGTCATCAGCATTAATCATCCTCTTGTTAACTGGGTCCTGAAGATTATTCTTCCTGATATAAGTCCACAACCTTTTTGTCACCTCTGTCCTTGGCATCGGGCCAGGCCCTACCACCCTTGCCAGGGCAGGACTTACATTGAGTGGCTTCATGAATTCAGGACTTGGTTGTCTCTTCGGTCTTGCAGCCTTTGGTTTCTTCGCTGGTTTTTTGGCAACCTTTTTCTTTGCCACCTTCTTGGCTGGCTTTTTAGCCACCTTTTTCTTTGCTACCTTCTTTGCTGGTTTCTTCTTTGTTGCCTTTTTGGCAACCTTTTTCTTTGCCACCTTCTTTTTTGCTGCCATCCTTTACCTCCTTTTAAGTTTTAGCGTCCAAGGACGCTTTATGTACTTTTATAAAATCCTATCAAACATTAAAGAGATTGTCAAATATTTTTTGTTTCATTTACACAGTGCAACTGTGTGGCAGCCTGTCTGTAGGGTATCGGCAAAATAGGGAGGCAACCCGTTACTTGAATTTTAGGGAAGGATTTTGTAGAATTAATTATGCCTGCGTAGAGATGCACCCTCCCATTTCACGCAGGTGCTGGGGGTCCCCCACTACCCAGCAAAAGGCCCTCCGCCCCCAGAGGGCCTTTTAAATTATTATTTTAGGTCAGGGAGTGAAACAGTCGCACTGTAGGTATGCGCACTAAAGGCGGTTAGACTAAAATTGTGTGCCAGTGGTTATGACTCTCCTTTGTTAAGGCCTTGAATACCTCTCATTAAAAGGAGATAAAATATAACGGCTGATATTGTTGATATAAATGCCCCATATAAAAATACTATAAGTGAGCCCTTTAATTGATAAAGATAACCACTTATAAGCCCTCCAGGAAGTGCAGAGAGCCCTACCATGGTGTGATAAATACCATACCCTGTTCCTTTTTTCTCAGGATTAATTAATGAAGCTACAAAAGCCCTCTGATTACCTTCATTCATGGCAACAAACAGGCCGTAAATAATAAATAACAACCAGGCATAAAGGCTATTATTTGAAAGGGCAAATCCAAGAAAGGTCATCCCTGCTACAAGGTAACTCAAAAATATTATCTTTCTTTTCCCTATCTTATCTGCTATTATCCCTGAAGGTGTTGCAAGGACTGCAGTAGTTATGTTAAAGAGAAGATATATAACTGGTATGAGTTTTACATCCACACCAAGCTCTTTTGCCCTCAAAATAAGAAAGGCCTCAGGTATCTTTCCGAGAGTAAAGAGGACAGCAATAAACAAAAATCTCTTAAAGTTTCCATTAATGTTTTTTAAAGAGAAATTTTTCTTTTGACTTCTTATTTCTGATCTTTGTATTATTACATCCTTTACAAAAAGGGCAATGGTTGCAATTGCAAATCCTCCCGGTATAATTGAAAGCCAGAAAACAAGCCTCATATTATTTGAGCTCAGGGCAAGTATGGAAAAAGCAATAGCCGGTCCGATAACAGCACCAAAGGTATCCATGGCCCTGTGGAAACCAAAGGCCCTACCCATATGTATCTCCTCTGTTACATCAGCAATAAGTGCATCCCTTGGAGATGTCCTTATGCCCTTACCAAGCCTGTCAGTGAATCTATAGATAAGAACCCCAATCCATGAAGTAGCTCCTGCAAGAAGAGGTCTTGAGAGAACAGAAAGGGAATATCCCCAGAATATAAGCGGTTTTCTCCTGCCAATCCTGTCGGAAAACCATCCTGAAATAACTTTAAGAATGCTTGCTGTACTTTCTGCAACCCCTTCTATAAGACCAATGGATAACTTTGAGGCCTTAAGAACATCATTTAAAAATATTGGCATCAACGGCACTATCATCTCAGTGCTCATATCCATGAAGAGGCTCACAATGCCAAGGACAAAGACAAGCTTTGGGAGGCCAAATATTTTTTTTGTATTACTTTTAAGATTAATTCTTGTTTTCTCCAACTGTTTCCCTCGTCACCAAACCTTTCCTCCAAAAACCCCTGTGCTGAGGTATCTATCTCCTCTGTCAGGTAGTATTACCACAACCTTTTTGCCTTTCCCCAATCTACTTGCAACCCTCAGTGCAGCCCACATGGCAGCACCTGAGGAGACCCCAGCAAGAATCCCTTCTATCCTTGCAAGCCTCCTTGCCATATCCTCTGCATCATCATCCGTGACAGGGATTATCTCGTCATAGATCTTTGTATTCAGGACACCAGGGAAAAAACCAGCTCCTATACCAGCAATCCTGTGTCTGCCTGGATTACCACCTGAAAGAATAGGAGAACCAGCTGGCTCAACAGCCACGATAAGGACATCCTTTCTTTTTTCCTTGAAAACCTCTCCCACACCTGTAATTGTCCCGCCTGTTCCAACCCCTGCCACAAAGGCATCAGGCACATCTCCAAGGTCATTTATTATCTCAATGGCAGTGGTCTTTCTGTGAATATCAGGGTTTGCAGGATTTTCAAATTGCTGGGGCATAAAACAATCCCTGTTTTTAAGATATATCTCCTCTGCCTTTTCAACAGCTCCCATCATCCCCCTGTCTGCTGGAGTTAATATCACCTCAGCACCATAGGCTGTAAAGAGCTGCCTCCTTTCCAGAGACATGCTTTCAGGCATTGTAAGGATCAGCTTATATCCCTTTACAGCACACACAAGGGCAAGGCCTATACCTGTGTTCCCACTGGTGGGCTCAATCACAGTGCCCCCTTTTTGAAGCCTTCCTTCTTTTTCAGCTACCTCTATCATGTTAAGGGCAATCCTGTCCTTTACCGAGCCGCCTGGATTGAAGCCTTCAAGCTTTGCATAAAGCTCGGCATCTCCGGGGCAAGTTAGGTTATTAATCTTCACAAGAGGCGTGTTTCCAATGAGTTGTAATATATTCTCTCTAACCTTCATTTTATTAGATCCATTCCCATATAAGGTCTCAATGCCTCTGGAACAACAACGGTTCCATCCTTCTGCTGGTAATTTTCAAGGATTGCCACAACGGTCCTTCCAATAGCAAGGCCAGAGCCATTAAGGGTATGGACGAATTCTGTCCCTTTTTTGCCCTGCCTGCGGAATCTTATGTTTGCCCTTCTTGCCTGATAAGCCTCAAAATTTGAGCAGGAGGATATCTCTCTGTAACTTTTCTGTCCAGGAAGCCAGACCTCTATATCATAGGTCTTTGCTGCTGAAAAACCAAGGTCACCTGTGCAGAGACAGACTACCCTGTAAGGCAGACCGAGTCTCTGTAATATCTCTTCAGCATCTACTGTCAGTTTTTCAAGCTCTTCGTAGGAATCTTCTGGCTTAACAAATTTGACTAGTTCAACCTTATTAAATTGATGCTGCCTTATAAGACCTCTTATATCTTTTCCATAGGAACCTGCCTCTTTTCTGAAACAGGGTGTATAGGCTGTATAGTAAATGGGCAGGTCTTCCTCTTTCAATATCTCATCCCTGTGGATGTTTGTTACAGGAACTTCTGCAGTCGGTATGAGATAGAGTTCAGGATCAATGGTCCTGAAGAGCTCTATCTCAAATTTTGGCAGCTGGCCTGTGCCTGTCATGCTCTGGCGATTAACAAGAAGCGGAGGGAATACCTCTATATATCCCTTTGATGTATGCACATCAAGCATAAAATTAATAAGCGCCCTTTCAAGCTTTGCACCTGCTCCTTTAAGGAGGCTGAATCGAGTCTGACTTATCTTGGTTGCCCTTTCAAAATCTATTATTCCGAGTGTTTCTCCTATATCCCAGTGGTTGAGGGGCTCAAAATCAAACTCTCTCGGGACGCCCCATCTCCTTATCTCCACATTTTCTGTTTCATCTTTTCCAAAAGGAACGGTCTCATGAGGGATATTAGGGATATTAAGAAGGAGCCTTTGAAGCTCCTCATCAAGATTTCTTAAAAGGGTCTCAAGCTCTGTGATCCTGTCCGAGATCTCCTTTGCCTGAGAAAGTTTGCCTTCCACTTCCTGACCTTTACCTTTAAGTTCTGAAATCTCCCTGGAAAGGAGATTCCGCCTCTGTCTCAGGTCTTCCACCTCTTTGAGAAGCCTGAGCCTTCTTGAATCTATCTCCATGAATGAATCAAGCAGTTCAGTACCGTAGCCCCTCAGCTCCAGAGCGCTCCTCACCTTTTCAGGATTTTCTCTTATAAATTTAGGATCAAGCATGGTATATTAAGATAACAAAAGATTCATTAAAAGGCAAATTAATATGGCTCTGCGACAGAGCGACAGTGCGATAGATAGAGCAGTAGAGCAGTAGTTTTTATTAAGGAATTTTTTCTTAATTATTATTTAACTGCTGCGCTGCTGCTCTGTTGCTCTGCTGGTCTAAGAAGACTTTGAGGCAGACTGCCAGTTCTCTAATGGCAAAATAGAGATGGAGCTGAAACCTTGAAAATCCTGCTGATTATAATCAGCCTCTTGGCTGCTGTAGGACTCTCATTGCTGTTAACATTTCTAATTGTGAGGTTTACAGGAATAAAGGAAATACCAGGCCTTAAAGAGGCAAAGAGGCTTTTAAAAGACTTAAAGACCAGAATAGAGACAGAAGATTTACCTTTGGAAATAAAGAATTTTACAGCCCTTGAGGCACTTCCCCTGAATTTAAAGGATATAAGAGAGTCCTTAAAAGAACTGAATATACTCTTTATGATAATGAAAAGAGAGATTCTTCTAATGGTTCCGGATATAAATGAGGTATCAGAAGATAAAGGTGGTAACTATCTTTCAATAGAAACATTGCTTGAAAGGTGGTCACAGGGTAATCTGAAGGAAGAGGAGATCATAAGATTACCACTCAAGGAGAATAAATTTTTTATCCTCAGGGATAAGACCCTGCAAAGATTTTGCGAGCAATTAATGGAGAAAAATTCTGTCCTTAGATTCATAGAAGCAAAACGGGAACTGTTAAAATTAATTGAAAAGATAGAATCACAGATTTATGGCTAACTGGTGGTGACACAAGAGTTGAGGTCAACTGATAATATTTTACTGGATATCTACCTGAAACTCTACAGGACCTTCGGACCACAACACTGGTGGCCTGCTGAGACACCCTTTGAGGTAGCAGTTGGCGCTATCCTTACACAGAATACAAACTGGCAGAATGTAGAACGAGCAATCTTTAATCTCAGGCAAAAGGGTCTTCTTGATCCTCACAGCCTCCATTCCATCCATATCAATTCACTTGCACTTCTTATAAGGCCAGCTGGATATTACAATGTAAAGGCAAGGAGATTAAAGGCCTTTGTAGATTTTTTGATAAGGGATTTTGGTGGAAGGATAGAAGATATGGCATCTCTCAAGGTGGATGATTTGAGGGAAAGGCTTCTTGATATTAGTGGAATAGGACCTGAGACAGCTGACTCTATATTACTCTATGCGCTTAACAAACCGGTCTTCGTTGTTGATGCCTATACAAAAAGGGTGCTAATGCGACATGGTATAATTAATAATGATGCTGATTATGACGAAATTCAATCCCTTTTTCATAAATCCCTTAAACGGGATAGTTCTTTATATAATGAATTTCATGCCCTTTTTGTTAAACTTGCAAAGACTTTTTGCAAAGCAGAACCTCTGTGCAAAGGATGTCCTTTAAATGAACGGGATAATAAGAAGAAGGGTAAAAAAGGCAAGACTTAAAGAGGGTAAACTTTTTTTTGAAGAGGTGGAGGACCCTGTTGCTGTGGAAAAGGCTCTGACAATACAGGTAAACGGAAGGGATCTCCTCAGACTTTATTGTTCACCTGTTATGGTAAGGGAGCTCGTTGTGGGGCTTCTACTTGGAGAAGGGATAGTAAAAGGATCCTGGTGTGCAGAAAGGATGGAGATTGTTTACGGAGATGAAATAACTGTAAATGTAAGCTCAGAGGAAGATATTTCCCTTGAGGGTGCTACTATCACATCAGGATGTGTTGGCGGTGTTACCTTTGAAAGAAAGGAAATAAAATCTGTAGGTGGTGAGAAGATCAGGATTGAGGCTCAGAGGCTTAAAGAACTCTTCAATGAATTTCAGCTACGCTCGGAGCTCTATAAATCTACAGGCTGTATTCACAGTGCCGCCCTTTCAGATGGAAAGGTCCTCCTTGCCTTTGCCGAGGACATCGGAAGGCATAATGCCATTGATAAGATCATAGGTTATTGTATCCTTGAAGATATAGAACTTGAGGGAAAGGTCATGTTTGCCAGTGGCAGGCTCTCTTCAGAAATGGTAACGAAGTGTGCCAGATGGTCGATACCCGTAGTAGCCTCAAGAACTGCTCCCACCACACGGGCACTTGAGATAGCCGAAAGGACCGGCATGACAGTGATAGGTTTTATGAGGGCAGACCGCTTTAATGTCTATACTCACCCTGAAAGGATATTATAATTCCATTATCCTTTTCTTAAGTATGAGTATCTCAAGACTCACCGCTGCCATTGCTGAAACCCTTAAAAGATGCGAGATATTCGCATTGAGAACAGAATCATTACCATTATCAATATAAAGAAGTAGGACGACCCTGTCTCTAATGGTCACGGGTAGAAGCAGAGAATCCTGGGGAGCACCTCCCAGTATCTTTATGAGTATCTCGTTACCCTTTATCCTCAGCACAGGTCCCCTGTAATAATTCTTTGTCCTCAAGACCTCTGAAAAGATTGAGACCTCTTCTTCAGGCAGCTCAAATCCTTCTATATTCATGCCCTTTGCCTTCCACCCCGTAATCCTGGCATTTTTTATTAAAAATAATGCTGCCCTTGAGGCAACCTTCATTGCCTCGTTCAAAAGAAGAGCCCCGACCTCGTCTCTATCCTTTACCTCTGTAAAGGCCTCCTTTAATTTGTTTATTGACTCCTCTGTAATTGATTCCTGCTCCGGCCCCTTTTCTTGTGAGAGGCTGATGTATCTGAGATCGCGCTTTATTCCATAATATTTTTCCAGCGCAAAAAGTAATCTCAGCTCAGTTATGGTATAGGGAACAATGTCAAACCCTGTGGAAAATCTGAGCTCATCTATAGCCTTTATATCTTTTGGATTTAGCATGGCCACATGAAGTCTATTCCTTTCCTTTTTAAAAGGTATGAGTCTGTATTTATCCACTATATCTTTGTTCAAGGAGGCTATCACATCTTCTGGAATGGAATTTAATTCCCGGATCGGCACTGCCTGGATTCTGAAATACTTGCTCAGAAACTGTAAAAGCTCCTCCTCTTTAATAACACCGAGTTCAACAAGGTTTGTGCCTATCCTGCCTCCAAAGATAACCTGCCTCTCAAGGGCCATTGTGAGCTGCTGGGGTGTGACAAGCCCTTCTTTGACTAAGGCCTCTCCGAGTTTCATATCTCTATATTATATTTTTTCAATCTGTACCTGAAGGACCTGAAGGAAAGACCAAGAAGTCTGGCTGCCTCAACCTTGGTATTCTGAGTCATCTGGAGGGCCTTGATTATATACTGTTTCTCTATATCCTCAACGATCCTGTCAAGATTCACTCCAAGGGGTGTCAATTCAGGTATAATTGGTTTTTCTTTTACATCCATTATAATCTCCGGCGGGAGGTCCTTTATGTCAATTAGATCAGACTTTGTAAGAAGGCACACCCTTTCAATCACATTCTCAAGTTCCCTTACATTCCCCTTCCATCCATAATTTTTGAGGGCCTCTATGGCCTCCTCTGTTAATACCTTGCTGGGCTGGTATTTTTTTACAAAATATTCCACCAGTAAAGGAATGTCCTCCCGGCGTTCTCTTAAAGGAGGAATATGAAGGGGAATAACATTCAATCTGTAGTAAAGATCCTCTCTGAATCTTCCTTCTTCAATCTCTTTTTTGATATCCTTGTTGGTTGCAGCAATTATCCTTACATCCACCTTTATATCGGTTAACCCGCCTACCCTCCTGAAGGTTCCGTTCTCTATCACCCTCAAAAGCTTTGCCTGAAGGCTCAACGGCATATCACCTATTTCATCAAGGAATATGGTTCCTCCATCAGCTATTTCAAATAATCCCTGCTTGTTATAATGGGCATCTGTAAAGGCACCCTTCATATGACCGAAGAGCTCACTTTCAAGCAATCCCTCAGGAAAGGCTGCGCAATTTATTGCTACAAATTCTTTACTGGAACGGGCACTGAGCCGGTGCAGGGCATGGGCAATGAGTTCCTTGCCGACTCCACTTTCTCCTGTGATAAGAACATTTGAACTGGACTGGGCAATCTTTGGAAGTGTATCCATAATATGTTTCATCTTTTCACTTCTGTAAATGATATCCGAGAGTGCCTCTGGTTTTCTCAATCTCTCTTTAAGAGATAGTAAAGAAGTAAATTTTTTCCTTTCCAGCGCCCTTCGTATAACAACCCTGAGCTCTTCTATCTTGAAAGGTTTTTCTATATAATCATAGGCACCGAGTTTTATTGCCTCGAAGGCTGCCTCTGTTGTGCCAAAGGCTGTTATCATTATTACCACTGTATCTGGAGAAACCTCCTTTACCTTCTTGAGGACCTCAAAACCATCAGCATGGGGCATCTTTACATCAGTAATTACAAGGTCAAAGATATCTCTGTCTATGGCCTCTAAGGCAGCCCTACCATCTCTTGCAAGAACAGTTTGATACCCCTCTTCCTGAAGGAATATATCAAGCACATCCATCATCCCCTTTTCATCTTCTGCAATTAAGATCTTTGCCTTGTCCTGAGACTTATTCATATGGCAGCATCACCTCAAAGGTTGTTCCATTATAATTACTTCTTACAGATATTTTACCACGATGCTCCTCTATAATCTTGTAGGCAATGGAAAGTCCAAGACCTGTGCCTTGTTCCTTTGTTGAATAAAAGGGATAAAATATTTTATCCATATCCTCTTCAGGTATCCCCTGCCCTGTATCTGTGAAATTTATCTTAACAGAATCCTTCTCCCTTAGAACATCTATACAGAGTTTGCCTCCTCCGGGCATTGCCTCAAGGGCATTTGTACCAAGGTTCAGGAATACCTGTTTGAGCTGATTCTCGTCTGCCTTTATAATAAGGCTATCCGGTCCGTTTCTTGCAATATCTATTCCTTCTGCCTCACCTGAACTCTTTAACATCAATACAACCTCATCCAGAAGTTTTATTAGATCAAAATTTTTTAAATTAATCGGAGCCGGTCTTGTATATAGCAGAAAATCAGTTATTATTTTATTCAACCTGTCCATCTCTTTAATGGCTATCTCCATCAATCTTCTTTTTTGTCCTTCAGAGATATGATTTTCAAAAAGCATCTCAATAGAACCCTTCAGTGAAGCCAGTGGATTTCTAATCTCATGGGCAATGTTTCTGGATAGTTCTCCAATTGCAGCAAGTTTCTCTCTTCTCTTTGCCTCTTCCTCTGCCCTTTTAATCTCCGTGAGATCCTGAAACACACCTATTAGACCCTGCGAGCCATCAGATTCAAAACGATTTATAGTAATCCCAATGATCTTCTGTCCCATCCTTGTACTTATGATTCCCTCTGTCCTGAAACGAAGAGCCGAACTGGAAAGCTCAGAAACAGATATCTGGTTCTGAAGAAATGGAAATACTTCAAGAAAGGTCTTTCCTATCACTTCATTCCTTTTAAGCCCTGTGATCAATTCTGCATGGTTATTAAAGGCAATTATCTTACCTTTATCATTAACCGTAACAATCCCGCTTGGTACATTCTCTACAATCATGGTATTGAGTGTCTTAAGTTCTATAAGGTCATGCTGTGTTTTTTCAAGACTTCTGGAGGCCTTCTCAAGCCTGCTCGATAGATAGCCTGTAAGATAGGCAACGAGATAAAGAGCTGATATATGAATGAAGATATTATACAGAAAATGTGTAACCTTTAAGGTTGGCTCATAGGCTAAAGGAATAACTTTATAAAACTGCAGATCAATCAGGATACCATAAAATATGCTCAATATGGTGGCAATAATGAATCCAGCGCTTCTTCCGATAACAATGACTGCGGCTATAACATTCAATACCATTAAAAAACTGAACCAGCTTTCCACACCCCCTGTCATAAAGATAAGGGCAATGATAAAGATAGAATCCAGGATCAGCTGAACATATGCAAAGGGCTTTATTTTTTTAATATATTTAAGGATAAAAAGGTATACAATGCTTAGCCCCATGATACCGGAAATCAGGTATCTGATTAAATGATGATAGGGAAATGGCGCAGGTCCTATTTTAAAAAAAAGATAAGAGCCCACCAGGGCAACTGTAAATAATACCCTGAAGATTATAAGGCTTTTAACCTTCGTCACTTTATGAGGGTGATAAGTCTGAATATGGGGAGATACATGGCAATAATTATAAAGCCAACTGTAGTGCCTAAAAATACCATAAGCATCGGCTCCATCATGGCAGTAAGATTGCTTACCGCAGCATCAACCTCATCATCATAAAAATCAGCTATTTTTGAAAGCATCTGGTCAAGGGCACCAGTTGATTCACCCACTGCTATCATATGGGTAACCATTGGCGGAAAGACACCTGATTTCATAAGAGGTTCCGCAAGGGTCTTGCCTTCAGAGACAGCCTTTTTAACATCCCTCACAGCATATTCTATGACCTTGTTGCCGGCTGTCTTTGCTGTAATCTCAAGACCATCAAGAATAGGGACACCGCTTGCCACAAGGGTACCAAGTGTCCTTGTAAACTTGGCAACAGCAACCTTTCTTATAAGGACACCGAATACCGGGAGTTTAAGAAAGATAGCATCAGTAACATGCTTTCCCTTCTCTGTCCTTCTGATTCTGCTAAAGGCAATAGCAGAGATGATAAGAACTGCCAGTATGGATGCACCTCCGGCACCTGCCAGGAAATTACTGATGTCTATGACTATCTTTGTTGGAAGTGGAAGGGTACCGCCAAGCTGGGTAAACATCTTTGCAAAGGTCGGCACAACAAATATCATGATAATTGCGACCACTATCACTGCCACAGAGGTTACCACTGCAGGGTAGACCATGGCACCCTTAACCTTTTTCTTTAGTTTCATTGCCTTTTCTATGTATGTGGCAAGCCTGTTAAGTATTGTGTCAAGTATTCCACCTGCCTCACCAGCTGCCACCATATTTGCATAAAGCTCACTGAACACCCTGGGGTGTTTTTTAAGGGCATCTGCAAAGGTAGAGCCACCTTCTACATCTGCCTTTACCTGTGAAAGGATATTTCCAAAGTATTTATTTTCAGATTGTGTGGACAGTATCTCAAGGGCCTGAACAAGGGGAAGGCCTGCATCTATCATTGTTGAAAACTGCCTTGTAAAAACAACTATATCCTTGTCCTTAACCCTTCCTCCAAACCTTTTTGCCTTTGCTTTTTTTTCTGTAATAAGTGTAGGAATTATACGTCTCTGTCTTAATTGAGCAATAACCTCATCCTTTGAAGAAGCAACTATCTCTCCCTGTTCTACAATACCCTGAACATTCTTACCTGCCCATTGATAAACAGTGGGCATTCCTTACCTCCTGACTCCAGCTGCTCCAGGAGGGCTTACCCTCTGAAGCATATTTATGAGCTCCTGAGGCTCTGGTGACCTTGTAAGGGCATCCTCATAGGAGATTAAACCTCTCTGGTAAAGGTCAAGTAGGGATTGATTCATTGTCTGCATGCCAAATTTTGCCTGACCTGTCTGCATCATAGAATAGATCTGATGTATCTTATCCTCTCTTATAAGATTTCTTATGGCTGGATTCGGGATAAGTATCTCTATGGCAAGTACCCTTCCTCCACCTGTTTTCTTTGGTAATAATTGCTGGCATATGATTCCTTCAAGGACAAAGGATAGCTGAACCCTTACCTGTTCCTGCTGATGAGGTGGAAATACATCAATTATCCTGTTTATTGTCTGCACTGCTGTATTTGTATGGAGTGTGGCAAGTGTGAGATGTCCTGTCTCAGCAACAGTAAGTGCAGCCTCAATGGTCTCAAGATCCCTCATCTCACCTATGAGAACCACATCAGGGTCCTGTCTTAAAACATATTTAAGGGCATCTTTAAAGGACCTTGTATCAGCACTTACCTCTCTTTGATTAATCAGGCCCTTTTTATGAGAATGAAGATATTCAATGGGATCCTCAATTGTTATAATATGGTCTGCCCTCTCCTCATTTATCTTGTCTATCATGGCAGCAAGGGTTGTGGACTTACCACTTCCTGTTGCACCTGTTACCAGGATCAATCCCCTCGGTTTTTTTACAAGTTCATTGAGTATGTCAGGAAGTCCGAGCTCCTTAAAGCTCCTTATCTGCCAGGGTATGGTTCTTATGGCAGCAGCCACTGCACCTCTTTGCATGAATATGTTCGCCCTGAAACGGCTTAGCCCTTTGACTCCAAAGGAGAGATCAAGTTCAAGATTCTCCTCAAATTTATGCTTCTGGGCATCTGTAAGGATGCTGTAGCAAAGCTCCTTTGTATCAGTAGCAGAGAGTGGAGGCAGATTAAGAGGCACAAGTTTCCCATCAACGCGAATTCTTGGAGGTGTGCCTGTTGTTATGTGAAGGTCTGATGCATTGCTTTTTACCATTATCTCAAGAAGTTCATAAAGTGTAGCCATCTACGCCTCCTCCAGATAGTTTAATAAATCAATCTCCAAAGGTTACCCTCAATACCTCTTCTATTGTTGTTATTCCTTCTTTTATCTTTGTAAGACCGCTCATCCTCAGGGTCTTCATCCCGAGTTTTATGGCAGCCTTTTTTAATTCTCCTGCAGAGGCACCCTCAAGAATCAGGTCCTTTAACTCCTCTTTTATAGGCATCACCTCATAAAGTGCTATCCTTCCTTTATAACCCTTATTATTGCAGGAGGGACATCCCTTTCCTTTATAGACCTTAATAGTATGTGCCTCCTCCTCTGAAAAGCCAAGCCTCATCAAGGCCTGTGGTGGAACATGTTCTTCAGTCTTACAATTGGGACAGATTTTTCTACAGAGTCTCTGGGCAAGGATCAATATAACTGAGGATGATACAAGGAATGGTTCTATGCCCATATTGAGAAGTCTTGTTATTGTGCTTGGGGCATCATTGGTATGAAGTGTACTTAACACAAGGTGACCTGTCAGTGCTGCCTTTACAGCGATCTCTGCTGTCTCAAAATCCCTGATCTCACCAACCATAATGATATCCGGGTCCTGCCTTAAAAAAGACCTCAGGGCTGCTGCAAAGGTAAGGCCTATCTCTTCCTTTATCTGAACCTGATTTATACCCATGAAGTTATATTCAACGGGATCCTCTGCGGTCATTATATTTACATCTGGCTTATTGAGATGATTGAGTGCTGAATAAAGGGTGGTGGTCTTACCGCTACCTGTTGGGCCTGTTACAAGGATCATTCCATAGGGCTTTGATATGGCATCCATAAAGTCATCGAGCTGTTGCTGTTCAAATCCAAGTTTTGTAAGATCTATCTGAAGATTTGATTTGTCAAGAAGCCTCAAGACTACCTTCTCTCCAAAGAGACAGGGCAATGTGGAGACCCTGAAATCAATCTCCCTGTCTTTGCCAAGTTTTAATTTAATCCTTCCATCCTGGGGTAACCTTCTTTCAGCAATATCAAGTTTTGACATGATCTTTATCCTTGATGTCAGCGCTCCTTTTATCTTTACCGGAAGTTCATGAACTGTATACATTACTCCATCAACCCTGTATCTGACCCTGAGGTCTTGCTCATAGGGTTCAATATGGATATCACTTGCCCTCTGCTGTATAGCATCTATTAAAATTTTATTTGCCAATTTCACAATCGGTGCATCTACCTCTTCTACGACCTCTTCTTCGGTTTTTTCCTCTGTCTCAACAAGGGCAGTTTCAACAATCTTGTCAATGTCTCCGATATCTGAACTCATATCTTCTAAGGTTATTTCAGTTGAAGAGATTTTTGGAGGGATCTTTGATATCGGTTCTCTTGAAGCCGTAGGGACTATTGCAGAGCCATAATATTTTGATATCCCTTCTATAATAGCTGACTCGCTTGCAACAACAACCTCCACATTGTAACCGGTAACAAATTTAACATCATCTATTGCAAAGACATTTGTTGGATCAGCCATGGCTATGGTTAAGTTTGGTCCAACTCTTGTAACAGGTATAATCAGGTGTTTTAGAGCGAGGTCCTTCGGAATAAGTTTTATTATATTGGGATCAATCTTATACTCAGCAAGATTTATGGCGGGCACACCATACTGCTTGCTGAGAAAAGATACTATCTTCTCCTCAGTGACAAATCCAAGTTTAACAAGTTTACTTCCAATCCTTCCACCCTCACGCCTCTGCAGGTCAAGGGCCTGTTTAAGTTGTTCTGGTGTAATAAGATTGGCTGCGACCAGTAATTCACCAAGTTTGGGTGCCATATACAAAATAACATATTACAAAAAGGCATATTATGTCAACTGCATTTTGTGAATCCGCAGCTCCTGCATACTGCGCATCCTCCTTCATGTTCTATGGCACCACCGCATTCAGGGCAACTACCAAAAGGTATGCAATCATAGGAGTCAACCCTTGGGGTCCCCAAAAAATCGTCAGAGCTTTTGGGGTGTGTAACTGTTACCTCGCCACCATCAGGACGACCATCAGATTTATGAGCCTTTGCTTCCAATGTCCTGTATTTTTCAATAGCCTTTGCTATTGCATCTGAACAGCTCAATATCCTTCCACCATTATGCCAGGCTGGCTGATGGCAGGAGATACCTTTAAGCTGTTTTATGATTTCTTCCGGTGCAATATTTGACCTGAGTGCCAGACTAACAAGTCTTCCAATAGCTTCAGATTGACTCGCAGCACATCCACCAGCTTTGCCCATATGAGTAAAAACCTCAAAAGGTGCACCTTTTTCATCTGCATTGATTGTGACATAAAGATTTCCGCAACCAGTCTCCATCCTCAGGGTTACTCCCCTTACAAGCTCTGGTCTTTTTCGGGGCAGAATTTTTAATGTTCTTTTAAGTTCTGACGCACGGAAGTCAGGAGATACCGGGCTCTCTACTTTTTCAGGCTTCTGTATGCCCCCAGCTGTTACTTTAGCCACTGAACTATTTTGCCCTTCTGTTACTTCGCCACCCTTAGTAATAACCTGAGTTTCTCTTGAGCCATCCCTGTAAACAGTGACTCCTTTACAACCAAGCTCGTAGGAAAGCAGATAGACCCTTCTTACATCATCAATAGTTGCAGAATTTGGGAAATTTACTGTTTTTGAAACAGCATTATCCACATATTTCTGAAAAGCTGCCTGCATCTTTATATGGTCCTCGGGAGTTATGTCATGGGCTGTAAGAAATATACCCTTTAATTCTTCTGGAATAATATCAAAGTGCTGGATACTTCCCGTTTCAGCTATTGCCTCCATAAGTTTTTCTGACCAGAGGCCGATCTGCCGGGCTTCTTTTTCAAAATAGGGATTAACCTCTATCAGTTTTGTTCCATCAAGGACATTTCTTACAAAAGTAACTGCAAATAATGGCTCTATGCCTGGAGAGCATCCAGCAATTATGGACAGGCTTCCAGTAGGTGCAATTGTTGTAAGGGTAGCATTCCTGAGCTTCAGTTTTCCATCATAAATACTTCCTTGATAATTCGGGAATACCCCTCGCTCTAAGGCAAGTGATTCACTGCAAGCCCTTGCCTCCTTCTGTATAAAACCCATCACCTTTTCTGCCAGCTCAAAGGCCTTTGGGGAATTATAAGGTATCCTCAGCTGTATAAGCATGTCTGCCCATCCCATTACTCCAAGGCCAATCTTTCTATTTGCCTTTGTCATTTCTTCTATCTGAGGCAGAGGGTACTTATTTACATCAATAACATTGTCAAGAAAATGGACTGCAAGCCATGTGGTCTCCTTAAGGCCCTTCCAGTCAATCTCAGCCTGACCATTATCAAACTTCACGAATTTTGCAAGATTGATTGAACCAAGATTACAGGACTCGTAAGGAAGCAGTGGTTGTTCTCCGCAGGGATTTGTTGATTCAATTTTACCAATATGGGGTGTAGGATTGGCCTGATTAATCCTGTCAATAAAAACTATGCCCGGCTCTCCATTAAGCCAGGCATGCTCAACTATCTTTTCAAAAACCTCCTTTGCCCTTAATGTTTTTACAGCCTTTCTGGTTCTTGGATTTATTAATTCATATTCTCTGTCCTCAAGCACAGCCCTCATAAATTCTTCTGTAATGGCAACGGAGATATTAAAGTTTGAAAATCTTCCTTCTTTATCCTTGCAAGTTATGAATTCCAGTATGTCAGGATGATCAATCCTTAGGATGCCCATATTGGCACCCCTGCGGGTACCACCCTGTTTCACAGCCTCAGTGGCAGTATCAAAGACAGTCATAAAACTCACAGGACCTGACGAGATACCCTTTGTGGAACCCACTACATCTCCCTTAGGACGAAGTCTTGAAAAACTGAAACCCGTGCCGCCACCTGTTTTATGAATAATTGCTGCTGCCTTTACAGCATCAAAGATGCTTTCCATGGAATCATCCACAGGGATAACAAAGCAGGCACTGAGCTGTCCAAGGGGCTTGCCCGCATTCATCAGTGTAGGGGAGTTGGGAAGGAAACGGAGTGTGCTCATCAGTTCATAGAATTTCCAGGAAAGTTCCTCAACTGCCTTAGAAGAGCTTCCATAAAGAAGTTCTGCTGATGCAACATGGCTTGCTACTCTCCAGAAAAGCTCCTCTGGAGTCTCCACTATCTCAGCCTCTTCATTTCTTGTTAGATACCTCTTTTCAAGCACGGTCAAGGCATTTTTTGTAAGATTAACCTTTGGAAGATTACGTGGAACTGTTACTCCGCCACCGATAGACACACTGAGTGTACCAAAGACCTCACGATTATTTGATGAAGATTGCCTCTCTAACATAAAAGTCCTCCCTTTTTATTATGAGTGTGTCCAAATTTATAACATATAATATTCAAACTGTCAAATAAAAATTTTTAATAGAACTCTATATATTGCGTTATAAAAGCAATATTAGCCAATATATAGTGGATTTTTGACCTGCATATGGTAAGTTTGGATTCTATGTGAAGAGGTGAAAGGTGAAACAGATTGAGCAGTTCTGTGAGGAAGCCTGCCAGTTTTATTGAAAGGGTTCTTGTAAATTTCTATTGGAATTCCTCAATTTGCTGATAGAAATGCATTTTCATCGGGGTTCACGGGGTGAAGCTTGTCTTCACCCCGTGCTCTAATGGCGGGGTATGCCTCAAAGCCTTCTGAGAGCAGCAGACCAGTAGAGCAGTAGAGCAAGTAGCACAGACATTCTTGTCTGTGGCTTACAAAAGTAGTGCTACAGTGCGATAGTGCTACAGTGCGACAGTAGGGGCACGGCATGCCGTGCCCCTACTGTCCCCGTGAACCCCAAAATTTCGGCATCCCCCGCCATTCCTATGGCACTTAGCGTTCCGTCAAAATATTGACTTAAGAGGCATATCCCTCTACAATAATATCTATGCCGAGGATTGCCATTATTGATGATGATGAGACTGTAAGGGATGTCCTGACCTCTTATCTAACTGAAAAGGGTTACGATGTGCTGAGCTCAGATAAAGGTGATAGAGGTCTTGAACTGCTCCTTACTGAGAGATTCGATGCAGCCCTTGTAGATCTTGTTATGCCAGGTATTGGTGGGATGGATATCCTGAAAGAGCTGATATCAAGGAAGATAAGATTGCCTGTTATTATAATAACAGCTTACGGAACCATCCAGAATGCTGTTGAATCCATGAAACTTGGTGCCTTTGATTATGTGACCAAGCCCTTTAATCTTGAGGAGATAGGAATTGTGATTGAGAGAGCACTGGAGCTTTCAAGGCTTGAGAGGGAAAATCTCCTTCTTAAGAAGCAGCTCAGGGGGAGATACAATTTCTCAGGTCTTATAGGCGATTCCATAAAGATGCAGAGGGTCTATGAGCTTATTGAGAAGGTTGCTGATACTGACAGCACCATATTAATAACAAGAGAAAGCGGCACAGGAAAGGAGCTTGTTGCAAGGACAATTCATTATAACAGCTCCAGGGCAGAGGGCCCTTTTGTGCCTTTGAATTGTGCTGCTATTCCGAGGGACCTTCTTGAGACAGAATTGTTTGGTCATGAGAAGGGCGCTTTTACAGGTGCTATAAGTACGAGGATAGGAAGATTTGAGCTTGCAAATAATGGCACACTCTTTCTTGATGAGATAGGAGAGCTTGACCCATCTCTTCAGGTAAAGCTCCTGAGGGTTATTCAGGAAAGGGAGTTTGAGCGGGTTGGTGGTGTCAAGACAATAAAGGTGGATGTAAGGATAATCGCTGCAACAAACAGGAATCTTGAGGAGGCTGTAGCTGAGGGGAAATTCAGAGAGGACCTTTACTGGAGACTCAATGTGATACCAATCCATCTTCCACCCTTAAGAGAAAGAAGAGAAGACATACCTCTTCTTGTAGATTACTTTATAAAGAAGTTTCATAGAAAGAGAAAGGGAAAGGCACTTATAATTCCTCCTGAGGTTATGAGTGTGATTATAAAATATGAATGGCCGGGCAATGTAAGGGAACTTGAAAATCTCATAGAGAGATTAAGTGTACTTGTTACAGATGAGACTGTAAAGATTCAGGATCTGCCAGAGAGATTTATCAAGAAGTCTCCTGCTGAGGAATACGGCATAAAGCCTGAGGTACCTGAACTTACTGGAGAAGGTCTTGACCTTAACAGGTTCATAGAGGATATTGAGAGGGACATAATACTGAAGGCACTTCAGAAGGCAGATGGTGTGAGGGCAAAGGCTGCCTCTCTCCTTGGTCTTAATAGAACCACCCTTATAGAAAAGATGAAAAGGCTTGGCATAAGCTAACCGTCAAGATTCCGTCACAGGTTTCCTGCCAGCATTTTTTTTCATTAAAAATCAATAAATTATTTTCTGGCATAATTGTTGCTCTACTGCTGGCATGATAGAGCGCCTTGGAATCTCAGAGGCCGAGGGTATAATGGAATCCCTTCAGATGAGCAGATGGTCAGGGTTATTAATTCCTGTCTTGCAGAGCCTGTTAGCCTCTTTTATATTTTTATTTTTCTGTCTGTGTTCTACCGCAGATGCATCAGGCCTTTCAGAGATATCATCTCTTATAGAGAAAAACAGGTTTGAGGAGGCTGTCAAACTTCTTAACAGCATAACTCCTTCAGGTGAAGATAAGGCCCTCTATCATCTTCTTTATGCAAAGGTATCTATCAGCCTTGGTAAATTCCATCAGGCACTCAGCCATTTACAGCTTGCCTCTTCCTATGGAACTCAGGAGATAAAGGAAGAGGCGATCTTTCTGAGGGCAGGTGTGTCTCTGAAGAAGAGATTCTATCCAGAGGCATCAACTAATTTCAGGCTGTTTTTAAACCTCTTTCCTGATTCAAGGTTTAAGAAAGAGGCATACCTCGGTCTTGCTGAATCTCTTAGCAAAAGTGGTCAGTATCAGGAGGCATTGAAATATTATGAAAAGGCAGGTGATTGTATTGCCTGCCTTTATGGAAAGGCTAATACCCTTCATCTTATGGGAAGGTATAAGGATGCCAGTAAACTTTACCTTGAGCTTCTTGTTAATGACTCCGGATTTGTTAAGACCTCTCCCGAGACCATGCTACTTATTGGAGAAAATATTAGCCTCACTGGAAAAAAGGAGGAGGCTAAGAAGTTTCTTGTCTCTGTAAAAGAGGTCCCTTATAAATACAGGGCCTATATTATCCTTGGCACAATGGAGATGGAATCAGGAAGATTTGATAAGGCCCTCAATTTTTTTGACCAGTCCCTTCAGTCAGAGGAACATGCTACCAGGCAGAAGGCCTATTTATTAAGCGCTGAGGCCCTTCTTAATCTTGGAAGATTTGATGAGGCAAAGAAGAGACTCAATGAACTGAGGGCCTCTTATCCCTATGGTGAAACCTATGAAAGGGCCTTATTGCTTTTAGCAGAGATATACAAAAGAGAGTCAGGATATAAAGAAGCTGCTCTGGCATTAAGACCGCTTATTATTAAAAGACAACCTCTCAGGGATGCATCAGAGGTCCTGAAAGCTCTTTTACTGGAAGCAGGCTTAAAGAATCCAGAGGTGTTTTATACACTGTGGAATGATTTTAAGAGGATATTCCTTGATACATCAAATACCTCATTTTTATTTCAGATAGCACCTCTTTTAAAGGATTCAAAAAAGGAGTTTTTTGAACTAGCCAGATGGCTTTATAAAAGTACAAAGGCCGGTGAGAAGAGAAAGGCTGCTTTCTTACTTTCAGAATTTTATCTTTCCACAGGAGATCCTGAGATGGCCCTCGGAATACTCCATGGCATTGAGCCGGAAAATGATAAAGAGGCCAGACTCTTTGCATCAGCATTTATAAGAAAAAAAGATTATGAGTCTGGTCTTAAATACCTCAGAAGACTCAAGGAAATAACAGAGGAGGATATACCTTTGATTCTTACACTTTCTTTATATAAAAGAGATGACTCCATAACAGGACTTCTTGAGAGATTGATAAATAAAAAGGGTGCACCGGCTCAGGCTTATATAAGGCTCGCTGACCTCCTTTATGAAAGGGATAAGGGCAGGGCACTGGCTTATTACAGGATAGCCCTTTCTGAAGACAAGAAAGGTGAACTGGAGGAAAAGGATATTGAGTGGGCCAGTTACAGGGTTTCACTTATCAGTAAAAGATTCAATGAAGCAAAGCCTCAGGGATTTGGAAGACTGATTAGTGAAGAAGAGGCCATTCTGAAAAGGTTGAGGAGGATTTTTAATGGACATCAAACTTCTAAATGAAGCCTTTCAGAGTTTCACAGAGGCATCAAAAAGTCTTGAGTCCTGTTATACAGAGCTTCAGGAAAGGATCAGATATCTTACAGAGGAGCTTGAGAAAAAAAATCAGGCACTCAGGGATGCCCTCCAGGAGGTTGAGAAAAGCAGGGACTTTCTTGATGCCATTATAAGAAGCATGGAAGAGGCAATTATAGTTATCGACCCCGAGGAGAGAATCATAATGATGAACCATTCTGCAGAGGAGCTCTTTGGTGTAAAGGCAGAGGATTACTTTGGAAGGGCCCTTTCTGATATAGACTTTACCATATCGCATGATGGCGCTGACGCAGTGCTTGCAGCTGGAGGTAAAAAGAGGAAGATTATACTTTCCAATGCACCTGTGCTGAGAAATGGCGAGTTGAGTGGCGAGGTTATCCTTATAAAGGACATAACAGCACTCAGGGAGATGGAGCTCCAGCAGGAGAGAAACAAGAGATTAATTGCAATGGGTGAGATGGCAGCACAGTTAGTCCATGAGATAAGAAATCCCCTTTGCAGCATAGAGCTTTTTACAACCATGCTTGAAAAGGAAGTACAAACAGAAAAAGGAAAAGAGCTTTCAAAGGGAATATCAGCAGGCATCAGGACCCTTAATAATATCCTGACAAACATGCTCTTATTTGCAAGGCCCGGGAAGACAAATCTGAGACCTGTTAGGTCATCAGAAATTATAAGGGATGTCCTTCATATGCTTGGGCCAATACTGAATTCACATAGTGTGGAGATTCATTGCTCCAAAGAAGATTATCTGTTTATGGCAGACAGAGAACTACTGATTCAGGCAATTCTCAATATAATGATAAATGCCATACAGGCAATGCCTGATAGAGGTGATATCTTTATTGATGTTTACGAGAAGGATGGATTTACAAATCTATCTATAAAGGATACAGGCAGGGGTATTGAGCAGGAGATTGTAGACAGGATATTTGACCCCTTCTTCACAACAAAGGAAAACGGAACAGGTCTTGGTCTTGCCATCACAGCAAAGATAGTTCAGGCCCATGAAGGTCTTATCAGGGTCGAAAGCTACCCTGGCAGGGGGAGTGAATTCGTGATCTCCATACCTTCTTTATATCCCTTAGAAAAGAGGCCATTCCATGAGGCAGGAGGAACTCATGAATAGAATACCTATTCTCATAGTTGATGATGACTTCCAGATGAGAAATGCCCTCAGAGAAGCGATAACAAGTCTTGGATACAGGGCAGACCTTTCGGATAATGGACCTTCAGCCCTTGAGAAAATAAGACAATCCAGTTATTCAATGGTAATAACTGACATGAAGATGCCCGGGATGGATGGCATTGAATTTATCAGGCAGATAAGAAGGATTGCCGGAAACATTCCCGTGCTTGTTATAACAGGTTATGGCACTGTTGAAAATGCGGTCCTTGCAATGAAGAGCGGTGCAACAGATTATCTTATGAAACCCTTTTCCTTTGAGGTGCTCAAAAGGTCAATAGAATCATTAATAGAAAGGACAGATTCAGATAAAGAGATCATAACAGAAAACCCCGAACTTAAAAAGATTCTATCCATTGCTGAGGAGCTTGCACGAAGTGATATCACGGTGCTTATTACAGGTGAGAGCGGAACCGGGAAAGAACTTCTTGCAAGATACATTTACAGGAGGAGCAAGCGTGCTCAGGGCCCCTTTGTTGCTGTAAACTGTGCTGCTATACCTGAGAATCTTCTTGAATCAGAGATGTTCGGATATGAAAAAGGGGCCTTTACCGGTGCTGTTCAGGGGAAAAAGGGAAAGTTTGAATTAGCCCATGAAGGGATAATCCTCCTTGATGAGATCGGAGAGATGCCCCTTTCACTTCAGGCAAAGCTTCTAAGGGTCCTGCAGGAAAGGATTATTGAGAGGATAGGTGGCACAAGGCCCATATCCGTTGATGTGAGGGTTATTGCAACAACAAATAGAGATCTTCTTAAAGAAGTAAAGACAGGAAGATTCAGGGAAGACCTTTACTATAGATTAAATGTCTTTCCTATAAAACTTCCGCCTTTGAGAGAAAGACCTGAGGATATACCGCTTCTGAGCATAAGTTTTCTTGAGAGATTTTCCAGGGAGGCAGGTAAAGACATAAAGGGATTCAGCAATGAGGCATTGAATATCCTTAAGTCAAGGCAATGGAAAGGAAATGTGAGAGAACTTGAGAATGTTATTCAGAGGGCTGTCTTTCTATGTA
The DNA here is from genome assembly GCA_938074335.1 of uncultured bacterium. Taxonomy (GTDB): domain Bacteria; phylum Nitrospirota; class Thermodesulfovibrionia; order Thermodesulfovibrionales; family CALJEL01; genus CALJEL01. The sequence continues at coordinate 31,677 of CALJEL010000079.1, read as the reverse complement.
AATCAGACATTATCACAAAAGAGGATCTGATGTTTGAGGTAGAGGAAAGAGTGCAAAAAGGAAAGATAAGGGATATTGAAAGAGAATTGATCCTCAAGACACTTGAGGAGACAAAGGGTAACAAGAGTCTTGCTGCAAAGATACTTGGTGTAAGCGTGAGGACAATCAGGAACAAACTTGCACAATACAGGCAGGAATTTCCTGAGGGGAAAATTTTTCCCGTGGATGGATTGTGATTTCCCTTCTCAGATTTTCAACTTGGCTGTGGCATAGAAATTGATAGGAGGTTCCTTGATGGCTGATGGTTTCAGGATACTTGAAGACCTTTTGAGGATTGCAGGCATAAGGCACGGGCTCATAGTGTCCAATATAGCCAATGTGGATACCCCAGGATATAAGGCAAAGGATGTAGCTTTTCAAGATATCCTTAATAAAGAGGTCCTTACACTTAAAACCACATCAGAAGCTCATATAGGTTCAGGAGATTCAGGATTAAAGGTAAATATCATAGAGGAGGAAGGTGGTTCCTGGAAGGATAAAAATAATGTGGAGCTCGACAGAGAGGTTGCAAGGCTTACAGAGAATGCCCTCTTTTTTGAGGCTGGGCTTACAATGCTTTCAACAAAGATAAGGATGTTTAAGAATGCACTGAGGAGGCAATTATGAGACCCTTTGGAATTCTTCAGGTTGTGGCTTCCTCTCTTGAGTCCCAGAGAGAGAGGATGAACACAATTGTATCAAACATGGCAAATGTCCATACAACCCGCACAGAGAATGGCGAACCTTACAGGAGAAAGGATGTCCTTTTCGAGGTTAGGGAAATAGAGACAGGGAATGAAGTCCTTGAAGGTGTGAGGGTTGCTGGAGTTATAAATGATAAGTCTCCCTTCAAGGTGGTATATGACCCAGGGCATCCAGATGCAGATGAGAATGGATTTGTCAGACTTCCCAATGTAGAGGTCCTTGAGGAGATGGTAAATATGCTTATGACCTTCAGGGCCTATGAGGCTTCTATAACAGCTTTCAATACTACCAAGGAGATGTTTATGAAACTGCTTGAAATGGGAAGGGTTTAAAGAATTTAAGAAGGAGGTTGGATATGTCAGAGATAAGGATAAATAATATTATTCCTGGCAAGGAGCACATCCCTGAGCCCCATACCAAAAAAACAGAGGGTAGCTTTGACATTCTTTTAAAAGAGGCAATAGGAAAGCTTGAGCAGATACAATCTGATGCAGACAGGGCGGTGAAAGAGCTTGCAAAGGGAGGTGACATTACACAGGCAGTAATAGCGATGCAGAAGGCTGAGATGTCCTTTCAGCTCATGATAGAGGTCAGGAACAGACTTATAAATGCCTATGAAGAGATACAGAGGATGCAGGTCTGATGGCAGCGATAAATAACATACAGGAATGGTTTGGTTCAATGCCTTTTAAGAAAAAGGCCATTCTTTTACTTACTGTGATCATGAGTATAGGGAGCCTCTTGCTTTTTGTCTCCTGGTCTCAGAGGATTGATTACCAGATTCTTTATTCAAATCTTGGCGATGAAGACAGTGGCATGATAATCCAGAAGCTTAAGGATATGAAGATCCCCTATAAGGTTACATCTCAGGGGATCATGGTCCCCTCAGATAAAGTATACAGTCTCAGGCTTGAGCTTGCTGCTCAGGGGCTTCCACAGGGTGGAGGAGTGGGATTTGAGATATTTGATAAGCGGGATTTTACAATGACAGATTTTATTCAGAGACTCAACTATCAAAGGGCACTGCAGGGAGAGCTTTCAAGAACGATAAAGAGCCTTACCGAGGTAGAATCCTGTAGAGTTCATCTTGTTATACCTGAGAAAGGCCTGTTTACAAAAGAGGAAGATAGACCAAGGGCATCTGTGTTTTTAAAATTGAAACCTGGCAGGAGACTCTCCAGGTCACAAATACAGGGGATAGTTCATCTTGTTTCCAGCAGTATTGATGGCCTCAGCACCGAGGATGTTACTGTTGTGGACAGCAGAGGAGAACTCCTTACAGCACCTAAAAAAGATAATCTCATAACTCTCACTCAAAGCCAGATAGAGTTCCAGCAGTTAGTTGAGAAGGATCTTGAAGAACGAGTAATAGCAATCCTTGAACCGGTTGTAGGTAAGGGTAAGGTCAGGGCAAAGGTCTCTGCACAGATAGATTTTACAAAGATAGAAAGGACCGAGGAAAAGTATGACCCTGACAGTCAGGTTGTAAGGAGTGAACAGAAGATCGTTGAAAAATCAAGCAGGACAAATCCTGGTGGAGTACCAGGTGTTTCATCAAATATACCGGGTAAGACAGGTACTGAGATTACTGCAGGTTCCTATTCAGAAAAGAAGTCTGAGACAGTGAATTATGAGATAAGCAAGGTTACAAGTCATACTGTGCTTTTACCAGGAGAGATAAAAAGGCTCACAGTGGTTGCCCTTGTTGATGGTATTTACAATCAGGCAGAGGGCTCAAAAGAAAAAAAATATATACCAAGGACTGATGAGGAGCTCAGGAAATTTGAGACAATGGTAAAAAATGCTGTTGGTTTTATTGCAAAGAGGGGAGATGATGTGAGGGTCATAAATATGCCTTTTCAAGAAGAGGATATTAAGAAAGAGGAGGTCGAAGAGCGGGAGAAGGAGATAATACCTGTTGTAATAACTGGAGTAAAATATTCTGTTCCCCTTATAGCGATTCTACTTCTGTTTTTAATTGTTATAAGACCTCTTATGAGGATATTTACCACACCAAGGCCTGTTGTTAGAGAACTACCCAGGACAGTGGCAGAACTTGAAAGACAGATGGAGTTACAGGGTATATCAAGACCGGACATAATTGAATGGGCAAGGGCGAATCCTCAGAAGGCAGCACAGCTTATAAAGGGATGGATTGAGGAAAGATAATGGCACTCACTGGATATGAAAAGGCAGCCCTTTTTCTCATATCCCTTGGTGAGGATATAGCTTCAGAGGTCCTCAGGGGGCTTGATCCTCAAACAGTTCAGGAACTTACCTTTCAGATGAAAAAACTCAGGAGGGTTACCCGGTCTCAGCTTGAAGAGATAATAAAAGAGGCCTCAGAGATAATCCAGAAAGGAGATATACCTATCTCTGGAAGGGATTTTTTAAAGACAGTACTTCACAGGGGACTCGGGGAAGAAAGGGCAAGTCACCTGCTTGAGATGGCATCAAAGGAGAGCCCTTCAGAGCTTTTCAATGGAATAGATCCTAAAGGTCTCGCAACCCTTCTTCAGCATGAGAATCCCCAGATTATAGCCATGGCACTGAGCCTGATGGAGTCTGAGAAGGCAGCAAAGATACTCGGGTTTTTTCCTGAAAGACTCAGGGCCGAGGTTGCCCTGAGGATAGCCTCCATAGAAAGGATTCCTGAGGAGGCTATAGAGGAGCTCAGGGAGGTTCTCAAGGGAAGGCTCGACCCTGCGAAAGGTAAGGCAAAGGAGCTTAAAGGTCCAAAGGCACTGGCAGACATATTGAATTATTGTGATAAGACAACTGAACAGATTGTCTTTGAGAGGATAGAGGAACAGGATACAGACCTGGCAGATCAGGTAAAGGATATGCTCTTTGTATTTGAGGATCTTGTCAATATTGATGACAGGGCAATACAGCTTATACTCAAAGAGGTCTCCACAGATGACCTTGCCATTGCCCTTAAGACCGCACCAGAGTCACTGAAGGAAAAGATATTCAGAAATATGTCTCAGAGGGCAGCCCAGATACTCAAGGATGAGATGGAGGCAAAGGGCCCTGTAAGGGTCTCGGATGTACAGAAGGCTCAGAAGAATGTTGTGAATGTGGCAAGAAGGCTTGATAAGGAAGGAAGGATAATCCTTGGAAAGGGAGGAGAGAAGATTGTTGTATAAAAGAAGGATTGAAAATCCAGATAGTGTTTCAAACTTCAGTCCTCCTGTTTTTGAAGATTCGTTGAGAATCGCACAGAGGCTTGAGGACATGGAAAGGGATGCCTATGAAAGGGGATTCCACCAGGGCAGGCGAGCCGGTCTTGAGATGGCAGAGAAGGAGGCAGCTCTTATTATCAGCAGACTTGAAGACCTTATAGCCCAGTTTATTGCCTTCAGAGAGGAGATTGAAAGAGACCTTAAGCCAAAGATACTTGAGCTTTCAGTATCCATTGCAAGAAAGATTATTATGAAGGAGATAGAGGCTGATCCAGAGATAGTCCTGAGGCTCACTGAAGAGGCTATAAAGAGGATAGAAAGACAGGGTCAGCTTAAAATAAAGATCAATCCGCTTCTTAAAGATCTTTTTGAAAAGGCAAGCCCTGGATTATTGAGACTTCATCAGGATATAGTGATTGATATGGACCCCTCCATGCCTGCCTATGGCGCCGAGATAGTCAGTGAGACACAGGTAATAACAACAGATATTGATGAGCAACTTAAGACACTCATCAAGGATATTGCAGAAAGGTTATGATGGACTTTACCCTGATAGAGCAGAAGATCCTGGAGGCAGAGACCCTTAAGATTTATGGAAGGGTACAGGAAATAACAGGGCTTCTTATAAAGGTTACGGGAATAAACCCTGTTATTGGAGAATCCTGCAGGATAATAACTGAGCAGGGTTTTATATCCTCAGAGGTTGTGGGATTCAGGGATGGAAAGATCCTGCTTATGGCAACAGATGAGATGGCAGATATAAGACCTGGTGCGAGGGTTTTTTCTGAAGGGAAAAGAAGTTCAGTGAAGGTATCAGATAACCTCATCGGCAGGATCATAAATGCAAGGGCCGAACCGATTGATGGAAAGGGTCCTATTTATGGTAAAGATTATCCTATAACAGGCAATAGAGAAAACCCGCTTAAAAGAAAGAGGATCACCGAGCCCCTTGATCTTGGAATAAGGGTTATAAATGGTCTTCTAACCTGCGGTAAAGGTCAGAGGATGGGGATAATGGCAGGCTCAGGAGTGGGCAAGAGCGTTCTTCTGGGTATGATAGCGAGGTATACAGCTGCACCTGTTACAGTCATAGCACTTATTGGCGAGAGGGCGAGGGAGGTAAAGGACTTCATAGAGAAAGACCTTGGAGAAAAGGGTCTTGAAAAGTCAGTTATTGTTGTTTCCACTGCACAGGACACACCCCTTTCAAAGGTAAGGGCTGCCTTTACTGCAACCACAATTGCAGAATACTTTAGGGACATGGGATATGATGTGCTCTTGCTTATGGATTCCCTTACAAGGGTTGCCCAGGCACAGAGAGAAATAGGGATTGCAACAGGTGAGCCACCAGCCTCAAAGGGATACACTCCTTCTGTATTTACCCTCCTTCCCAGACTCCTTGAGAGGGCAGGTAATTTTGAAAGAGGTTCTATAACAGGTATATATACTGTGCTGATTGAGGGAGATGATCTCACAGATCCAGTGGCTGACTCAGCAAGGGCAATACTTGATGGCCATATAGTGCTTTCAAGGGAGCTTGCAATGGAAGGACTCTATCCAGCAATAGATGTTCTTCAGAGCATAAGCAGGCTTATGCCAGATCTTGCTCAGGGACTCCACAGGGAGTGTGCCATGAGGTTTATTGATACCTATTCAACCTATAAAAAATTTGAAGACATGATAAGCCTTGGTGCCTATAAAGAGGGTTCAAATCCCAGGGTTGATTATGCCATAAAGATGTATGATTCTATGAGATCTTATATAAGACAGGACATGAATGAACAGCGTGATCTTGCAGACAGCATTCAGGATTTGATATTACTTTTTGACAGAGGGAGGTCAGGATGACCGAAAAGAGAGTAAGGAGGATTATAAAACTTAAAGAGAATGCAAAAGATGAGATGGAGCTCCAAATTAAGAGGGCAAAGACAGAACTTGATAATACAAGAGCAAAACTTAACTCAATTGAAGATTCTATAGGGAAGATGCTGTCAGGATTTGACCCTTCCAGTACTACCGTAAATCCCCTTGAGCTTGATTTATTTTACAGCTCCTTATATGAACTTCAAAAAAGGGCATCAGAGAAAAAAGAAGATATAAGATTACTTGAAGAAGAACTTGAAGAAAAGAAGACAAAGGCACTCGAGATAAATAGAGAAAAAAAGCTCCTTGATATACTCGTCAAAAGGATTATTAAGGAGCGATTAACAAAGGCATCAAGGGATGAACAGAGGGAGATTGATTTTGATTTTATCTCCAGGAGATTAAGAGGATGATAGGACCACTTCTAATCTGTCTTTTTGTCATAATGGTATTTAACGGTGAGATAGTTTATTGTCAGGATGACCTCCTTGTCATGATTGAGAAGAGACAGAAGGAGCTTGACGAGAGGGAGAGGAGCTTAAGGCTCGAAGAGGAGAGGCTCCAGGTAATGAAAAAGGAGCTGGATGAAAAGCTCAGTAGGTACTCAGACCTTCTTAAAAAGATAAACTCCCTGCTTGACCAGATGGAACAGAAGAATATCCAGAACATGGAATACCTTGTGAAGGTCTATGAATCAATGCCTCCTGACGAGGCAGGTCAGAGATTGAGTGTCATAGATGAGACCCTGGCAGCTAATATATTGAAAAGGATGAAACCCCGAAAGGCTGGGGCAATCCTCTCCACCATGGAACCACAAAAGGTTTCTATCATAACAAGGCATCTCTCACAGAATAAGAAAAAGATTCCTGAGCGGTAAATTTTTCCCTTTTTCTTTTAAAAAAAGCCCTGTTTTCCTATTTTTTTCTCTCTGGCATGAATATTGATTATCCCTTTATATGGACATAAAGATACCACCTTTTGCAGCTCAGCAGGAACTCCAGAGAGATGAAAGGATACCCGAGAAGATGTGGCAGGTCTCTTTCAATGTCCTTCTGTTACAGACAATAAATACATTTATAGACCAGAGAAACAATGCAAACTCTCCTTTTTCCTCTGAGATATCAACCTTCCTTTTAACTGCTGCAGAAGATCACCATAAAGAAGGGATGAATAAAGAGAGCTGCCAGCAGCGTAATATACCTTGCTGGATATTTAACATATCCAATCTTCATAACCAGACAGTTTCTCGGTCTCTTAATTTACTAATGATACAGGATCAAAAGGCTATCACTGGCCCTGCTGATTCTGCTTCTTCACAGCAGGTTCCTTTTTTATCCCTGGAGAGAGCTAACAAAGAGTGTATTATTTCTGATCTTCCTGTCTCTGGATTCTCGCCTGGAGGAGAGGCTGCCCTTGATTTTGTAGAAGGGTCTTTATCAGAGATAGATATTTCAATTAATAAATCCACTTATAATCTTCGTGAGGGCTTCCATAAAGAGCGGCAGGATATAACAATATCTGACTTTAATGAAGAAATTAACCTATCCTTCAATAACAGGGAAGGTCAGGATTTTCTGCATAATTTCCTTTCCACTGTTAATGGTAGTAAATCTTCTCTAAATTATCTAAGCCCTTCATCAGTCCTGATTAAGGATAACAGGGTTATTAGTTCCTTTAAGGGCAGAGAATCTTTCTTCAGAGAAATTGAATCAGAGCCAATCCCTGAACTTTTATCTTCTGCCTCTATAGGGTTTCGCAATTCAGGACAGGCCAGTAAAGAGATTATGGGATTCAGACAAGTCCTTAATACAGGCGTAGAAAAAATTGAATTCAGTTCCTATCTTGAAAATGATGTCCATGGCATAAAGGTTTCTTTAGAGCATGATGGTCTCGGAAGGCTTGAGATAAGCCTTAATACACAGAAAGGGATGATAAAGGGATACATTCATGCCTTTGATCTCCATTCAAGGAAGGTGATAGAGAGGAATCTTGTAAACATAATATCAATGCTTCAGAGAGAAGGTATCCATATTGGTTCATTGACCGTTGGTCTTGGAAGGGAAGGCAGGTATGGTAATGGGGAAAAGGAGAGGTTATTTAATCCCAGAAATGGAGGGGTAGGGGCAACTCTTGTGGTTGCCCAAAATAACAGGGCAGGGACAGGTCCTGTCTCTACATTTATTAAGGAGCCTTTGATTAAAGGCTTGAGCATCTTTGTATGAAAGGAGGACAGGATGATAGCAGATGTAATGAACAGCCCGGTACAGAATGATGTTTCAAACAGGGGGCTGTCAAAGGACGATTTTCTGAGATTATTCATAACACAGCTCAGATTTCAGGACCCACTCAATCCCCTTGACAGCACAGGTATGACAGCCCAGCTTGCACAGTTCAGCTCCCTTGAGGAATTGCAGAATCTGGGGAACCAGATGCATGACCTTTTACTCTTTCAAAACTCCCTTCAGAACACAATGGCAATATCGTTGATTGGAAAGAAGGTGGCAGCAGGAGAGGGAGACAGTGCAAAAAAGGGTATTGTTATCGGAATAACCTTTGAGGACAATATGACCTATCTTATACTGGACAGCGGTGAGAAGGTCCAGTTAGGAGAGATTAAAGAAATAGGAGGTGTATGATGTTAACATCACTTTACACAGCCATAAGTGGTATGAATGCAAACGGGACCTATCTATCCGTTATTGGTGATAACATTGCCAATATGAATACCATTGGTTTCAAGGCAAGCAGGGTTGCCTTTGGAGATATCCTGAGCCAGACCATTACAGGACTTGTCGGGACATCGCAGGTTGGCAGAGGCGTGCTTGTCAGCAGCATAACGCCACTTTTTACGCAGGGTTCTTTTGAATCAACTGCAAGCGCACTGGATATGGCAATTGATGGAGATGGATTCTTTATAGTGAGTGACGCAGGTGCAAGGTATTATACAAGGGCGGGTCAGTTCCAGATTGACAAGGATGGAAATATTGTGAATCCAGAAGGACTGATACTTCAGGGATATCTTGCTGATGCAGCTGGAAATATCACAGGAACAGTTGGCAACCTCACTATAGCAACAAGGCAGACCCCAGCGAATATGACAACCCTGGTAAACATTGCCATAAACCTCAATGCCCAGGCATCAGTGCCTGCTGCTGCCTTTACACTCGATGGAAATGGAGATGGCATTAACAATGATCCTCAGAACTATAACTTCTCTTCTTCGGTGACTGTTTATGATTCCCAGGGAGGTGCCCATCAGCTAACACTCTATTTTGTAAAGACAGGTGCAAATACCTGGGATGTCCATTATGTCTATGAGGACCCGGCAAATCCCGGACAGCTCCTTGATGCAGGTGTCCAGACCCTTGTATTTAATGCAGATGGTTCGCTTAATAATGACAATTCAACTCCTGTTAATTTCAATTTTGGAGCTGGTGTGATCTCGCCGCAGGCAATTACCTTTAATTATGGCACGGGTACAGGGGAGACACCATCAGGAAACGGACTTGATGCATCAACACAGTTTGCCTCTGAATTTGCTTTGATGAATCTCGCTCAGGATGGTTATCCAGCTGGCTTTCTGAAGAATATAATTATATCAGAGGATGGAGTGATAACAGGTGTATTCACAAATGGCCAGACAAGGACACTTGCACAGGTAGCACTTGCCAGATTCCTTGCACCAACTGAGCTGACAAAACTTGGAAGAAATCTCTACGCAGAGTCCTTTGATTCTGGCCAGCCCATAGTGGGTGCTCCTTCGTCTTCAGGACTGGGAAGGGTCCTTTCAAACTCCCTTGAACTCAGCAATGTAGACCTTGCAGAGGAATTTGTTAAGATGATATCTGCCCAGAGAGGATTCCAGGCAAACTCAAGGATAATCACAACAACAGATGAACTCCTTCAGGAGCTGGTGAATCTGAAGAGATAATTACAATTCAGTGCGATATCTTTTGTGACAGGGCAAGTCCCTTAGGGATTTGCCCTTTATTTTGTCATTTATTTGACATTAGCTAAATCATTTTTTAAAAGTCCTTGAATTTCAAAATATTCTATCCAGGCATGGTTTTTGATAGTAGTATTTTTAAAACATCAGGAGGCACTATGGCAGAGGAAAGACAGGAAGAGGTCTATCAGGAAAAGAAGGGAGGTAAGAAGACCTTTCTCATATTATTCATTGTCTTTACCCTCCTTGCAGGGGGTGGCCTGAGTTATCTGTTTTTATTTAATAAGAAATCAGCTACCTCCGAGGCTGAGCAAAAGAAACCAGCTCAGAAGTCAGCCCTTATTGCCCTTGATCCCTTTGTCCTCAATCTCCTTGAGCACGGAAGATTTCTTAAGGTATCAATGCAGTTTGAGATAGTGGATGAGAGTCAGAGGGAGTTTGTTCAGGCAAGGATACCGCAGCTCAGGGATGCAATAATTACACTTGTAAGCAGTAAGTCTATTGAATCTATTGCAAGCCCTGAGGGAAAGATACTGCTCAAGGATGAGATACTTCTCAGGGCAAATCAGATTATGGAAAAGGATGTCTTCAAGAATCTTTATTTCACAGAATTCGTGATGCAATAGGTCTTCAGATGAGCAGGATACTTTCACAGGAAGAGGTAGAGGCATTACTTAAAGGTGTGCAGACAGGTAAGATAAGCACAGAGGCAAAGAGAAGGGCCTTTGAGGTAAAGCCCTATGATTTTCTTCAGGCCCCGAGATCTCTGAAGGGGTTACCCGATCTTGACAGGATATTCCAGAGGTTCGGGGTAGTTCTTAAAAGTTCCCTCTCCACACTCCTTTATAAATCTATTGATATTATTACAAGGCCTTCTGAGCAGATAAGATTCAATGAGTTTATAAAGATGGTGCCTGTGCCCTCCAGTGTAAATGTCCTTAAGCTCAATCCCTTTAATGGAAATGGTCTGTTTATAATGGAGCAACCCCTTGTCCTTGCGCTGGTAGAATTATTTTTTGGAAGTCAAAAGGTAAGACTGCAGAAGATGGAGCCAAGAGGCTTTACATCCATGGAGGAGAGGGTGATAAAAAGGATTGTTCTCCTGGTGATTAATGCCCTTGCTCAGGCATGGAAGGATTTACTTATTCTTAATCCTGAATTTACGGGTTTTGATACCAGTGTAGAGTCCACCGGCATTGCTACCCCATCTGAGCCAGTCATTAAGGTAGAGTTTCAGGTAAATGTAGATGAGTTTTCTGGTAAGGCCTTCTTTACTGTTCCCTTCTCAGTAATAGAGCCCTTTGCAGATCAGATAATAAAGAAATCTCCTGAGATAAAGGATGAGGAATGGATAAGGGCTCTTAAGGAGGCAATCCTTGATTCAGAGCTTGAAGTGGTTGCAGAACTTGCAAGAATGGAATTTACCTTTGCAGAGATCCTTAACCTCAAACCCGGGGATGTGATAAATCTCGGTGTGGGAGTAAATGATGAGCTTCCTGTAAGAATAGAGGGAATAAAAAAATTCAAAGGAGTAACAGGGAGCAGCAGGGGAAGTCAGGCTGTAAAGATAACAGCCTTATATTAAAGATCTCTGGAGGAGAGATGGCAGAAAAGACATTAACAGAAACAAAAGGTTCACAGAAAGACCTTGATTTTCTTCTTGACATACCCCTTGAGGTCACGGTTGAGCTCGGGAGGGCAAGGATGCTTATAAGGGATCTTCTTCAGCTCGGACAGGGCTCTATCCTTGAGCTTGACAAGCTGGCTGGAGAACCCCTTGAGATACTCGTGAATAACAGACTCGTTGCAAGGGGAGAGGTTGTGGTTGTGAATGAAAAATTCGGCATCAGGCTTACAGAGGTCATAAGTCCACAGGAGAGGATAAAGCAACTGAGATGATGGACTCCTATATTCAGATGCTCTTTGCCTTTGGTGCGGTGCTCGGACTTCTTCTGATATTTTATGGGTTTACAGTGAGGAGGAGGCAGGCAGAAAGAGGCTTAATCAATATAATTGCCTACAGGGTTCTTGATGCAAGACGGGGGGTGGCAGTGGCAGTTATGAAGATCGGAGAAGAGCTCCTTTTTATAGGAGTCACACCTAATGATATGAAGGTTCTCAAGACATTACCTGAAGGAGAGGTCAGAAATTGGAAATCAGAACTCACTGGTCAGAAATCAGAAACCCTATCTCAAACCTCTGATTTCCGAAATCTTACCTCTGCTATAAGGAAGAAGCTCAATGAAGATAACTGATCCAGCCATAGAGGTATTTATCTTGATAGGGGCACTTTCATTTATTCCCTCCATACTCGTGATGTTTACATCCTTTACAAGGATTGTGGTTGTCATGAGTATCCTGAGGCAGGCACTGGGAAGCCCGAATCTTCCACCCAATTCTGTAATTATAGGCCTGTCACTCTTTCTTACCTTTTACATAATGGGTCCAACTATAGATAGGGTGACGGCAGGGGCTATCATGCCTTATATCAAAAAAGAGATAGCAATAGATGAGGCCCTTAAAAAGGCAGAACCTGATATAAAGGCCTTTATGTTAAGGCAGACAAGGGAGAAAGACCTTGCACTCTTTGTAAGACTCTCAAGGGAAAGGGTTCCATCCAGACCCGAGGAATTGCCAGTAAGGGTTGTTGTCCCTGCCTTTGTTATCAGTGAGCTCAGCACTGCCTTCAAGATAGGCTTCCTCATCTATCTCCCCTTCCTTGTTATAGATATGATAGTGAGCAGCATACTTCTTTCAATGGGTATGATGATGCTTCCACCCGTGCTTGTATCAATGCCCTTCAAGCTCCTTCTCTTTGTTATGGTTGATGGATGGAATCTTATGGCTGCTTCTCTGGTAAGGAGTTTTCAATGACAGTGGATATTGTAAGAGACATAGCAGGTGAGGTTCTCAAGACAGTGCTTCTGGTATCAGGACCTGTGCTTGTGATGAGTCTTGTTGTGGGATTACTGGTGAGCCTCTTTCAGGCAGTAACACAGATACAGGAATTTACACTTGTGTTTGTGCCAAAGATAGTGGCTGTATTTTTATGCATATTTTTAATGCTTCCATGGATGGCAAGGGTTCTTATCACCTTTACCATAAATCTCATGGAGAAGATCCCGGGGATGGCGAGATAGATGGAGATAAGTGTTCAGGACCTAATTGATTTTTTATTGATACTCCTCAGGGCAGGGATTGTTATGACACTTCTTCCAATCTTTGGAAGTAAGAACCTGCCAGCCCAGTTCAGGATAGGTTTTGTAATTGCTTTTTCTTTTCTCCTTACTCCCGTTATTGATATAAAGGTCTCTGAGGGAGATATTCCATTGATAATAATCTCAGAGGTCATGGCAGGGCTTATCATGGGTATCATAGCAAGGTCAGTATTCATTGTGGCAGAGATGGCAGGTCAGGTCATAAGTAATTCAACCGGTCTTTCAATGGCAACTGTCTTTGATCCTGAGGCAGGCCATTCTACAGAGGTATCAAGGCTATTCTGGATAATCAGCATATTTATATTCTTCAGCTCAGGTATTTACAGGGATATTTTATATATATTTACCAGAAGTTATGAAATTATACCTCCGGGAAGACCCTATTTCCATGGAGCGATAAAGGAACTCATACCCTTTACAGGAAATCTTATTGGATTTGCCCTTAAGATGGCTTCAGGAGTGGTGGTTATTATGCTTGTCATAAATATTATCATGGGTTTTATCTCAAGAACCGTTCCGCAGATGAATGTCTTCTTTGTTGCCTATCCCGTTTATATCGGCATTGGTCTTACAGTAATGCTTATCTCTTTGCCAGCTTATATCTATACCTCTCAGACATCCTTTGATTTAATGAAGGAACAGTTAATGAAATTTATCTATCTGATGAGGAGATAATGCCTGACTTTGAAGAAAGGACCCACGAGGCTACACCTCGAAAAAGGCAGAGGGCAAGGGAGAAAGGTCAGGTTGCCCGTAGCAGGGAACTGATATCAATGGCAGCAGGAGGGGGGATACTCCTTGGTATCTTTATTTCAGGAGAAAGGCTCATGGTAAAACTATCAGACCTCCTCACAGGAGGTTTAAAACTGCGGTATGGAACAGAGCCACTGGAGGTTATAAGAAAGACTGGTAGTGAGATGTTCTTTCTTTTGATTCCGCTTCTTTCAATCAGTCTTTCAATGGCACTTCTGTCAGGTTTTCTTCAGGGAGGGTTTGTCCTTAAGTCTGTTGAGATGGATATGGACAGGATAAATCCTGTAAGCGGCTTTAAAAGGCTCTTTTCTCTGAGGGGCATATTTGAATTTCTTAAAGGTCTTACAAAATTCCTGCTAGGAGGTCTGATACTTTATCTTTTAATCAGAAGATTCCTCCCATATGTTTCAGATATGCCATCCATGGCCTTTGAGGATATAAAGATGAATGCCCTTATGATGCTTAAAAAGGCAACCTTAGCGATATTCATTACATTTTTTAGCATCGCAATTATTGATTTCATTTTTGAAAAGTTCAGGTTTGAGAGGTCCTTAAGGATGACAAGGCAGGAGCTCAAGGAAGAGTTCAGGGAGACAGAGGGTGATCCCCTTATAAAGGCAAGGATCAGGAGTATCCAAAAAGAACTTGCAAGGAAAAGAATGCTTCAGGAGGTTCCAAAGGCAACTGTGGTGATTACAAACCCCACCCACATTGCTGTTGCACTCCTTTATAAAAAGGAGATGCCAGCACCAAAGGTTGTTGCCAAGGGAGCAGAGGCTATTGCAGAGAAGATAAAGGAGGTCGCAAGGAATCACGGAGTTCCCATATATGAGGATAAGGCACTTGCAAGGGCACTATTTAAACTGAAACTTGATTCCTACATACCTCAAGAGCTTTATAAGGCAGTGGCAAAGATTATTGCCTATATTTACAGACTCAGGGGTGTGGCATGACTGCAGCAGATTTCTTCCAGAAGCGTTCTGATATAGTAATTGTTACTGCTATTGTGGGTATCATTGGAGTGATGATACTTCCTATACCTCCTTTTGTGCTTGACCTTCTTTTAACACTCTCCATCTCTCTTTCAATAGTCATCATAGTCTCCAGTATATTTATAAAAAAACCCCTTGATTTCTCTGCCTTTCCAACAATACTCCTTGTGGCAACCCTTTACAGACTTGCCCTTAATATTGCATCAACAAGATTAATCCTTCTAAGAGGTCATGAGGGTCCTCATGCTGCAGGTGAGGTTATAAAGTCCTTTGGAAATTTTGTGGTTGCAGGTAATTATGCTGTTGGCATGATTGTATTTCTTATACTCGTGATTATTAATTTTATAGTTATAACAAAAGGCTCTGGCAGGATTGCAGAGGTGGCAGCAAGATTCACCCTTGATGCAATGCCCGGAAAGCAGATGGCTATTGATGCAGACCTGAACGCAGGAATTATTGATGATGCGGAGGCAAGAAGAAGGGCGCTCATTTCGCAGGAGGCAGACTTTTATGGAGCCATGGATGGTGCAAGCAAATTTGTCAGGGGTGATGCGATAGCAGGTCTTATTATCACCGGGATAAATATCATAGGAGGTCTTTTAATAGGCATGCTTCAGCAGGGTCTTGCCCTGAATGAGGCATTGAGGACATACACGATACTCACAATTGGTGATGGTCTTGTAGCCCAGATACCGGCACTTCTTGTCTCCACCTCTGCAGGCATAGTAATCAGCAGGGCTGGTACAGATACAGATCTGGGAAAGAACATGATATCACAGCTCTTTATGAGTCCCAGGGCACTCTGGACAGCCTCGGCACTGTTATTTATATTTGGTATAATCCCTGGATTACCCCATCTGCCATTCTTCATGCTTTCCATTGCAATTGGAGCCCTTGCCTATGTTGTAAAAGGACCTTCTGCTGAGGAGGAGGTTACCCCTCAGGAGGCTCCAAAGGAGACGCCTCCAGAATCCTTCATAGAGATAGAGCCAATGACCTTTGAGATAGGATACGGACTTATGAGCCTTGTGGAAGGAGAGGCTCCCCTTCTTGGAAAGATAAAGGCAATGAGGAGGCAGCTTGCTCAGGAGCTTGGCTTTGTTATTCCATCAATCCATATAAAGGATAATCTCCAGCTGAGACCCCATGAATATTGCTTTTATATAAGAGGAATAGAGGTGGCAAGGGCAGAGGTGATACCAGGCCATTATCTTGCTGTTTCTGCTGAGAATGCAGAAAGGCTCAGGGGTATTCCCACAAAGGAGCCTGCCTTTGGCATACCAGCCTACTGGATAGAGGAATCAGAGGTGGAAGAGGCACGGTCAAAGGGTTATATGGTTGTTGATATCCCTACCGTGATAGTTACACATATCACAGAATTGATTAAGTCTCATTCATGGGAACTTCTTACGAGGAATGAGGTTCAGAATATACTTAACAGCATCTCAAAGAACTATCCAAGGCTTGTTGATGAGCTCATACCAGCCCACCTGACCTTAGGAGGAGTCCAGAGGGTATTACAGAATCTGCTGAAGGAAAGGGTACCTATCAATGACATGGTGACGATCCTTGATACCCTCCTTGATTATTCACCCCAGACAAAGGACATAGAGGTCCTGACAGAATATGTGAGGCAGGCGCTTTCAAGGTTTATAACAAAGTCCTTTACACAGGAAGGCTATATCCATGCATTTACACTTGATCCCAGATGGGAGTTAAAGCTTAAAGAGGCAATGGATTCAGGTGGTCATATATCACCGGATGACCTCGGGAAGCTCTTCAGGGCAATTGAGAATGCGGTCTCATCCGTGGTTGAAAGGTCTAAGAATATACAGCCAGTAATAATATGCTCACCCTTTGTGAGGAGATTTTTAAGAAAGCTTATTGAGAGGGTTATTCCTTCATTGGTGATACTTTCAACAGCAGAGATATTGCCTTCAGTAAAGATATATACAACAGGGATGGTGAGATATGAAGATTAAGAGATTCCATGCAAGAAGTTTTTCAGAGGCACTTGAGCTTGTAAAAAAGGAGCTTGGCGATGATGCTATTGTCCTGAGCACAGAGGAAAAGAGAGGAATTATACCATCTGTAGAAGTGGTGGCTGCAATTGATTATGATGATCCCTCATCAGGGTATCTCCTTTCACAGATGGGGTCAAAGAGGCCTGTTCAAAAAGATGAGCATCATCATGAATCCGCTATAAGTCAGCTCCTTTCAGAAATCTCGGTTCTAAGGACTACTATTCAGGAACTCAAAAAACAGGGTTATGAGCTGAGCCTTCCCGTCCATAAGAGAGAGATATTTAATTATCTCAGGGAGAGGGCTATAAGGGACGAATTTTCCTTGAGGCTCTGTGAGAGGGTCAAAAGCACAGATGAGGTCTTAAGCCAGATAGCTATGGAGCTAAAGATAAGAAGACCACTCTTTAACAAAAGGGCTATAATGCTTGTTGGTCCAACAGGTGCTGGTAAGACCACAACCATTGCAAAGCTTGCCTGGATAGCCATGAAACAGGGTCACAGGGTTGCACTTCTTTCTCTTGATACATACAGGATAGGTGCCATGGAGCAGATAAGGATCTATGCAAGGATAATGGGTATCCCGCTACTGGTTGTCTCAAATGCAAAGGAGCTAAAAGAGGGCCTTGAGAGGTTTTCATCAAAGGATGCAGTGCTTATAGATACAACAGGAAGGAGTCCATCGGACAGAAGATACATTAATGAACTTTCTTCACTTTTTTCTGAGGTCCAGAGGTTTCATGCTGGCGGTTTTAATTTAGAGATTCAGCTTCTGATAAGCTCAAATTCTGATGATGCCTCCATGATAGAGGCCTATAATTATTACAGGGAGCTTCCAATCAGTACCATAGCCTTCACAAAGGTTGATGAGATTGTCAGGTTCGGTCATCTGTATAATCTTTATCTTACCTATCAAAAACCAATTTCCTATATAACAACAGGTCAGGTCGTGCCTGATGACATAAGATTTCCTGACCAGAGGGAACTTGCCTCTCTTATCCTCAGAAAGGGCTATTATCTTCAGGAGGTGGTAAATGCCTGAGAAGGCTGTAAAGACCATATCCATTACCAGTGGAAAGGGTGGAGTTGGAAAGACCAATCTTGTGACAGGTCTTGCGATAGCCATGAGGAGGCTCGGTAAGAAGGTCATGATATTTGATGCTGACCTCGGATTGAGTAATATAGATGTCCTTCTTCATCTTGCACCGAGATACAACATACTGCATCTTTTAAAAGGAGAAAAGACCCTTTTTGAGATCATCATTGAAGGACCTCTGGGAATAAAGATAGTCCCAGCAAGTTCCGGTGTTCAGGAGCTGACAGCACTTGACGAATTTCAGAGATTGAGATTGCTGGAATCCTTTGATTCATACAGTGAAGATATAGATGTCCTCCTGATAGATACACCAGCAGGCATATCAGAGAATGTTGCCTTTTTCTGCACCTCTTCTGAGGAGATAGTGGTCATAACCTCTCCTGAACCAACTGCCATTACCGATGCCTATGCAATAATAAAGGTCCTTTTTACAAGGTATCAGGAAAAGGATTTTCATATCATAGTAAACTCTGTCAGAGATTCTGATGAGGCCCTTGAGATATTTGAGAGGTTATCCCTTGCAGCGGAGAGATTTCTTCATATTTCTCTAAATTACCTCGGCCACATACCCTTTGATGATGCTGTGAAGGGTGCTGTTATGGCACAGCGTTCCTTCCTTGACCTCTATCCAAATTCTCCTGCTGCAAAGGCTGTGATGGAGATCGCAGAAAAGGTCCTTGAAAATGATGGAAGGATAAAGGGAGGTCTTCAATTTTTTATAAGAAATCTTCTCAGAAGCCAAGGACATGAGACAGTACTCAGTGATAGAGGAAGATAAGGTGAAGAGAATCGATATAACAGATAAGGGAACGATTGAAGAAGTTTTTCTTGATGAATCAAGGAAAGAGGAGATAATAAACTCCTTTCTTCCATTCATTAAATATACGGCATTAAGATTGAGTTACTGTCTTCCACCTCAGCTCAGTGTGGAAGACCTGATGAGTGCTGGCATTGCAGGACTTCTTGAATCCCTTGATAGATACAGGGAGGAGCTCGGAACCCTTGAGGCCTTTGTTAAACAGAGGATAAGGGGTGCAATGATTGATGAGCTCAGGGCAAACAGTAATTTTTCAAGGGGACTCAGAGACAAACTCTCTGCCATAAGGGATGTCCAGAAGTCACTTGAGAGGAGTCTTGGCAGGATGCCGGAGGCAGAGGAAATTGCAGAGGGCCTCCATATCACCATTGATGAATACTACAGGATTCTTAGCGAGATTACCTGCTCCATAACACTCAGACTTGATGATTTTACCGATGCCAGGTATGATGATGAGCTTAATCTACATGAGTCCATCCCTGATAGAAACATAAAGACACCTGAGGCACTATATGAAGAAAAGAGGCTTAAAGAGATGATTGCCTCTGTTATAGAAAGACTACCTGAGAAGGAGAGACTTGTACTGTCCCTTTATTACTGGGATGAGCTTACAATGAAGGAGATCGCCAGGGTGCTTGGTATTACAGAAGGAAGGGTTTCGCAACTTCATAATCAGGCAGTAACAAGGCTAAAGGGCTATATAATGGAGATGGATAATGGATAATGTAACTTTTATTCTCTGTGATATAATGAAAAAAACCCATTTGGGTGTAGCATTGAAAGAGGTCCTTGTTATTGAGGATGAGGATTATATATCAGATATCCTGAGTCTTGTGCTTTCAGAGCTTGGATATTCAGTGAGGAATGTGTCAGATGGTGATAAGGCGATCCAGCTTATCAGTAATGAGGACTTCTGGGCTATATTCTGTGACCTCATAATGCCAGGGATGGATGGACTTGAGGTTTATAAGAAGATTTCGGAGCTGAGGCCTAGATTAAAGGACAGATTTGTTCTTCTTACCGGAACGATCTTTGATAAAAAGACAAAAGACTTTATAGAAAAATCCGGGATAAGGACCCTTTCAAAGCCATTTCATCTTGAAGATGTAAATAAAATTATAAAGGAGCTTGAAAAGGCTTATGATTAATGAAGAGCTGAGGAGACTTATCCTTTCAACCTGCGATATCCCTGCTGTTCCCCATGTGGCGGTAAAGGTGATAAGACTCATTGATGCATCTAACACAAGACTTGATGAGATCCAGAAGGCAATCATGGCTGATCAGGCACTCACCTCAAGGGTTCTGAAGATCGCCAATTCTGCCTATTATGGATTGAGACATAATGTGGAGACTGTGTCAGAGGCTATTGCCATAATGGGATTTAATACATTAAAGAGCATTATCCTTGCAGCAGCCACCAGGGAGGTCTATAAGAGATTCGGGATTATTGAGCAGAAACTCTGGGAACATAGCCTTGGCGTATCCGTAGCCGCCTCTATCATAGCAAAGATAACAGGCAGGGCAAAGACAGAGGAGGCATCTATTGGTGGGCTTCTTCATGATGTGGGAAAGGTACTGATGAACAATGCCCAGCCTGAGAGGTTCATGCTCCTTATGGAAAGGGTTTATGAGGACAGGGTAACCTTCAGCATGGTGGAAAGAGAATACTTTGGTTTCGGGCATTCAGAGGCAGGGTGCATCCTTGCTGAAAAATGGGGATTCCCGCTTCTGCTCTGCGATGTTATAAAGGACCATCACAATTGTGAGTCTCAATCTGGTATTGATCCCTATAAGGATGACCTCTGCAGGATAATAAGCCTTGCAGATTCACTCTGTGTAAAACTCGGCATAGGTTACAGAGGGCCCATGAAGGACATTGACCTCAGGGAGGAAGAAAGGCTCAGGTCTCTCTTTATCAGACCAGAGGAATATAAAAAAATTGAAGAGGAGTTCAGGAATATCTATCTCAGGGAAAAGATATCTTTTGTGGAGTAAGTCATGAAGGTGGAATCAATAAATCCATCAGGAAGTGCTACACAGAGGGAGGTGCCTCAGCAGAAAAAGAAACAGAAGAAACGCCCTGGTACCTCTCAGGAAAAGACAAAAGAGCAAAAGATTGATATAAGGGTGTAATGTCAGGAGGTTACCATGTTTAAGTCTTTTCTGAGCAGAGGTGTGTCTTCTGAGCAGAGAGAGATAAGGGAGATAGGAGAGCTCGTGCTAAAAAGGATTGACAGAAAGATCAGAGATCTCAAGGCCATTGAAAGGACAATTGATGAGAAGATAGAGACCCTCAAGACATTGCTTGAAAAGGCTGAGGGGCTTTACCAGAAAGACATAAGAAAAGAGGAGATAGTATCCCTTTACAGAAAGGGATTAAAGATAGAGGATATAGCCTCAAGCCTGCAGATACCATCAGGAGAGGTGGAGCTTGTACTCAGGCTCTGCAAGATTTATCCTCAGGGAAAAAATTTCCTGTCAGATTCCCGACAGTTTTAATCCTGTCCTGTAGTTCTTATCAGAAATTTCTTTTATTTTCCAATAGATCCTGTTCTTAATCAATCTGGCATCATATTTGCTTAATTTTATGCATGCATAAGGAAATATACATAGCCCTCTCAGGAGCATTGATGAAACAAATGGAGCTCGAGGTCCTTTCAGAAAATATAGCAAATTCAGAAACACCTGGTTTTAAGGCCAGGAGTATCTCCTTCAGGGATTATCTTATAAATGAAGATCCAGAAGATTCAAGGACAATGACATATATAGAGAGCACAGGGCTTCGGCTTACACCAGGACCTTTCATGAAGACAGAGAATAAACTCCACATAGCAATTGAAGGAAAGGGTCTTCTAAGCCTTGAGGGTGGTCTATATACAAGAAGAGGAGACCTCACAAGGACACAGGATGGCTATCTTGTTACAGCTTCAGGCAGGAGGGTGATTGGTGAAAAGGGGGCTATAAAACTTCCAGAAGGAGAGATAGAGATTAAAGAAGACGGTGGCATTTATGTTGATGGGAATATGGTGGATAAACTCAGGATAATGGAATTTGATGACCCGGGTATTTTAAGGAGGGCGGGTGAAGGTGTATATGAAGCAAAATCACCTGGAAAGGCTTCCAGATCAAGGGTCCTTCAGGGTTATCTTGAGGAATCAAATATAGATATAGTGAGGGAGATGGTAAAGCTCATATCAACACTCAGGGAATTTGAGACATTTCAGAAGGCAATACAGACCCTTGATGAAGCAGCTGGAAAGGTTAACAATGAGATGGCAAGGATATAAAATTCCTTTCAGGAGGTCATTATGTTAAGGTCACTTTTTATATCAGCATCAGGCATGGAGGCACAGAGACTCCATCTTGATGTAATAGCCAATAACCTTGCAAATGCAAACACAGTTGGTTTCAAGAAGAGCAGGGCAGATTTTCAGGACCTCATGTACCAGGATATGAAATCTCCTGGTGCTACCTCTGCAGAAGGTCTCCAGATACCATCAGGTATTATGATCGGGCTTGGAGTGAGACCTGTTGCTGTGCAGAAGATATTCACTCAGGGTGATTTTATCCAGACAGGAAACAGCCTGGATATGGTTATAGAAGGTGATGGTTTTTTCCAGATAGTAATGCCTGATGGCACAATAGCCTATACAAGGGCCGGTGCCTTCAAGCTTGACAGTGAGGGAAGGCTTGTGAATTCTGAAGGATATCCTCTTGAGCCAGGGATAACAGTTCCTGCTGATACCATAAGTGTTACTATTGGTTCTGATGGAAAGGTCACTGTGCTTCAGTCAGGAAGTTCAAGCCCTGTAGAGATTGGTCAGATAGAGATAGCAAAGTTCACAAATCCTGCTGGCCTTATGCCCATTGGAAAAAATCTCTTTATACCAACAGCCTCCTCAGGAGAAGCAATTACGGGTATCCCTGGTTCAGAGGGGATGGGAACAATTGCCCAGGGATTTCTTGAGATGAGCAACGTGAATATCGTTGAGGAGATGATAAATATGATCATAAGCCAGAGGGCTTATGAGATAAATTCAAAGGCAGTGCAGGCCTCTGATGAGATGTTGCAGGCAGTGAATAATCTGAAGAGGTAGAGATGAAATATCCCCTGATCTTAATCTCAATCGTAACCTTAATCTCCACCTCCCTTGCTCATGATAAGACTGAAGATATACTCAGGGAGGCCCTTATCAGACATTACAGTTGCGATGATGTGAAGATAGAAAATCTCAGGTATTCAGAGACCGTAAGCAGCATCCCCTTAGAGATAAAGATAGAGGAAACCTCTCATGGCCTCACACTCTTTAATATAAAGCTCACTGATGGGAAAAGCATAAAGGCAAGTGCAAGGATAAGCTGTCTTGGAAGGGTGATTGTAAGTAAAAGGCCCTTAAGAAAGGGCTCGATGCTTAGTGAAGAAGACCTTGATATGAGACTTGTTGATTTAAAGAGAATCCCTCCAGGTGCCTTCAGGAAGCCTGATGAGATTGCCGGAAGGATCATCAATAGAAGCATCTCCCCTGGACTAATAATAACAGAGGCAATGCTTGCAAAGGAGAATGCCATTAAAAGGGGTACGAAGATATTGATTATTGCTGAGTCTCCTCACTTCAGGATATCTGTCCCTGGAGAGCTCAGGGAAAACGCAGAGGTTGGAGGGTATGCAAGGGCAATGAATCTTCAGACCAAAAAGATAGTCTCAGGTATCCTTATAGATGAGGATACCATGAGGGTGGAGTTTTAGATGAAAGGAAAAGATAATCAGTTAGCTATCATCCTTTTGTTTTACTTTGCTTCTGCTCTATTGCTCTATAGCTGTGCCACAATCGATCTTCCTCCTCCACCACCCAGATATGTGTATAAAGAAGAACCAAAACCGGAGAATACAAAGAACTCCCTCTGGACTGAGGGTGCCGGGCTCTTTGAAGACCTGAGGGCCAGAAGACTCAATGATATAGTGACCATAAAGGTCATGGAAAATATCGCAGGCTCAGGGAAGGCTGATACAAATACAAAGAGGGATTCAAGTCTTGAGGCAGGGGTGGATGATTTCTTTGGAGCTCCTTTAAATCTTAATCTCAGGAATCTTTATGGCCAGGGATATACCTTCAGCCCTACTGTGAAAGGTGGCATGAAGGATGATTTTAAAGGCAGTGGTGAGACAAACAGACAGGGAAAACTTATAGGTGTAATCACAGCAAAGGTCGTTGAGGTCATGCCAAATGGAAATCTCATGCTTGAGGCAAGAAAGGAGATTGTCATAAATAACGAGAAACAGATACTGATTCTGAGGGGCCTGGCAAGGCCAGAGGATATAGGGGTGGATAATACTATCCTGAGTACAAGGCTTACTGATACAGAGATATATTTTGTTGGAAAGGGTGTCCTTCAGGACAAGCAGAAGCCAGGCTGGCTTGTGAGGATACTGGATAAGATATGGCCCTTTTAATAAGGATAGGCATTTTGCTCCTAATCTTATTACTCAATCCCTCCCTTTTACTGGCTGAGCGGATAAAGGATATAGCAAGGTTTGAGGGATTCAGGGAGAATCAGCTCATTGGTTATGGTCTTGTTGTTGGTCTTGATGGTAGCGGTGATAAGGGAATTGCCACCATGCAGGCCATTGCAAATATGCTCCAGAGGATGGGTGTTACAGTAAGACCATCTGACATAAAGGCAAAAAATACTGCGGCAGTGATTGTAACAGCCCTCTTGCCACCCTTTCCCAAACCAGGGCTGAGGGTGGATGCCCTCGTTTCCACCATTGGAGATGCAAAGAGTCTCCAGGGTGGGACCCTCCTACTCACCCCCTTGAAGGGTCCTGATGGCAGGGTCTATGGCCTTGCCCAGGGCCCTGTCTCTATTGGAGGTTTTACAGGTGGAGGAGGTGGCACAAGGGTTCAGAAGAATCATCCAACTGCAGGAAAGATACCCGAAGGGGTAATAATAGAAAGAGAGCCAGCCTTTGCACTCTCCACTGATGGAAGCCTCAGGCTCTTTCTCTTAAAACCGGATTTTTCAACAGCCTCTGAGATTGTAAATAAATTAAATGAAATTTTTGGAGAGGAGACAGCAATTGCACAGGATTCTACCTCCATAAAGATAAGATTACCAGAACAATATAAAGAAAAACTCGTGGAATTTATATCCCTTGTAGAGACCCTGGAGGTAAAGGTTGACCAGGCAGCAAAGGTTGTTATAAATGAAAGGACAGGCACGGTCGTGATAGGAGAAAATGTGAGGCTTTCACCTGCAGCTATTGCCCATGGAAATCTTACCATAGAGATAAAGACCACCTATAAGGTATCGCAGCCACCTTCTTTTGCACCTGAAAGTGCTGAAACAGTCGTGATCCCAGAAAAGGAGGTGCAGGCAAAGGAGGAGAAGGCATCACTTGTAGAGGTCTCAGGTGCAACCCTTGGAGATATTATAAGGGCATTAAATGCACTGGGTGTTACACCGAGAGACCTTATAGCAATACTTCAGGCACTTAAAAGTGCAGGTGCACTGAGGGCAGAGATTGAGATAATGTGAGGTGGAGATGAGGATCGAAGGTTTAATACAGCAGGGCCACATCATGACAAACCAGGAGCAAGCTATAAAGGAGGTCTCAAAGGAACTGGAGTCACTCTTTCTTTATGAGCTACTCAAGACCATGAGGAGGACTGTTGGCTCTCAGGACTCCTTCCAAAAGGATACCTATACATCTATATTTGACCTTGAGCTATCAAGGCTCCTTGCTAATAGGGGTACAGGTCTTAAAGAGATTATAGAAAGAGAGCTTTCTAATCAGTATCTTTACTCAATGTCTTCAGCCTCAATCCTTCCTTCTCATGGCCCTATAAGCTCTAAATTTGGAGAAAGACTTCATCCCCTGACAGGGAGGTGGGGTTTCCATAAAGGGATTGATATTGCTGCTCCTGAGGGTTTTCCTGTAAGGGCTATCAGGGATGGCAGGATCATTTTCAGCGGATATAGGGAGGGATACGGAAATCTTGTTGTAATAGATCATGGAGGTGGCCTTATAACAAGATATGCCCATAACAGGAGAAATCTTGTAAGAGAAGGGGATTCAGTTAAGGCTGGTGATATCATTGCAGAGGTTGGAAGCTCCGGGCTTTCCACAGGTCCGCACCTTCACCTTGAGGTGCTCAGCGATGGGAAACCTGTTGATCCAGAAAGATATTTAAGGATTAAAGATATGAGGGCCTGATGCCGAATAATAAAGCAAAAGATGTTATTTAGAGGAGGTATGCTTAATGAAGATTCATGGTGAAAGACCTTTAGACCCTCAGGTATCAGGCAACAATGTGAAAAAGGTATCCAGGGCTCAGGTACCAGGTGTTCAGAAAAGGCCTGTTAATCCATCCCAGGGATCTGAGAGGGTTGATATATCTGAGAGGGCAAAAGAGGCTGCAAGGCTTCTGGAGGCAATAAAGGCCATCCCGGATATAAGAGCAGAAAAGGTGGATGAAATAAGAGAGGCAATCAACAGTGGTAAATACAGGATTGATCCAATGAAGATTGCTGAAAAGATATTAGGGAGATGAGTGAATTATCTGTCATAAAGGATATCCTGAGACAGCAGATTACAGGATATCAGGCACTTCGTGAAGTCCTTCAGAAGGAGCGGAGATACCTTGTTGACCTGAAGGCCTCTGAGATAGAAGAGCTATCAAAAAAGAAGGACCTGATCCTGATGAGATTGAGACTTCTTGAAGAGGAAAGGCTCAGGATTATTGAGAGATTCAGGAAGAAGATAAAGACAGAAAAAGATATAAATATGAGAAGGCTTTATGAGATAACAGGTGATGAGGAGCTTCTTAAACTGAGATCAGAACTCCTTTCCCTTATTCAGGTGATATCTGAACTCAATGACTTTAACAGGATTCTTATAGACCGTTCCCTGAGCTATGTAAGAAATGCCTCTTTTTTCCTTGATTCACAGGGCATAAAGGCACCACAGCATTCTTTAAGCAGGGAGGTATGATGTCCTTTTTTGGATTATTCGATATCGGAAGATCAGCCCTTTTTGCAAGCCAGATGGGGCTTTATGTTACAGGTCATAACATAGCAAATGTAAACACACCCGGATTTAACAGACAGGAGGTTATTCTTGAGACCTCTAATCCAGTAGCTACTCAGGGAGGTTTTCTTGGAAGGGGTGTGAGGATGGCTGGTATAAAAAGACATTTTGATAGATTCATATACAATCAGCTTCTCCTGCAGGAACAGAGACTCGGGATGTCAAGGACCCTCAGTAATACAATGTCAAGGATTGAGGAGACATTCAATGATATGAAAGGTCTTGGACTCTCTGGTGCCCTCCGGGAGTTCTTTAATGCCTGGCAGGAGGTTGCAACAAATCCAGAACTCCTTCCTGCCAGGAACCTTTTACTTTCAAAGGCAAACTCGCTTCTCAGTGTAGCGAAGCAGATGGAGGGCTCCATTAAGGATGTATTAAAGGAGATCGAGGCCTCTATTGTAGATACAGTAAAACAGATAAATAGCCTTCTCTCAAGGATAGGTGAGCTGAACGGAAAGATACTCCAGATAGAATCGGGTATTCCACATACCAGGGCAAATGACCTCAGGGACCAGAGGGAGGAATTATTAAAGAAGCTTTCAGGATTGCTTGACATTTCCTATTATGAAGAGGACAATGGCTCTGTAACTGTAGTCCAGGGTGCCTTTAATCTTGTTGAGCGTGAGACAGTATCAGGACTTTCAGCCATCACCGGTATTGATGGTAAAAAAAGGGTTTATCTCAGAGGTCAGGATATCACAGATATTATAAGTTCCGGAGAACTTGGTGGGCTTATTTCATCAAGGCAGGATATCGAGAGGTATCAGCTTTTTGGTTTAAGAAGACTCTTTGCATCCCTGGTAAAGGAGATAAACCTTCAACACAGGCAGGGCTATGGTCTTGATGGAAGTACAGATAATGATTTCTTCACACCCCTAAGCTTACACATTGACAATTACACAAGGAATGCCACTGCAACTGCCACTATAAATGATATGAACCAGCTTACACTTGATGAATATGAGATAAGTTTTGATGCAACTAATTATTATATCCGCTCTCTTCAGACAGGCTCTCTTGTTACAAGCGGTCCTTATGTATCAGGCAATCCCATAAGCTTCGATGGTATAGATATAACAATTTCTGGAGCAGTACTTCAGACCGATAAGATACAGATAAGTCCCCTCAAGAACATAGTGGCAAATTCCCGGATATCTGTGGATGCCTTAAAGATTGCTGCCTCGTCCTCTTCATCCTCTCTTCCTTCGAATAATCTTAATGCCCTGTCCATTATTAATATATTCCAGACACCTCTTTTATCCCTTGGTGGAGCCACCTTTAATGACTACTATAATGAGCTTGTAAGCACCACAGCAACCCTTAGCAGGACAGCTCAGGACAGCATGAGGTTTGAGCAGAATCTCCTTGATGAGATCATGAGGCAGAGAGAATCCCTTTCAGGTGTATCCCTTGATGAGGAAGCTATTAATCTTATAAGATTTCAGAGGGCCTTTGAGGCTGGGGCAAAGGTCATAAAGGTGGCTGACGAGCTCCTTGAGACTATAATAAATCTCTGAGGCCATTTATGAGAATAAGTTCTTTAATGATCTATGAGCAGCTAAAAAAAGGGCTCCAGGGTTGCCTTGAAGAGCTTTCAAGGAGGAATGAGGAACTCGCAACTGGTAAGAGGCTCCTGAAACCATCTGATGATGTGACGGGTTCATCAAGGGCACTTGATTACAGGGTCAATATATCTTCCCTGGAGCAGTATGTCAGAAATAGCACAACAGGAGAAATGCAGTTTCATTTTACCGACAGGGTACTTGGCTCCGTGTCTGATGCACTCCTGGAGCTAAAAAAACTCACCTCTTCTGGAATAAATCCGTCAGACCCTCAGGCCAGGCAGTTTAATGCTCAGCGGGCATCAATGCTCAGGGATTATCTGCATCAACTATCAAATAGCAGGTTATCTCAAAGATACATATTTTCTGGATTCAGGACATCTCAGGAGTCCTTTGTATTCAATCCTTCAACCCTCAGGTATGAATATAGGGGAGACCTTGGAGAGATCCATATCCCATTGAGTAATAACTCCACTGTGCCTGTAAATATACCTGGTTCAAAGGTCTTCAGCACTACTTTGAGGGAGACAAATCCCTCTCAACTTTCTGATAAAGTGGTGGTGAATTATTCTGAAAGTCTTGACCCTTTAAGTGGTGTAAACACAATCACAGTTGAGATAGGAGTACCAGGAGATCCTGAGTACGATATCTTTACAGTAACAAATATAATGGATATGGCAAACCTCCTCAGTCATGCCTGGATGTATCAGGATATTGATGGGTCTGCCATCAGTGAGGCAAAGGCTATGCACAGGATAGAGGCCCTTTCATCACTTATAGATGATGCAAGGACACAGGTACTGGAGATACAGTCTGAAATGGCAACAAGAGAGGTCTTTTTAAATCAGGAGACAGGACGTATAAAAGACTTCCTCAATAATCTCAAAAATAACCTTTCAAAGACAGAGGATGCTGACCTCACAGAGGTTGCTGTGGAGATCAAAAAGGCTGAAACAGGCCTTGAGGCACTAAGGATTGCCTCAACAAAGATCCTCTCGGGTTCACTCCTTGATTTTTTGAAGTAGGATTTTGATCTTGCATAGATATACTGCCTGCATAAATATTTTTAAAAGATAGCTCTGCAAGCCTGTGAGTTTCAAGCCTTTGAACTTATCCGCAATAAACCTTCAATGAAAACTGGCAGGCTACAGCACGGGGTGAAGAGGCTTTACCTACGACACCTTAATAGAGCGACAGTGCGACAGGCTACGCAGACCCTCTCCCAAAGCTGTCGCACTGTCGCACTATCGCACTGTTGTAGCTACTGCTCTACTGCTCTGCTGCTCTATTAAAAAACTACTGCTCTACTGGTCTGCTGGTCTGCTGCTCTATCTGTCGCACTATCGCACTATGGTGTGGCAGACTGCAATTTTCTAATGGTAAAATGTAAAATAAAGACTTATATCAGGGTTTTATTTCCCATAAAAATTCAGGAGGCGTTTATGAAGACCTATGATGATGTTATAAAATTCCATGGTCATAGCTGTCCTGGTCTTGCCCTCGGTTACAGGGCAGGACTCAGGGCATTAAAGGAGCTCGGCCTTGAGAAGGGTTCTTCTGATGAGGAGATAGTTGCCATTGTTGAGAATGACTCCTGTGCGGTTGATGCAATACAGGTCCTTACAGGCTGTACCTTTGGAAAGGGAAACCTTATATTCAAGGATTATGGAAAGCAGGTCTATACCATAGCCTTAAGACCTTCTGGTGAGGGTGTCAGGATCTCTATTGATTATACCCCACCTGAGGAGACCGAGGATGAAAAGAAGGCATGGAGAAGATATATGGATGGTGATCGTTCAGAAGAGGTGCTTAAGATAGTCCATTCAAGAAAGGCAAAGAAGGTTCAGACAATACTTAATGCACCTGATGATGAGATTATGAAGGTTAAAAGGGTGAAGATAGAGCTTCCCAAAGAGGCACATATATATCAGAGCGTAAGATGTGAAGCCTGTGGTGAAAAGGTTGCAGAGCCAAAGGCAAGGCTCAGGCATGGAAAGGTAGTATGTATACCCTGCAGTGGATTATACATAAATAGCTAAAGTTATACTCTATTTTGCCATTAGAAAACTGGCAGTCTGCCTCAAAGTCTGTTATTCCTAAGGTCATGTCACACTTTTTTACTATTTTGAATTGTCACATTCGTCTTTCTTCGCTTTTTACCATTGAATAGTATTTTGTAGGGGCTCATCTTGCCGTGCTCAAAGGGTTTCAATGTTTAAATTGTAGGGGCAACCCTTGCGGTTGCCCAATTAGGGCACGGCAATGCCGTGCCCCTACAAATTTTTGAACCCTTTGGGCAGGAGCAAGCCCTGCCCCTACAAATAAAATCTTTTGGGCACGACATGTCGTGCCCCTACAAATTCGGGCGATTTGTGAATCGCTATACCTTTTTAAATTTTTTACAATGTGACATTTCAAAATAGTAATTAAATGGTGGCATTTTAAAATAGTAACCACATTAATTTCTCTTATTGATTTTTTATCATTTAGTAAAATTTTTAACTAATAATCTACACCTGGTATTTCAACAGAGACAATTCTTGGGGTAATAAACACCATAAGTTCGGTTTTTTCTGAAATTTTTTCACGCCTTTTAAAGAGTTCTCCTAAAAGTGGTATTTGGGCTAATCCGGGTACATTGTCGATATTCTCACCTAAATCATTTAGTTTAATTCCTCCAATCACTAAGGTTTCTCCATTACTAATAAGAACTTTTGTTTTAGCATATCTTGTGGTCAGGGCAGGTACTCCCTGTACAGTTCTTCCCCAATCGGGAGCACTCTTTTCTATTTCAATATCAAGATTAAGTCTATTGTCTGGCGTTACCTTTGGAATAACTTTTAAGCGAAGTACTGCATCAGTAAATTCTGTTGAGACCGTCCCCTGAGGGGTAAGCCTTAAATAGGGTATTTTATAACCTTGTTTTATTTCTGCATCCTGATTATCTAAGGTTAAGATCTTGGGCTTAGCAAAAACTCGAGCAACCCCTTGAGATTCCAAAGTAGAGAGTTCAACATCTAAGAGGAGAATACTTTTGCCTATATGTCCAAAGGTAAAGCCCATTTTTGTGGTACTGACAACACCCAAGTCTACAATAGGATTGGCAGGTATATCAATATTACTAATTGTCCCACTGGGACCACCTACGGGGTAATTATAAGAAATGCTTCCAGGACCACTTCCTACTCCAATTACCGTATGTTCTGTTCCTCTATAGGCACTACCTCCCCACTTTATACCTAATTTATGGGCATAATTATCTTGTATTTCTACAATTCTTGCTTCAATTAGAACTTGTTTGGTGGGTTTATCTATTTCCTTAATGATTTTTTCAATTTCCAAGAGGTTTTTTTCTGTATCTCTTACAATGAGGGTATTAGTATGAGATTCA
>CALJEL010000078.1 GCA_938074335.1 uncultured bacterium | reverse complement strand
AACTCCTCTAAATCCTTCTCTATGCACCTTACTGCCTTAGGATAAATAGCACTCCACCTCTTCGCCCACTCCTTCCATTGCCTTATCGCCTCTGCCTTTGACGAGGCAGAATATATCCTCCTTGCTCCATTGATGCATTCCTTAAGCCTCCTTCGCCATCTGCCTATAACCTTCCTATCTGCTCCAAAGGCATCCTTCGTAGCCTTCTCCCCAAACTCCTCGTAAAACCTGATAATCTTCATCCTCTGCTGTGCTACCTCACTCTCTGTAAATCTCCTGAGACTATAAAGCATATCCTGAAACCTCCTGCTATAAAATCCCCGTATTCTACCAAATATCGGATATGCCTTTGCGTAATGATCCATTACTCCCTAATGTAATATGTCTCTTATCTTTTTCATTGAGAGTGGTATGCCCGCAATTTGATTAGAAGGGATTTGCAGCTTAATCAGAAAGGACCCTTTCTACCACAGGTATATATTCTTTTTTCTTTTCCATTCTCTTGGAGAGGAGCTTTACAATAAGAAAAGAGATCCCGAAGGCTCCAAGACCACCTGCGGCACTTAGAAGCTCAGGGTCAAGGTTTATAAGGTCTTTGAAAAACTCCTTTCCTATAATTGCCCCTGCTATCAGGCATATAGTGGGTATGCCATATACAATGATTGAGCCTTTCAGGTAAGAAAAGGCCTTTAAGGATACGCTGACCCTGTCACCAATCTTTGCACCAGCCTCATTTATTGCCTCAATTACAGAGCCTTCATCCCCTGGCTTACAAAGGCTACTGGCAGGACAGCCCTCACAGGCAGATCTTCTCTGCACAGCTATAACGGCCTTATTGCCCTCAATCTTTATAACAAGCCCTGTTTCTTCCATAAATTATTTTATCACTAATTATATCTCCATCACCACTGGCATTATGAGTGGTCTTCTGCCCATCTTGTCCCTTAGGTATTTTTTTAATGTATCTCTTATCCTTGTTTGAAGGAGGGCGGTATCAGCAAGGAGATCATGTTCCATAGACCCTATGGAGTTGATAACAACCTCTCGTACATTATTGATCACATCATAAGAACTGTCCTCAAAGATAAACCCCCTTGATATAATCTCAGGTCCTGTTATAACCCTTCCTGTGGCCTTTTCTATTGCAAGAAGCACTATCACTATTCCATCATGGGCAAGCCTCATCCTGTCTCTTAATACCATAGACTCCACATCACCCATGAGTTTCCCATCAATGAATATCCTCCCTGAATTCACCCTGCCATTTTTTCTTGCTGTAGCAGATTCGTCAATCTCGAGGACCTCACCATTTTCAAGTATAAAGATATTCTCCTCAGGTATGCCAACCTTTTCTGCAAGTTTTGCATGATACATAAGGTGTCTGAATTCTCCGTGAACGGGCATAAAGTATCTCGGCTTTATAAGATTCAGAAGGAGTTTCAGTTCCTCCTTTGAGGCATGCCCAGAAACATGGACCTCTGAGACCTTCTCGTATATGACCTCAGCGCCTCTTTTGGAGAGATGATTTATTATCCTTCCTATGGAGCGTTCATTGCCCGGTATCATCTTTGCCGATAGTATTACCGTATCTCCCTTTTTTATTTTTATGTGTTTGTGTTCATCAGTGGCAATCTTTGAAAGTACGCTCATAGGTTCACCCTGGCTTCCTGTTGTTATTATCACCACCTTATCATCACTCAATCTATTGAGCTCATCAATCCTGAGCCATGTCTTTTCAGGTATCTTGAGGTAGCCGAGTTCAAGAGCTATCTGAGCATTGGAGACAATGCTTTTACCGCAGAGAAAAACCTTCCTTCCAAACATCACTGCCACATCTATTGCCTGTTGAATCCTGTGGATGTTTGATGCAAAGGTAGCTATTATGATCCTTCCCTTTGTCTTTGCAAATATATCCTCAAAGACCCTTCTTACCTCTTTTTCTGAAAAGGTAAAGCCTCCCTTTTCTGCATTTGTGCTGTCAGAGAGCATGAGTAGAGTGCCCTTTTCTCCGTATTCTGTGAATTTGTGTAGATCCATCAGCTCTCCATCAACAGGTGTTGGATCAAGCTTGAAGTCTCCTGTATGAATGATTCTTCCAAGAGGGGTATTAATACCGAGACCAACTCCATCCACTATGCTGTGAGTGACCCTTATAAATTCAATATCAAAGACCCCCAGCTGAATCTTCTGCCTTGGTCTTACTGTGATGATATCTGTCTTTACACCTCCTTCTCTGAGTTTTTCTTTTATTAAGCCGGCTGTAAGGGGTGTTGCATATACAGGTACCTGTACTTCTCTTAAAAGGAAGGGCAAGGCACCTGTGTGGTCTTCATGTCCATGCGTTATAATAATACCGAGAAGTTTATCTTTATTCTCCGTAACATAGGAAAAGTCTGGTATCACAAAGTCCACCCCGAGCATGTCCTCTTCAGGAAACATTAAACCAGCATCCACAATTATCATCTGGGAATCATACTGAAATACAGTCATGTTGAGGCCTATTTCTTCAAGGCCTCCAAGAGGTATGACAGAAAGGATACCAGCCATTAATCTTTCTTCTGAAGTAAGAATTCTAAAAGTGCCTTTTGAACATGCAGTCTGTTTTCTGCCTGGTCAAAAACAACACTCTGTGTTCCATCAATAACTTCGTCAGTGATCTCTTCACCCCTGTGGGCAGGCAGACAGTGCATTACTATTGCATCAGGCCTTGCACATTGAAGAAGGGAGCTATTTATCTGATAGCCTTTAAAATGTCTCTTCTTTTCCTCGGCCTGCTTTTCCTGACCCATGCTTACCCAGACATCTGTATATATCACATGGGCCATCCCGGCAGCCTCTTTAGGATCCCTCACAATCACTATCTCTGAGCTTGAGATCTCCCTTGCCCGTTCCAGGACCTCTCCATCGGGTTCATAACCTTCAGGGCATGCAATGGTTATATTCATTTCTGTAAGGGCTGCTGCCTCAATGAGGGAGTTTGCCA
This sequence comes from uncultured bacterium, assembly GCA_938074335.1. GTDB lineage: Bacteria > Nitrospirota > Thermodesulfovibrionia > Thermodesulfovibrionales > CALJEL01 > CALJEL01. Next base: position 1,864 of record CALJEL010000078.1, on the reverse strand, counting down.
CATTGTTTCCATCTCCAATGTAGGCAATCTTCAGGCCTTTGAGCTTACCCTTTTTTTCCATTATGGTCAAAAGGTCTGCAAGTGCCTGGCATGGATGATGAAGGTCACTCAATCCATTAATAACAGGTATGGTGGAGGCCTCACTAAATCTTATGAGTTTTTCATGACTGGATGTCCTTATAACTATGGCATCAAGATATCTTGAGAGTGTCCTTGCAGTATCCTCTATGGTTTCACCGCGACCGAGCTGTAATTCCTGAGGTGTCATATAAACTGGATGGCCTCCCATCTGATAGATACCTGTATCAAAGGATACCCTTGTCCGTGTGGATGGTTTTTCAAAAAGAAGCCCGATTGATTTACCGATCAAAGGGCACTTCATTTTATCAACACCTGATTTAAGTTCAGACGCCCTTATGAGTATTCCTGAGACCTCATTCTGTGTGAGGTCAAAGACCCTTAAAAAATCTCTTTTCATTTCAGTTCCGCAATGACCTCCTCAAGTATATCTATACACATATCTATGTGCTTTTTTTCAACTGTCAGTGGTGGAGTGAATCTGAGTACATTGCCTGCTGTGCAATTTATGAGTAATCCTCTTTTTATACATTCCTGTACAATGTCAGTACAATCTCTAAGTAATTCCATGCCCACAAGAAGACCCTTTCCCCTTACAGAAAGTATTATATCAGGAAAATCTTTCTTCAAACCATGGAGTCTCTCCAGGAAATAGCTTCCCATTCTCCTAACATTGTCAAGTATGAAGTCATCTTCAAGCAGGGTCTCCATGGTTGCTATTGCAGCAGCACAGGCAACAGGATTTCCTCCAAATGTGGAGGCATGACTTCCTGGTGTAAAGGCCTTAGACACACTTTCTGTGGCAAGGATGGCTCCAATAGGGATACCTGACCCAAGACCTTTTGCAAGGGTCATTATATCAGGCCTTATGCCATAATGTTCATAACAGAAGAGCCTGCCGGTCCTCCCCATACCTGTCTGGACCTCATCAAGTATAAGGAGGACACCATTGTCATCGCAAAGCCTTCTTACTTCTTTCAGATACTCTTCATCAGGGATTCTTACCCCACCTTCTCCCTGAATTGGTTCAATCATTACTGCACAGGTATTTTTATCTATTGCCTTCCTCAGACTTTCTATATCATTAAAGGGAACATACTTAAAGCCAGGCAGCAGCGGTCCAAAGCCATTATGAAATTTTTCCTGAGCAGTTGCTGTAAGTGCTCCATAGGTCCTTCCATGAAAAGAACCATGGCAGGTGATGATCTCGTATCTGTCAGGTGAAAGGAACTCCTTTGCAAATTTTCTAGCGAGCTTTATTGCTCCTTCATTAGCTTCTGCACCGGAATTACAAAAAAAGACTCTATCAGCAAAGCTATTTTCAACAAGGAGCTTTGCAAGTTTTATCTGTGGCTCAATGTGATAAAGATTAGAAACATGAATCAATCTCTGGACCTGCTTCTGGACCGCTATTACCACTTTTCTCGGACAATGACCGAGTATGTTTACTGCTATCCCTCCAACGAAGTCAAGGTATTCCTTACCATCAATTCCAAAGACCTTTACACCCGAGCCCTTTCTCAGGACAACAGGATATCTCCTGTAGGTGTTCATTAAATATTTTTCTGCTTCCTCAATAAGCCTCTTCTGTTCCATGTAATAGAATAAATCTTCTCAGTGTAAAATTCAACACCCTTAATTTTCGGGGTAGTGTCAAGATCTCTGTGTAAATTCATCTAAGGGTTTAATCCTCCATTTATCATTTAAATGACTGATTACTGCATAGACGATCCTCTCTATAGAGGCTGTATTGTTAAAGCAGCTCATTGGTCTTGTCCTTCTTCTT
>CALJEL010000077.1 GCA_938074335.1 uncultured bacterium | reverse complement strand
TTAATGGTGAGCCGTGGAGGATTCGAACCTCCGACCCGCTGATTAAGAGTTATTCCCTGGTTCAGACAGTGTTATACACAATGTTAGTTAATCTTCGTTAATGCTTGAAAGAATTGAACTACAGGGATAGCACCCCAAACGGTGTTATCCCTTTTTTTATCTTATCAGGTATACAAAAACTATACAGTGGCGGGTGGGTGGTTAAGCTGATGGTGTTATAATAAGGATGTAAGGTCCAGGGGATAGGCACTGCAGGCCGATAAGGTGACCCCTTATCACCTTCCCCTGGAGTTAACAAGGGAGACCTTTGAAGGGAGGGTAAAGAAATGAGCAAGGAAAAGAAGAGACTTGAGGACATAATCCCTACTGAAAGGTTAGACCTCTGCTGGAAGTTATATAACTATGTTAAGACCTTTGAGGATAAGTCAGAGGAATTCATTGAAAGGATAGAAGAGAGAATCAGTGAAGCACGGAAGTTAGTGAAGAGGTTAGAGGAGATTTTAAATGATGTGCTTGACTCTTTGGAAGAAATTGAATGGATCCGTCATGATTCCGCAAAAGAAATTAGAGATGCAACCAGTTGGATCCATGCGCGGTTATTCCTTTTACAACCTGACATACTAAGGCACGTATGGAAAAAATTTAATCAGGCGAAGTATGTAGATGCCAGTCCAGGGCTTGTTTTTATAGATGACTACGAATACAGGACTGTGGGTAATAAGCCAATCCATATAGCAGAGAAATACCTTATATCGGCTTTGTGTTATGAGGCTGAGAAGGCAACAGGCAAGCCCCACTATGAGTTGATATGTGATTATCTCAAAGATAAGTTAGACATGTTTAAGAACGATTCTGAGGCTAAATATACTGCGCAAAGGCTTGCTGTGGAATATATGCTTTTTAAGCAAAGGGGATGGGTCAAAAATGTCTGGTGGCATAAACACCCTATCTTTGATAGCGCCTTTGAGGAATCATGCCAGGAATTCCAGAAAAAAATTAAAAAGCCTAAACAAAAAACATTAAAAAATTAGCCCCAAATAACCCCATTTTGCTGCCCATTCTTTTATTCCCATTTTTTACCTCTCCTCTTAAAATCTATCTAAGAATAACGATAAGGAGGTTTGGTAATGAAGACAAAAAAGAACTTCGAAACCTTAGACATCTATCTCACGGCTTTCCTTATCTACCACGGACTTCGCCCTACTCTCGAATCTCGCAACGGTAAAATAATTTTTTCCTTTCCTCAGAGTGATGACCTATACCGGCTGATGACTGAATACAATTCTGATATCCCTATCCCCTGTGCCAGCTATGTTACAACCATCAAGATGGTCAGGTCGTGGATGTTAGCTAAGAAAGGAGAGCCACATGAGTAACAACATAGCGGAAATCAAACCAAGGGCTTTAGAGGTTTACAGGCACTACATTCCAGGGACTACATCAGGGAGAAACAGTCTATGCCCTTTCCATAAGGATAAGAACCCTTCTTTCAGCCTTTACGGGGACAGCAGTGACCTTAGGTTTAAGTGCTTTGGCTGTGGGAAACAAGGAGATGTGATTGACTTTTTGAAGGAGTATGAAGGCTTAGACACAGCAGGAGCTATCAGAAGGGCTGAGGAGATATTAGGCCTAAACGGTAAGCCAGCTACAAAGGAGATAGTAGCGGTCTACGACTACACCGACACTGAGGGCAATCTTCTTTATCAGGTAGTGCGGTATGAGCCAAAAGACTTTAGACAGAGAAGGCCAGATGGTAAAGGGGGGTGGATATGGGACATTAAGGGCGTGGAGCCCGTGCTTTATAACCTTCCAGAGGTGGTTAAGTCAAATTATGTCTTTATTGTAGAAGGTGAGAAGGATGTAGAAAACCTAAGGCGGTTAGGTATAAAGGCTACCTGTAATCCCATGGGGGCTGGTAAATGGCGGGATTCTTACAGCGAGTATTTTAAAGACAAAAGGGTTTACATAATCCCAGATAATGATAAGCCTGGCAGGGATCATGCCTTACAGGTTGCAAGGAAGTTAAAAGGCATTGCCTCAGTAGTGAAGGTTATCGAGTTACAGGGGCTTCCTGAGAAAGGGGATATAAGCGACTGGATAAGGCTGAGGCAGGAAGAAGGCAAGACAGGTGAGGCTATTAAAGCAGACCTTAAGAGCATTATCGAGGCTACCCCTGAATGGAGTGAACCAGAACCTCCAAGCCTTTTGTCATCCCTTCTAAGGTGGAATGATATCCTATCTCTCGATGTGAAAGTTGAATATCTCCTTGATAAACTCATTCCTAAAGGCGGTATAACCCTTTTGTTTGGAAGGGGTGGGATTGGCAAAACCTCTCTAACCCTTCAGATAGGCAGGGCAATTGCAGAGGGCTTACCATTTGGGGAGCTGGAGACCATCAAAACACCTGTTTATTACATTGACTTCGAGAATCCTGTAGGTGTCTTGAAAGAGCGGATTGAATGTATAGGCAATGCACTGAAAGATCAGATTGGATGGGCAGGCAATGCTGAGAATTTCTATGTCTGGCACTTATCATGCAGCCCACAACCTCCACGGCTGGATACGAATGATTGGGTTTTATATAAACAACTACCCCCGGGGTTGCTTATTTTTGACACTCTCAGGGCTTCCCACCTTGCAGATGAGAATGACAGCCAGGATATGGCCGTTGTTATTTCAAGGTTAAAAGAACTCAGGGAGGCTGGTTTTACCATTTTATTGTTACATCACACACCAAAAGGCAACGAGGGTATTTATAAGGGAAGCACGGCACTCCTTGATCTTCTTGATCATTGTTTAAGCATTGAGGAGCTAAAAGGTGAAGATACAATCGAGTTTGATAAGGAAAACACCTATAGGTTAGGTGCAAGGCTAAAGACCAGATACGAACCCTATCATATCTATCTGAAGTTTAACCCAGATATAAAAGGGTTTGAATTTGCAAAAGACCCAGATATCGAACTCATGGAAAACATGTATGAAATATTAACAGAAGAGGGCAGGCCTTTAAACCAAACAGAATTCTCAAAGACAGTTAGAGAGAAAATGAGCATTGCTAAAAGTAAGACCGAGAAGTTAATTAAAAAAGGCATAGGCATCTTTTGGGTTGAAGATAAAGAGGCAGGGAAAAGGGGCCTATTATACTTACCAAAACGAATTTCCCAATTTCCTAATACTATATATAGTCAGGAAATTAGGAAATACAACAGTCAAAGTGATGACCCCTTAGGAAATAAAGGGGGTAAAAACATAGCGGAAACCTTTGATAATACTGTATTTCCTAATTTCCCAGAGGAGGGGTCAGGAAATCAGGAAATAGACCTAACAGACATCGACTTTGAGGTAATCGAATGAAATACCAGGTCATTAAGGATTTCACCCTTAAACTCAACGAAACCCAGCAAATACTGTCACTTAAGGCAGGGCAAATTATCATAATGGAACCCGAGACGGCAAACAAGCTCAAACTCATTGAGTCTGGCAGGATTAAAGAAATTTGCTATTGGCAGGATAGAGTTATTGAGGATTGTCAGAAGCCCTGTGTAGCATGGAAAGAAAAGACCCTGCTTCGGGAGTGTCCATACTTCGGTGAGTACTTTCAGAAAGAGAGAAGACTTAGAGGCATTCAAAGAGGCTATAATGAAAGCCCTTTATCTCGAGGGGAGGAATTCTCGGATAGAGGGGCAAAAACCTCTCCTGAGCCATTTGGTGAAGCCACAGGGCAAACTTTTAAAATGAAGGAGATGGATAGGTAGTATTTATGAAAGCAGACCTTATATTACCTCAAGAGCTTGTTAATGAGATAGCCGACAGGGTTGCTGAAAGGATCATTGATATGGGTATTGACAAGGTGGTTATCAATAGGCTTAAACCTTTGCTATCAGCCAATGGGAAGGCTGATTCTGAGGTTATCTTCACCCCTAAGAGCCTTGCAGAATACCTCCAGGTTGATGATTCATGGGTATATAAGCAGGTCTCTTTAAAGGCCATCCCGTATTTTAAAAGCGGCAAGTATACAAGATTTAAAAAATCAGCCATTGACAGGTGGATTGAGACCCAGACAGTAAGACCTGTTTCACCACTAAGAAAGGAGTAAAGAGGGTCCTACTTTGAAGATAGGTGTTAAGGGCGAGCAAGCCTCCAAAATCCACGCAAGATTGACCCCCAAAAGGGATTGGGAAAATACATTGCCCTACAGGTCTGCTGATTGTAAATCAGTGGATATTTCTAAAAAGCTCTCTAAAATCAAGGGGTTAAAAATTACTGTATAGTGAACTGTATACTTGACAATTTCTAACTATGTTAGTATTCTATAGCTATATAACCATGAAGGCCTGGACACCAGAGGATATAAGGGGAATGAGAAAGAGATATAAGCTGTCTCGTTCTCGCTTAGCTAACCTTTTAGGTGTTACGGGGAATTATGTATATCTTTTAGAGAAGGGGGTGAGACAGCCAAGTAAGACATTGAGGCTTTTACTGGACTGCATTGAAAGACAGTTAACTGAAAAAGAGAAAGGAGGTAAAAGATATGAGAGGAATTTACAAACGAGGTAACATCTACTGGATAAGGTATGCAGGGCTTGATGGCAGGATTATATATGAGTCATCCAGATCCGATAAATTCAAAGAAGCTGAGGCCTTGCTTATCAAGAGAAAACAGGCTATCAAAGAGGGGAAACAACCTGAACCACTCAAGAGGATTGGAAACCATACCTTTAATGAACTGGTAACAGAATATCTCAAATGGGCCCAGAGGCAGAGAAGCTTTAGAAGTAAACAGGGGTTTATAAGACAACTTTCAGAGTTTTTTAACGGGATACCTTTAAGGCGTTTCAGTTCCAGGTTGATTGAACAGTATCAGACAGAGAAAATACAAAAGGGTAACAAACCAGCCACTGTTAATAGACATATAGCCACACTTAAACACATGTTCACTAAAGCGGTTGAATGGGATATGGTAGAGGAAGAGACCCTGAAACGCATCAGGAAGGTAAAACTACTGCCCGAGAATAACAGGCGGTTGAGGTATCTCTCAATAGGGGAGTGTCAAAGCCTTATTAATGCCTGTGATAAACACTTGAAGCCAATCGTTATAACAGCACTCAATACAGGCATGAGAAAGAGTGAGATATTAAATCTCAAATGGGATAATGTAGACCTCAAGCATGGTTTTATCTTACTGGACAGGACAAAAAATGGAGACAGAAGGGAAATCCCTATCAATGACACTTTGAGGCAGATCCTGCAGGGGTTAATGAGAAGGGTAGATATACCCTATGTCTTTTATGACCCAAGGACAGGTAAGCCTTATCAGGAAGTTAAAAGGAGCTTTAATACGGCCTTAAGAAAAGCAGGAATAAAGGACTTCCGCTTCCATGACTTAAGGCATACCTTTGCAAGCCATTTAGTTATGTCAGGGGTTGACCTCACAACTGTTAAAGAACTTCTGGGACACAAAAACCTGACAATGACCTTAAGATATGCCCACCTTGCACCTGGTCATAAAGTTAAAGCAGTAGGCTTACTGGATAATATCTTGAATGAGAAACCAACTATACAAAAACTATACAATTCGGCTGATATGAAGGGTTGATTCATGGTAAGCGGGTTAGCGTATTTCATTGATTCTAAAAAGAAAAAGGTTGGTGAGCCGTGGAGGATTCGAACCTCCGACCCGCTGATTAAGAGTCAGCTGCTCTACCAACTGAGCTAACGGCCCACAATATATAGTAAAACAAAAAAGCCCTGTCTCCGTCAACCCGAATTAATCCTTCTTTTTAGACCAGCAGAGCAACAGTTGACCGCAATCTGCCAATAGAAATTTATAATAAACCTTCAATAAAAACTGGCAGGCTGCCGAAAAGGCTTTACCTGCGACACCTTAATAGAGCGACAATGCGGCAGAGCGACAGAGCTAAAGTAGTGAGTTAGTATGCAAGTGAGTTAGTGAGTTAGTTTTCTTAATTTTCTAATTCACTAATTCACTAGCTCACTAATCCCTAACTCACTTCACCGTCAGGTGTGCTGTCGCACTATCGCACAGTCGCACTGTAGCACTACCTTGTAAGCCACAGACAAGAATGTCTGTGCTACTGGGTCTACTGCTCTATTAAGGTGTAGCGATAAAGGCGTTTCGGCATACCCTACCCATTCCTCTCGGCGAACCAGGGGATTCACCGAAAACTTGACACAATCATACAAGTCTGATAGTTTATAAGAAACAAGGGCACAGGAAAAGTCAAATTTTTGGGTGTCAGTGAGGTCTATGATGAATAAGGTGGTTTTAAGATTTTCTGATGGTAAGGTTCTTAAAGGTTATCTGGAGCATTTCTCTCCCGATAATGAGATTGTGAATATAAATGAGATCTCCGGTGAACGGAAAAGTGTAAATATAAATGAACTCAAGGCAATCTTTTTTGTAAAAACCTTTGAGGGTAAGAAGGATTATAATGAAAGAAAGGCCTTTTCCGGGGTTAATAAAAGACTCAAGAGGGTCTTTGTTAAATTCAAGGATGGCGAGTCCTTAACAGGTTATATAGAAGGGGAGATGCCCTGGCAAAAAGGTTTTTTCCTTGAATCTGGAAAGAAAGGTGGATTCTTTCTCCTTCCGACTGATAATGAAAGTAATAATATAAAGATATTTGTAATTGCCTCTTTTGTTAAGGATGTTACACTTGTGGGATAGATTAAGGATATGCCTCTTTCAATCCGTGAGTCAGGGCATTTACAATTTTAAAGGATTTTTAAAGGAATAAGATTTTGATATGTTATTTATGTTATTTCTGTAGCAACCTGAAGGCCTCAGATTATCTTAATTCTTGATAAGTTCAGAAAAGATAATCTGATATAATGCCAGCAAATTAAAAAGGGAGGTAAGTCTTATGGTGCTTATGGAAGGCCTTAGTCTTGCTAAGAAGATTAAGGAAAGGGTAAGCCAGGATGTGCAGAAGATTAGCGAGCAGGGTATTCGTGTTGGACTGGGGCTGCTTCTTGCTGGAGAAAATCCAGCTTCTCAGCAATATCTCAGGGCAACTGTAAAGGCCTGTAAAGAGACAGGCATTGTGCCTTATGAATTCAGGTTTCCAGAAGATGTGAGCATGAATGAAATATTAAATACTGTCCACAATCTTAATAATGATGAGAGGATTCATGGAGTCCTTGTATTCTTCCCCTTACCGAAGAAATTAAATTCAAGGAAGATTGTAAACTCTATTGTCCCTGAGAAGGATGTAGACGGTCTTGGTTCTGTGGCAATAGGAAAGTTTGCTGCAGAGGAATCCACCTTCCAGCTTTATAAAGAGGGATTTGACCCAGCCCTTGCAAGGCAGTTCGGTTTTTTGCCCTGTACACCCTTTGGTGTTTTACGGCTTCTTGAATATTACAACATTACTATCGAAGGAAGACATGCAGTTGTTATAGGAAAGAGTCTTGCAGTTGGGAAACCCCTTTCATTGATGCTCCTTGCAAAGGAGGCAACTGTTACAGTATGCCATAAAAAGACAGTTAATCTTAAGGAAATAACAAGGCAGGCTGATATCCTCTGCGTTGCTGCTGGAAAACCAGGACTTCTCACAGGTGATATGGTTAAGGAGGGCGTAGTGATTGTGGATATAGGGATAAATGTCCTTCCTGATGGAAGGGTTACAGGTGATGTGGATTTTGATGGTGTTTCAAAAAAGGCATCTTATATTACTCCTGTGCCTGGAGGAGTTGGACCTGTGACCATAGCCATGCTCCTTGAAAATACTGTTAAATCAGCAATGGCAAGGCTTTAGACTTCACAGGCAGGCTTCCCGGTAGCCGCAGGCTTCCAGCCTGCGGTAAGTCAGGTCGTAGCACAGACATTCTTGTCTGTGATTTATTTTCCTCAGGCAAGAATGCCTGAGTTACATGAGGAGGGTGTTAAGGAACCTCTCTATCCTGAAGGGAGGTAGCCGCAGGCTTCCAGCCTTATGTGGCGCAGGCTTCCAGCCTGCGAATGGTGGAAATACAAAAAAGCATTAAACAGGCTGGAAGCCTGTTCTACTGGAAGCCTGTTCTACCGTCTTGCGGCTACCAGCTCACTAATTCACTAATTTAGGTATCCGAGATTTTATTTATAAGTAATTGATTTTAAATAATTTTTTAATATATTGACATGATTCATGTCAATTGTTATAATATATTTAACTGAAGGAGTTTGACATGGTTGGCACTAAAGACTATTATAAGATTCTTGGTGTTGACAGGAATGCCTCTGATGAGGAGATAAAGAGGGCATACAGGAGGCTTGCGAGAAAATATCATCCTGACCTTAATCCTGGCAATAAAGAGGCAGAGGAAAGATTCAAGGAGATAAATGAGGCCTATTCAGTGCTTGGTGATCCTGAGAAACGCAAGCAGTATGACAGGGGAGAAACCTTTAACTTTGAGGGTTTTGACTTCAGCAGGCCTGATTTTTCAGATATCTTTGATTTTGGTTTTGGTGATATCTTCTCTGATTTCTTTGCAAGACGGCCTTCACCAGCAAGGGGTAGTGACATAATTACAAAGACAGAGATCACCCTTGAGGAGGCTTATACTGGAGTAACAAAGCCTGTAACAATCACAAGGCATATAAACTGTACAAGATGCGGTGGACGAGGTGCAGAGTCCACAGAGACCTGCCAGACATGCAAAGGAAGCGGGACATTGAACAGCTCCAGGGGATTCTTTACATTCAAGCAGACCTGTCCTTCCTGTAAGGGTACTGGAGAAAAGGTCTCAAGGATATGTGCTCAATGCCGTGGGACAGGAAAGGTCAGCATAACAGAGACTATCAATGTGAAGATCCCTGCTGGTGTAGAAGATGGTCAAAGGGTGAAGGTAAGGGGTATGGGCGAGGCTGGTGAATTCGGAGGACCTTCTGGAGATCTTTATATAGAGGTCAGTGTTAAACCTCATCCTCTTTTCAGGAGAGAAGGAAAGGATCTTTTTGTGGAGGTCCCAGTTACGATCCCGGAGGTGGTTTTCGGCGGAAGGATAGAGGTCCCTACACCTGATGGAATTGCCCTGATGAATCTGCCAGCAGGAACGCATAGTGGTCAGAAATTTAAATTAAAAGGAAAGGGTATGCCTGGTGCTCATGGTGGGCACGGAGATCTTTACGCAGTTGTTAAGATTGTTCTACCTGACAGGCTTACACCAGAGGCAGAGGCACTCATAAGAAAACTGGGGGCTTTTTATAGCGAGAACCCGAGACAGAAGCTTGGTATTAAAAGATAAGGGAGGTAATTAAATGCGGGATAGACGCAGACCTATTTATATGATAAGGGTTGTATCCGAGATGCTCAATGTTCATCCCCAGACATTGAGGCTTTATGAAAGAGAGGGTCTTGTCGTCCCGAAGAGACTTAATAGATTCAGATATTATTCTGATGAGGATGTGGAGAGGCTTCATTTAATACTGAGGCTGACAAGAGAACTTGGTGTAAATAAGGCAGGTGTGGATATTATACTGAGGTTAAGGAACAGGCTCGCATCCCTTCAGGAACTTATGGAAGAGATGATGCTTTATCTCGATGAAGACCTGAGGTTCATGTTCAGGGAAAGATTAAAAAGACTATTAATGGAGGAGGAATAATATGAGACTTGATAAATTAACAATAAAATCTCAGGAGGCCCTGCAGGAGGCCCAGAGGATTGCTGAGAGACACGGAAATCAGGAGCTCCAGGTTGAACATCTTCTGAGGGCGTTACTTGCTGACAGGACAGGTATTGTTTACAGGGCCATTCAGGATGCCGGTGGAGATATAAATTCAATTGAGAAGGAGCTTGAGAGCGTGATAGATAGGTTTCCAAAGGTATCAGGTGCAACCCCGCTGGGTCAGGTATATGTATCAGCAAGGCTGAAAAATGTCCTTGAAAGGGCCTTTGAGGAGGCAGGCCATCTTCAGGATGAATATGTGAGCGTGGAGCATCTCTTGATGGCAATAATCGAAGAGGGTGGTTCTGCCTCAAAGATCCTTGAAAGATATGGTGCCTCAAGGCAGAAGGTTATAGATGCAATCAAAAAGATAAGGGGTACTCACAGGGTCACAGACCCCAATCCTGAAGACAAATACCAGGCCCTTCAGAGATACAGTCGTGACCTTACAGAGCTTGCAAGACGGGGAAGGCTTGATCCTGTCATAGGCAGGGATGAGGAGATAAGAAGGGTTATACAGGTCCTCAGTAGAAGGACAAAGAACAATCCTGTCTTGATTGGAGAGCCAGGTGTTGGTAAGACTGCAATTGTTGAGGGCCTTGCCCAGAGGATAGTTGCCGGTGATGTGCCAGAGACCTTAAGGGATAAGAGGGTAATTGCCCTTGACATCGGTGCCCTTGTGGCTGGCTCAAAATACAGGGGTGAGTTTGAAGAAAGGCTCAAGGCACTCCTTAAGGAGATTGAGGAATCAGAAGGCAGGATAGTCCTTTTTATAGATGAGCTCCATACCATTGTGGGAGCCGGTGCTGCAGAAGGTGCAATAGATGCATCCAATATGCTCAAGCCTGCCCTTGCAAGGGGAGAGCTGAGGTGTATTGGAGCAACCACACTTGATGAATACAGAAAGCATATAGAGAAGGACCCTGCCCTTGAAAGGAGGTTTCAGCCAGTATATGTGAAGGAGCCCAGTGTGGAGGATACCATCTCAATACTGAGGGGCCTCAAGGAGAGATATGAAGTTCATCATGGAGTAAAGATAAAGGATTCTGCCCTGATTGCAGCTGCCCAGCTTTCTCATAGATATATAACAGACAGGTTCCTTCCAGACAAGGCAATAGACCTCATTGATGAGGCTGCTGCAAAGCTCAGGATGGAGATTGACAGCATGCCTGCTGAGCTTGATGAGATTGAAAGAAGATTGAGACAGCTTGAGATAGAAAGACAGGCAGTAATGAAGGATGATACAGGCAATGCAAGGGAGATGCTTGAAAAGATCAGTAAAGAGATAGAGGAACTTACTAAAAAGAGAGATGAACTGAAGGCTCAGTGGATGAAGGAAAAAGAGGTTATCCTGAAGATCAGGAATCTCAAGGAAGAGATAGAAAGGACCCGCTTTGAATCGCAAAAGGCAGAGCGAGAAGGTGATCTTACAAGGGCAGCTGAGCTGAGGTATGGAAGGCTTATTGAACTGCAGAAGGAACTTGAAAAAGAGAATCAGCGACTTAAAGAGATACAGTCCAGAAGAAAGATGCTCAAGGAAGAGGTTGATGAGGAGGATGTGGCAGAGATTGTATCCAGATGGACAGGTATCCCTGTGAGCAAGATGCTTGAGACAGAGGTTCAAAAACTTCTTCATATGGAGGAAAGGTTAAGGCTCAGGGTGGTTGGTCAGGAGGAAGCAATCATTGCTGTTTCCAATGCAGTAAGAAGGGCAAGGGCAGGGGTTCAGGACCCCAATAGACCCATTGGTTCATTCATATTCCTTGGACCTACAGGTGTTGGAAAGACAGAACTTGCCAGGGCACTGGCAGAATTCCTTTTTGACGATGAAAATGCCCTTGTAAGGATAGATATGTCTGAATATCAGGAAAGACATACAGTAAGCAGGCTTATAGGAGCACCACCTGGTTATGTGGGTTATGAGGAGGGTGGTCAGCTCACAGAGGCAATAAGAAGGAGACCCTATTCAGTGGTTCTATTTGATGAGGTTGAAAAGGCCCATCCTGAGGTCTTTAATCTCCTTCTCCAGCTCCTTGATGATGGCAGGCTTACAGATGGTCATGGAAGGACTGTGGATTTTAGAAATACCGTTGTCATAATGACATCCAATATCGGGAGCACCCATATACAGCAGATCATGGAACAGAGACAGAGAAGACCCAGGGTGTACTGGGGTGGAGACGATGAGACAGAGCTGAAGGAAAAGGTGATGGAGGACCTGAAGGGCTTCTTCAGGCCAGAATTCTTAAACAGGGTGGATGAGATCATTATCTTCAATCCACTCACTCAGGATATGCTCAAGGAGATCGTGGACATTCAGATACAGAGGATGAAGAAGTATCTCAAAGACAGACATATTGATATAGTCCTTACAGAGAAGGCAAAGGAATATCTTGCTGAGAAGGGATATGATCCTGTCTATGGTGCAAGGCCCCTTAAGAGGCTCATACAGAGAGAGGTACTCAATCCACTTGCCATGAAGCTCCTTGAGAGGTCTATCAGAGAAGGAGATACTGTGGAGGTTGATTATGAGGCTGGAGAGATTAAATTTACAAGGATTCTTGAGGCAGAGACTGTTACTCCATAAAATTCTGGAGCCTTTGGCTCCTTTAATCTGTGAATGGCTCAGCCATTCACATAATGGAGGTGTTTGCCATGTCCATTGTAAAATGGTCTCCTTTTAAAGAACTTGAAGACATGAGGAAGGACATTGAGAGGATGTTTGAGGAGTTCTTTGAGCCATTTCCAAGGAGGAGGCGTCGCTGGTGGAGTAGAGAGGGCATGGTGGTTCCCAATATAGATGTTTATGACAAAAAAGGTGAGGTGGTTGTAAAGGCAGAGCTTCCAGGAGTGGAAAAAGACAACATAGATATAACGATTACAAAGGATACCCTTACTATAAAGGGTGAGATAAAGAAGGATGAAGAGGTAAAAGAGGAAGACTACTATGCAAGAGAGATAAGCTATGGAAGCTTTGCGAGGACCATTGCCCTTCCAGTGGAGGTGGACTCTGAGAAGGCAAAGGCTACATTCAAGAATGGCATCCTTGAGATAGTCCTTCCGAAGAAGGAAGAGGCAAAACCAAAGGAGATAAAGGTGGAGGTGAAGTAGGGGCAAGCTGGGGCAGGGCTATGCCCTGCCCCATTATTGTCTATAAAATTTAAGGCTTCTTTTACAGGTTTCACAAAAATCTGGTAGTTTTTCATCGGTATCATAAATGGAATTTGAAAACCTCATGACGCATTTTTTATCAGGACAGTGTCTAAGAAGAAAGAGATGACCCAGCTCATGGGTTGATTCTTTTTTCAGTCTTTCCAGAAAGAGTTTTTGATTTCCTGAGAGACCATAAAATTCCTGTTTTAATCTTGTAATAGACACGATGGATATGCCTGATTGTATATCTGCGAGTCCAAATATAAAGTTTAGACCTGGTGAATAAAGGTCAGCATCCACTATCAAGAGCCATTTATCAGATAAGTTTTTCTTGCCCAGAGCTGCCTGTTCTATGATCTTCTCTGCGATGAATTGCTGTCTCTTCTTATTGAAAGAAAATGTCAGGTCCATGTTATAAGGAGAGATGGTTATCCTGCACCGGAATACCTTATAAAGATGTTCTTTAAGTTCATGCAGAATCAAATCGCCAGGGTTACAGAGCAGTAGAATTGATATCTCGCACTCATTCATTGAAAATACATCTGCTTATAGGATATCTTGCTTTCCCCTATTTTGCCGATACCCTACTGGCAGGCTGCCTCAAAGTCTTCTTAGACCAGCAGAGCAGTAGTTTTTATTAAGGAATTTTTTATATTATTATTTAACTGCTGCGCTGCTGCTCTGTTATTGCCTGTCGCTCTAAACTAGATTATTACCTTCCTGATTTCAAGCAACTTCTTTAACAGGTCTTCAACCTCTCCAAGCGGAAGCATATTAGGCCCGTCACAGAGGGCTGTCTGCGGGGTTGGATGGGTTTCCATGAATACCCCATCCACACCAACTGCTACCGCTGCCTTTGCAAGATAGGGTGCAAATTCCCTTTGACCTCCTGAAGAACTTCCCTGACCACCTGGAAGCTGCACACTGTGGGTTGCATCAAATATTACAGGATATCCAAAGGACCTCATTATCACTATGCCCCTCATATCAACAACAAGATTATTATAACCAAAGGATGTACCGCGTTCCGTGATAAGGAGTTTTTCATTTCCTGTGGAGGTAAATTTTTCTATTATGTTCTTCACATCCCAGGGAGCAAGGAATTGCCCTTTTTTGATGTTAACAGGTTTTCCTGTCTTTGAGGCCTTAAGGATAAGGTCTGTCTGTCTTGAAAGAAAGGCAGGTATCTGAAGGACATCCAGCACCTCTGCTGCTGGCTCTATCTCCTCAGTAGAGTGGACATCGCTGATAAGTAGAAGGTCATATTTTTCCTTCACGGTCTCAAGTATCTTTAAACCCTTCTTCAAACCAGGGCCTCTGAATCCTTTAAGGGAGCTTCTGTTTGCCTTATCATAGGAGCTCTTAAATATCAAAGGGATATTCAACCTTGAGCATATCTCCTTCAGCCTTCTTGCAGTCTCCAGTACAGTGTCTTCATCCTCAATCACACAGGGACCTGCTATCAGGACAAGTTCAGCCTTTCCACCAATTGTTATATCCTTTATCTTTACTTCCTTAGTTTCCATTGTTGAAGAGTCCTTTCTTCTGTTTTAAGGAGGCTTCAATAAATGACTTGAAAAGGGGATGGGGCTCTGTTGGTCTTGATTTAAATTCAGGATGGAACTGAACTCCAACAAACCAGGGATGATCCTTTAGCTCTATTATCTCAACGAGTTCTCCATCCGGACTCAGTCCGCTTAGAACCATGCCATTTTTTGTAAGTACTTCCCTGAAGGCATTATTGAATTCATATCTGTGTCTGTGCCTTTCCTCTATTTCCTTTACACCGTAAGCCCTGTGGGCAATAGAACCTTCAAGGAGTTTGCAGGGATAGGCACCAAGCCTCATGGTGCCACCCAGATCACCCTGGGAAGTCCTCTCTTCAAATCTGCCTGTCTTGTAATTATACCATCTGGTCATAAGGTATATAACAGGTGCCTTTGTCTCAAGGTCAAATTCTGTACTGTTTGCGGGAAGACCACAGACATTTCTTGCAAATTCTATTACCGCACACTGCATCCCCAGGCATATACCAAAATAGGGTATCTTCTTTAATCTGGCATATTTAATAGCCATAATCTTACCCTCGATCCCCCTGTGCCCAAAACCCCCGGGCACAAGAATCCCATCCACATCATCAAGATACCTTTCAGGTCCATGGGCCTCTATATCTTCTGAATCCACCCATTTGAGGTTGACCCTTGCATTATTTGCTATACCTCCGTGATTGAGTGCCTCTATGAGACTCTTGTATGAATCCTTAAGCCCCACATATTTACCAACTATTGCAATGGTGACCTCAAATTTTGGCTCCTTTATCTTACGAACAATCTCTTCCCACTTTTTAAGGTCAGGTTCATTGTCAGGAAGCTTTAAGAGCTTTGATAATTGCCTGTGAAGTCCTTCGTTAAAAAATACAAGGGGGACTTCATAGACAGTCTCACAATCTATGCCTGCTATTACGTTTTCACCATCAAGATTGCAATGGATAGCTATCTTTCTTTTTATCTCAGGCGGAAGGGGCCTTTCTGTCCTGCATATGAGGATGTCAGGCTGTATACCTATCTCCCTTAATTCCTTAACACTGTGCTGTGTTGGTTTTGTCTTGAGCTCTCCCGATGACTTTATATAGGGCACAAGAGTGAGGTGTATATATACAACATTTTCCCTGCCCACATCATACTTAAACTGTCTTATTGCCTCAAGAAAGGGAAGGCTCTCTATATCACCCACAGTGCCACCTATCTCCACTATTACCACATCATTATAATCTTCTACTGTCCTGATAGATCTTTTTATTTCATCGGTCAGATGAGGAACAACCTGAACAGTTTCTCCAAGATAATCTCCTCTTCGTTCTTTTGTAATCACATTGTAATATATCTTTCCTGTTGTATAATTATTATTTTTAGATGTCCTTATGGATGTGAATCTTTCATAGTGACCCAGATCAAGGTCTGTCTCTGCACCATCATCTGTCACAAAGACCTCTCCATGCTGAAATGGGCTAAGGGTACCAGGGTCAACATTTATATATGGATCAAGTTTCTGAAGTGTGACATTCAATCCCTTTGCCTCAAGCAGTGCCCCTATGGAGGCAGCAGCAATACCCTTACCAAGAGATGAGACAACACCACCCGTTATAAATATGAATTTAGCCATTCCTCTGCCCTCTTGAGGTCCTCAGGTGTATCAATACCAATGGTATTAAAAGAGGTTATGCCCACCTTTATCTTAAAACCATTTTCAAGTGCCCTTAATTGTTCAAGCCTTTCAATCCCTTCAAGCTCTGATTGAGGTGTCTTTGTAAGCCTGATAAGCACATCCCTTCTATAACCATAGATGCCGATATGCTTGTAAACCTTAACGCCTTCCTGTAGATTTATCCCTGAGGTGTCTTTCCATCTGTCTCTGTAGTAAGGAATGGTGGAGCGAGAAAAATACAGGGCAAAACCCTCCTTGTCAAAGACTACCTTAACTACATTTGGATCTATAAGTTCTCTTTCTTCTTCAATCCTCCTTGCCAGTGTGCTTATGGAGGCACGTTCATCATTCAGGAGGTTTACTGTATGATCGACCATCTCGGGTGAAATAAAAGGTTCATCTCCCTGTACATTGATAATTATATCACACATTATATCCTTTGCAACCTCAGAGATCCTGTCTGTCCCGGTGGCATGACCCTTTGAGGTCATCATGGCCTTTCCACCTGATTCAATTATCACCTTCATTATCCTTTCATCATCAGTGGCAACAATTACATCATGAATGCTTTTAGCTCCTTTTGCCCTTTCATAAACCCACTGGATAATGGGTTTCCCTTTAAGGAGTGCAAGGGGTTTGCCAGGAAACCTTGTGGCTCCGTATCTTGCAGGGATAATAACTACTGCCTTTTGTGGAGGCCTGGATTCTCTCATTCAGTATTCAGTATATAATTTACCTTCATCTCTATATCTTTTCTTAAAGAATGATATACAGAGCAATACTTTTCATGGGAAAGGGCAACGGCACGGGCAACCTGTTTTTCCGTGATATTTTTTGCTGCTATATGAAGAATCATTTCTATTTTTTTATAATACTGAGGTGGTGTCAGATTTCTTTCACCTATAATCTCTATCTTAAAAGACTTTAACTCAGCCTTCATTTTCTGTAAAAATGTTACCACATCAATTGCCAGGCATCCAGCTACACTCAATAAAAGTGATTCAGTAGGTGAACATCCCCACTGCTGATGAGCGTCAAATTCGATCTCATAACCTCGCTGGGTCCTGCCAAGGAATATAAGTTCCCTCTCCCAGGTGAGGACACCCTTGTTTACAGGGGTTATTTTTTCCTTGTATCCTTTGAGTTCCTCTTCCAGCAATTCCTTTTCTCTGTCCATAAAATTCCTCCTTATCCAGTTTTTGTACTATTACCAGTAGCGAAATATTGAGTTCTTTGCCTTTACTCAGAAACCAGGGGATTGCATGCTTAACTTACTTTAATTGTCCCTGTATAAAAATATCCCTGAAAGGTCCTGCGTTTTTTCATGGCATTCATTATATCATTTATTATCCTGTGTCTGGAAAGGTCCCATCTTGGAGCAATAAGCATATCATCTGGAGATGTTGCAAAGAGCCTCTGGATAACTATATGAGGTGATAGCCTCTCAAGAAAGTCCACAAGAAGTGTTATATATTCTTCATAGCTGAATGTATGAAAGGGAGAATTGAGATATATCTTTTCAAGGACCGTATCCTTTACCACCTGAAGCTGATGAATCTTGAGGAATCCTACAGGTAGTTCAGATATAACCCCTGCCATATGAAGCATCTCATCACGGGTCTCTGTAGGAAAACCAAGGATGATATGGGCCCCTATATGGATACCCCTTCCAGCCGTCATATCCAGTGCCCTTAAAAAGGTATTGTAATCGTGTCCCCTGTTTATGAATTCAAGGGTCCTGTCATATATGGACTGGAGTCCATATTCAATCAAGATGAATTTATCCTTTGCCAGGGTCTCAATCATCGCAAGTTTTTCTTCATCCACACAGTCAGGTCTTGTGCCAATGGCAAGGCCTATAACACCTTCCTCAGAAAGGGCCTCTCTGTAAAGGGCCTCCAGTCTTTCCACGGGTGCATAGGTATTTGTGTAGGGCTGAAAATAAACAAGGAATTTCTTTGCTCCATATCTTCTTGAGACATAACTTATACCATTCCTGATCTGCTCTCTCAAGGGAAGCGAGGGCTTTGCCTCCGGTGGTCTGAAGCTGTCATTATTGCAATATATACAGCCTCCCCATCCTGCTGTCCCATCCCTGTTAGGGCAAGTAAAGCCAGCGTCCACATTTACCTTATAAACAGTGGTCCCAAACCTTTTCTTCATATAGCTGCCGAAGAGATTAAGCATATTTTATTATAACACCTGAGGTTTACAGAGAGGTGCTACTGTTTTTAGTGCGACAGTGCGGCAGAGCTAAAGTGGTGAGTTAGTATGCAAGTGAGTTAGTGAGTTAGTATTTTCTAATTCACTAATTCACTAATCCACTAATCCCTAACTCACTTCACCGTCAGGTGTGCTGTCGCACTATCGCACTGTAGTACTATCGCACTATGGTGTGGCAGACTGCCAGTTTTCTAATGGCAAAATAGAGCTATAACCCTAAACTGCCGATAGGAATGGCGGGGGATGCCGAAAAGGCTTTATAGTGACACCTTAATAGAGCAGTAGAGCAGCAGCGCAGCAGTTAAATAATAAGAAAGAAATTCCTCAATAAAAACTACTGCTCTACTGCACTGCTGCTCTGCTGGTCTAAGAAGGCTTTGAGGCATGCCCCGCCATTAGAGCACGGGGTGAAGACAAGCTTCACCCCGTGAACCCCGATGAAAATGCATTTCTATCGGCAAATTGAGGTATAATTAATAACAAAATTGACAGACAGAGCCTCTTTATGATAAAGTCAAATATCCTGCGGGTGTAGCTCAGCTGGTAGAGCACAACCTTGCCAAGGTTGGGGTCACGGGTTCGAATCCCGCCACCCGCTCCATCTTCTGGCGGCGTACCCAAGCGGCTAAGGGAGGGGTCTGCAAAACCCCGATTCAGCGGTTCGAATCCGCTCGCCGCCTCCAAAAAAACCTTTTGCCGCAAATGAGAGGAGCTTTTATTCTTAACATTTCTTAGAACTTTTTAAAGCCTTTCGGGAAACGACATTTCAGAAAGAGTTAAAAAGGGTATCACAAAAGACAAGGAAGATATGGCATTAGTGTTTTACAATATCTCATTCAGGAAGTAATTTAATTAAAATTACGCAACCGCATACATGACCTCAGCATGGTTTACAATCTCCCTTGAGAGTTGCTCTATCTCTTCATATCTTATCCCACCATCAACAATTCTTATCAATACATTTTTCAATGCTGTCCTAATTTTTGCCTTTAGGTATTCTTTTCTGTTCCAATCAGCAACCCTGACATAATTACCAAGTATATTTACAATTTCTTTCGCAACCTCTTCGACTTGTCTGTAATTTTTGAAAAAGTCTTTCGATAAAAGCAAATCATAAAAAGCAAGTTCTTCCTGGCTTAAATTAAGCTTTTTACCTTCTTCAACTTTTTGCTTAATATCTTTAGCAATCTCTATCAATTGCTCTATCACTTCTACAGTATCCAAAATCTTTACATTATATTTTTCTATTATATTTTGGAGCATATCATATAAAGTGCGGTATCTGAAAGGATTGTTTCTCATTTTTATTATAAGTTCATCTTTTATTATCTTCGCAAGGATTTCTACTGCATAGTTTTTGTATTCCATATTCTTGAACTGAGCAAGAAATTTATCATCAAATATTGAAATGTCTGGCCTTTCTTTTCCCTCCAAACTTAAAATATCAACTGGCTCCTCAGCAGATATACTCTTTGAGATGAGATGACTTATTTCATACTCTAAATCACGTGTTATGTCTTTTATTTTTGCAGTGGAATACTTGACAATCATCTTCTTTATCATCTCAAAGAATCTCAGGTCATTTTTTATTTTAAAAACCTCAGGATGAGGGCTTGCAAGTGCATAGAGTTTTTTAAGGGCAATGAAATTTCTTAAAAATCTCTTTTTAGTATCCTCATCTTTACAAATTCTCTCGTATGATTGCATAGTTAGATTTGAAAGAGCGTCTGAAGACAATTCATCCCAATTTTTATAAGGCAAACCATAAAAAAGTGAATTAACTATATCGTATTTTTCCCTTAATTGATTTAGAACTTCATTAATGTCCACAAAAATATTTTTTATAGTTTCAGGCGTGTATATGGCAAGGGATTTCCTCAAGTCATCGGCAATGCCAATATAATCAACTATCAAACCACCAGGTTTATCTTTAAATACCCTGTTCACCCTTGCGATTGCTTGAACAAGAGAATGATTTTTCATTGGCTTGTCAAGATACATTGTATGAAGACAGGGGACATCAAATCCTGTAAGCCACATATCCACTACAATAACCATTTGAGGGTCAGTATCAGGATTCTTAAAGTCATCAGCGATTCTCTCCATCTCGTGCTTATTTCTTATATGGGGATAAAATTCCTCCGGATCTTTCGTTTTATTTCCTGAGATAATTACCGCAACAGAAGGAGCATCTGGCAATTTTTTAATTTCCTCATAAAGTTTGACTGCGACATTTCTGCTTATCGTAACTACCATTGCCTTGCCTTTGAATTCCTGAACCCTTTTATTAAAGTGTTCTACAATATCTTTTGCGACCTTTTTAATCCGCTCTTCTGCAAGAATTAGTCTCTCTAAACGAGCAAACCTCTTTTTTAAACTTTCTTTAGTTTCAAAATCAATTCCTTCAGAAATTTCTTCAAACTCCTCATCTACAAATTCATTTGCAAGATGTATTTCTGTAAGTCTTCCTTCATAATAAATTGGCACAACTACATTGTGCCTTCTTGCTTTCTCCATTGAATACACACTTATATATTTTCCAAATACCAAAGTGGTGGAGCGGTCTTGTATTTCAATCGGAGTTGCAGTAAAACCCATAAATGATGCATTTGGAATTGCGTTTCTTAAGTTCTGAGCAAGTTCTCTATACTGACTTCTGTGCGCCTCGTCTGCAATGACGATTATATTTCTTCTATCAGTTAAAAATGGGTATTCTTCTGCGTTTTTTATCCCAAATTTTTGAATTGTGGCAAATACAATGCCACCTGCAGAAAGTCTTATTGTTTCTTGCAAATCCTCTATACTTTCTGCCTGTTTGACAACTGCCATAATGCTTGAAAAAACGCCAGATAGTTGCTCATCAAGGTCTTTTCTGTCAGTAATAAAGAGGAGCAATGGGTT